>JAITLI010000028.1 GCA_031277975.1 Azoarcus sp.
TTCCGAACGCCGTGTTCCCGCACCTGAAGAATTTGTTCGATCCGAATGCGTCGCATCGCTTTTTCGTAGACGGTTCCCCGGTAGCGGCCGACGCCAATCTCGGCACCTCGACGAGTCCCAAGTGGAGTACCGTGCTAGTGGGCTCGACCGGCGCGGGCGGCAATGGTTATTTCGCCCTGGACGTGGAAAACCCCGCCCAACCCAAGCCACTGTGGGAAGCCGGCTCCGACGTGTCCGGTTTCGAGAACCTCGGCGCGACCCTGGGGCGGGCGTCGATCGTGCGCATGCAAAGCGGCGAGTGGGTGGCGATTTTCGGCAATGGCTACAACGCCACCGACAACAAGGCGCATTTATACATTGTCGACCTGAAAACCGGCGCACTGCTCAGGGACATCCTGCTCGCCAATTCGGCAGACGAAACGGCAAGCGGGAACGCCCCTCCCAATGGCCTGTCCACCCCGCTGGCCGCGGACAGGAACCGCGACGGCAGTGTGGACACGGTCTATGTTGGGGACATGCTCGGCAACCTGTGGAAAATCGACCTGAGCGCCGCCAGTTCAAGCGATTGGCCATCTTCCCTCAGCACCCCCCTGTTCAAGGCGGCCGACAGTGAGAACACAACGCAGCCCATTTATGCCAAACCGGCTGCAATGCTGCGCGCGAACACCACCAACGAAGTGCTGGTCTTTTTCGGCACGGGCAAGTTCTTCGAGAAGCGCGATGCCGAGGGAAACGGGCACGACGACTACACGGATCTCAGCGTGCAGACCTTTTATGGCATAAAGGATACCGACTCGTCGAATCTGCCCCTGACCCGCACCAACTTGGTGGCACAGACGATTCACAAGGCGCCGGCGCCCGTCGGCTATTATGACGCGGCGGAACTGCGCTATCTCTCGGATAATCCCGTGAGCTACGATCCGGGCGGCCAGTCTGGTTTTTACATTGACCTGACGGTCGAAGGCGTGAAGCAGGGCGAGCGCGTCACCTCCTCCCCGATATTGCTTCACGACCGGGTCATTTTCACCACCTTGGTTCCCTCTCCCCCGGAGGACGGAAACGTATGTAATACCGGCAGCACGCACGGCTGGCTCATGCAGGTTACCCTGACCGGCGGGCAACCGGATAACAGCGTGTTCGACCTGAACGGGGACGGAGTATTCGACAATAAAGATGAATCTGGGTCAGAAATCGTCGGTGGCGTCAGAATCAAAAATTCCGGGATTGCATTCGTGCCGTCAGGTAAGGGTAACGGTGACGATGACGATGACAATCGTAGAAACGACAAATGTTTCCCATATGGAGGTGATAAGGGACCAGTCGGCGGCGGTATACTTTGCACATCTCCCGGCCAAGGCCGCGAATCCTGGCAACAACTCAAGGGCCGCTGAAATGTCCGCCATTCGACTGGAGACGGAAATGCGAAAATCCGGGCAAAAAGGTTTCAGCCTGTTGGAGTTGATGATCGTCGTCGTCATCGTTGCGATCCTGGCGGCCGTTGCCGTGCCCTCGTATCAGGAACATATACGCAGGACGCGGCGAGCCGACTGCCAGGCCGTGCTGCTGAAGGCGGCGAGCATACTGGAGCGTCACTTCAACGTGAATCACCGATACGACAACCCAGGCACAGCGGGCACCCTCCCCACCAGTGTGCCCACCACCTGCCCCGTCGACGGTGGAGTAGCGACATACACCATCGCAGCTACTTTTGCCCCCCCTCCTGCCAGCGGTGGCGCTGTGGGCAGCGTCTTCCAGTTGACCGCGACGCGGGCAGGCACCCAGGCCACTGACCGTTGCGGAGACTTCACACTGGATCAAGTGGGAAGAAAAGGTCTCGAGAACACAACGTTGACGGTCGCGGAGTGCTGGCGATAGCCCCTCCGCGCCAACCGGCAACTCAGCTTCTTCTCCCGCCCGCCTCCCCCACAAGGGAGGCGGTTTCTCTTCGTCTCGCATCCATCAGCGCCGCTACACTCCGCGCAATGACCAAGGAGCCTGCGCTCCGCGCAATGACGAGTTCTTCCGATGAATTCCCCTCTCCCGCTTGCGAGAGAGGGTGGCCCGCAGGGCCGGGAGAGGACTTCGTTCTATCCGGCGCGCAGCGCCGCTGATCAGAGCCTCGCCGTGCTCCGCATGGCGGGCGAGGCTCCGCCTCAATGTTTCGCGCTGCTGAGGCGATCCATCAGGGCGTAGAACACACCGGAAAACAGGAACGTCACGTGAATGCCGACCATCCAGGACAAATTGCGGTCCGTGTGCTGGTTGACGCTCATGAACGCCTTGAGCAGTTCGATCCCCGAGATCGCCACGATCGAACCGATCAGCTTGATCTTGAGATCGGAAAAGCCGATGTGGCCCATCCAGTCGGGACGATCCTCGTGATCGTGCAGGTCGTCCATCTTGGAGACGAAATTCTCGTAACCGCTGAACATGATGATGATCAGGAGGTTCATGATCAGCGCCACGTCGACCAGCGAGAGTACGCCGGTAATCAGATCGCCGCTGGAGGCCGAGGAGAGCGCGGCGAAGATCGAATAGATTTCCTTGCCAAACTTTATCAGCAACACCAGCATCGCCAGCGTCAGGCCGAAATAGATGGGCGCCATCAGCCAGCGGCTGCTGAACAGCAAATGTTCAAAACGGGTTTCGAGCTTTTTCATCATGGGCGTGCATGTCTTTCGGAGGCGGAAGTATACGTATGGGCCTGAGTTTGGCAAGGAATCCATGGACGCGGGCGTTCGCTCCGTTCGCCGCCCGGTTTTCCGGGGAGAGGGACGTTATCCGCCGGAATTGGCGCGGCGCGCGGCGGTGATTTCGTCGCGGATGGCGTGGAAATGCGCGAAGCGGCGCGCGGCGATGGCGCCCGTTTCCACCGCGGCGCGCAGGGCGCAACCCGGTTCGGCGCCGTGGCGGCAGTTGCGGAAGCGGCATTGCCCGAGATAGGGGCGGAATTCGGCGAAAGCCGCTTCCAGCGCGGCGGGGTCGAGATGCGCGAGTCCGAACGCCTGGAGTCCGGGGCTGTCGATCAGCCAGCCCTGGCCGCGCGGGTAAAGGCGGGTGAGGGTAGTGGTGTGGCGTCCGCCGCCGAGCGCGGCGGAAATTTCGCCGGTGGCCGCAGCGGCGGCGGGGGTCAGGGTGTTGATGAGCGTCGATTTGCCCATACCGGATTGTCCAACGAAAATGGCGCGCTCATCCCGCAACAGCGGCGCGAGTGCGTCCGCGCCGTGGCGCGCGGAAAGTTCGATCACCGGGCAGCCGAGGGCGGCGAACATCCCGAGCCGCGCGCGCGCCGCGGGCAGGCGGGCGGTGAGGTCGATCTTGTTGAGGACGATGAGCGCGGGGATGTTTTCGCTCGCCGCCGCCGCGAGGCAGCGCGACACCAGCAGGTCGGAGAATCCCGGTTCGGTGGCGGTGACAATGACGATGCGGGTGAGATTGGCGGCGATCAGTTTCTGGCGGAAGGCATCGGAGCGCCACAACAGGTTGCGGCGCGGGCGCAGGGCTTCGATCACGCCCAGTCCGTCGCCGGCGGGGGCGATGTCGACTTCGTCGCCGCAGGCGTAGTCGTTTTTCTTGCCGCGCGTATGGCAGCGCACGATGCCCGTGGCGGTGCGGGCGTCGAAATGCCGTCCGAACGCGGCGACGATGATGCCGGGAAACCGGGCGGCGGGCGGGGGAGGATGGCTGGCATTCTGTGACACAATCGCGGCCCCGGATGGTTTATCGTGCCGTGGCGATTGCCCGGCTTTTGTGGAAGGGGAAGGCTCGAAATTATGGCACAGGACGCAAATCACCTGATCTGGATCGATCTCGAAATGACCGGACTCGATCCCGGGCGCGATCGCATCATCGAGATTGGTCTCGTCATCACCAACAACGCGCTCGACATCGTTGCCGAAGCGCCGGTGATCGCCGTGCATCAGGCCGATGCCGTGCTCGACGCCATGGACGAATGGAACAAGAATACCCATGGCCGCTCCGGCCTCATCGAGCGCGTGCGCGCTTCCACGATTTCCGAGGCCGGGGCCGAGGCGGCCATGCTGGCTTTCCTCGGGCAGTGGGTTCCCAAGGGGATTTCGCCGATGTGCGGCAACACCGTGTGCCAGGATCGCCGTTTTCTCGCGCGCCACATGCCCGCGTTCGAGGCGTGGTTCCATTACCGCAATCTCGATGTCTCCACCCTCAAGGAGCTTGCCAAGCGCTGGAATCCGGAAGTGTACAAGGGGGTGAAGAAAGCCGGCGCGCACACCGCGCTCGCCGACATCATCGAATCGGTCGTCGAATTGCGCCATTACCGCGACACTTTCCTGCGTTTGCCCTGACAGGGCGATGAAAACCCAGAAAAGAGGAAGAAGGAACAGGACGCCTGTCTATTTTTTCCACCGCCGGAAAATCAGCGTCGCCGCACCTGTTGAAACGGCGCCCGGGCGGGCGGAGTATCATTTCCGCCCCGGACAAAGTCTGTCTTTTCGCGCCCGTCTCCCATGCATGTAATGGTTCTGGGCGCCGGTATCACCGGCGTCACTACCGCCTGGTATCTGCGCCGGGCCGGCTTCGATGTCAGCGTCGTCGACCGCCAGGGCGAGGCCGGGCAGGAAACCAGTTTCGCCAATGGCGGCCAGATTTCGGTCAGCCATCCGGAGCCATGGGCCAACCCCGCCGCGCCGCTCGTTGCCCTGCGCTGGCTTGGACGCGCGGGTGCGCCGTTGCGCCTGCGCCCGCGCGCCGATCCGGCGCAGTGGCAATGGATGCTCGCTTTCCTGCGCGCATGTCTGCCCTGGCGCAGCCGCCGCAATACCGCCGCCATCGCCGCGCTCGCTGTCCACAGCCTTGCCGGACTGCGGCAATTGCGCAAACTCGCCGCCATCGCCGATGCTTACGATGCGCGGGCGGGCGGAATCCTGCATCTGTTTTTCGATGCGCGGCAATTCGCTCGCGCCCGCGCCCGCGTGGCGGAACTGTCGTCCTTCGGCATCGAACTGCGGCCATGCAGCGCCGCGCAATGCATCGCGGTGGAACCGGCGCTTGCCGCGCTCGTTCCCCGTCTGGCCGGCGGCCTTCATGCACCCGGCGATGAATCGGGCGACGCAATGCGTTTCAGCCGGGCGTTGGCGAAGGTTCTGGCCGATGACGGCGTATGTTTTCATTACGGCGCGCACATCGAACGCCTGCGCGCCGGAGGCGGGCGCATCGCCGGGGTCGACATCCGCCATGCCCGCGGCGGGGACACGCTGGGCGCCGACGCCTATGTAGTTTGTCTCGGCAGCCATGGCCGCCGCCTGCTGCGCCCGCTCGGCGAAAGATTGCCGATCTTTCCGCTCAAGGGGTATTCGATCACCGCGCCGGTGGCCGACGCCGCGCGCGCACCGTGCGTCAGCCTCACCGACGAGTCGCGCCGCATTGTATGTTCGAGGCTTGGCGAGCGCCTGCGCATCGCCGGTACCGCCGAACTGAACGACTACAGCCTCGACATCGACCCCGCCCGCATCGCCGCCATGCTGGAGTGGGCCGCCACGCATCTGCCCGGCGCAATCGACCCCGCCCGGGCCACGCCATGGGCAGGACTGCGCCCCGCCACCCCGGATGGCCCGCCCATCATCGGGCGCGGCGCTCATGACAACCTCTGGTACAACACCGGCCACGGCCCGCTCGGGTGGACACTGTCCTGCGGCTCGGCTTCGATACTGGCCGCACTGCTGCGCGGCGAAAAACCCGCAATCGATTTCCCGTTCCGGCACGGCCGCGGCTGATCGGGGATCGGGGATCAGAACCTGCTGCGGGAAAAGGGGAAGAAGAAACGCGCCCTCGTCCACGCCCCGCCACGGAAAAATCAGCGGCGCTGCGCGCCGTTTGGTACGAACTGGATTGCCACGGCGCTTCGCTCCTCGCAATGACAAAGTGGGCGCGTGCGCCGCTTCGTTCTCCGCAATGGCTCCCCCCCGTCATTGCGAGGGCCGCAGGCCCGCGGCAATCCATTATGATCGGCGGCGAGAACAATCCGGGGGGCAATGGTTTCCACTGGCGCCGGGCTTGCCATCAAGGCGGGAACAAGGCGTGCGGCCTGGCGCGCGCGTCATGGCAAGTGAATCGGCGGATCGCGCCAGGATGTAAAATCTACCCGCCGCCATGTCGCATGGCGGCGGGTATTGTGTTGCCGTGCGTGCCATTACGAGGGAATTTCATCAATGCCATTTTGGCGGGAAGAAGAAGCGGAAGCTTCCATCATTGACGTCATCGTGCCTGTGCATGGCGGCGAAGAGGTCACGCGGCGCTGCCTGGCCTCGCTTCATGCCTGCAACTGCCGCGCGGCGCGCGAGATCATCGTCATCGACGACGCTTCGCCCGCTCCGGCGTTGTCGGCGTGGCTTGACGCGGAGGCCGCCAGCGGACGCATCACGTTGTTGCGCAACGAGGAGAATCGCGGCTTTGTCGCTTCGGTCAACAGCGGCATGGCGCTGCATCCCGGACGCGATGTGGTCTTGCTCAACAGCGACACCGAAGTCGCCGGCGACTGGCTCGACAGGTTGCGCGCCTGCGCCCTCGCGCAGCCCGACATCGGTACGGTCACGCCATTTTCCAATAACGCCACCATTTGTTCCTATCCGTTCGAGGGCTGGGCGGAAGACGTGCCCGGTACGCTCGGCCTGGCCACGCTCGATGCGCTGTTTGCCGATGTCAACGCCGGCGAGTGGATCGAGTTGCCGACCGCGGTCGGGTTCTGCATGTTGATACGCCGCGCCTGCCTCGATGCCGTGGGTTTTTTCGATGCCGAGCGCTTCGGACGCGGTTACGGCGAGGAAAACGATTTTTCCCGCCGCGCCGCCGCCGTGGGCTGGCGCAACGTGTTGGCCGCCGATGTGTTCGTCTACCACGTCGGCGGGGTGAGTTTCGGCAACTCCGCCAGACACGAGGCCATGGAACACGCCGCGCGCACATTGGCGGCCTTGCACCCGGATTACGACGACAGGGTGCGCGATTTCATCCGCCGCGATCCGCCGGCGCGCTTGCGCGCGCGCATCGACCGGGCGCGGGCCGCCCTCGGCGGTGCCGAATTCGCCGCCGTCATGGACGAGCGGGCGCGGATGCGTGCCATCCGCGCGCCGGAGACCCGCGCGCCATTGCGTCCGCCCCTGCCCACGGTGCTGCATGTCATGCATAATTGGGGCGGCGGCATCGACCGTTGGGTGCGGGATTACTGCGAAGCGGATCTCGATTGCCGCAACCTCGTGCTGCGCGGGCGCACTTCGCGCAACGGCGCCGTTGCCGAACTGGACCTGGTCGATCCCCGCTTCGGGCAGACGGCGCTGATGAGCTGGACGCTGGCCGCGCCCATCCACGGCACCGCCATCGACCATGCCGAATACGCCGCCATCGTGCGCTGGATTTGCGCGGCCTTCGAAGTGCGCGCCGTATTGGTGTCATCACTGATCGGCCATGCGCTCGAACTCTTGCGCCTCGATCTGCCCGTTGTATTCATTACGCACGATCTCTATCCGTTCTGCCCGGCGCTGTTCGCGGCGTTCGACGCGCCCTGCACCCGCTGCGGCGACGACGAACTGGAACGCTGCCTGCGCGAGAACTCGCACAATGCTTTCTGGCACATCGCCGATGTCCGCTACTGGCAGGCGTTGCGCGCGGCCTTCGCGGCGCGGCTGATGGCGGACAACATCCATATCGTGGCGCCGGGCAAGGATGTGCACGCGCGCTGGGCGGCGCTTTTCCCGGATTTCGCCGCGCGGCCCTGGACATGTATCCCGCATGGCCTGGGAGCGGCGCTCGCGCGTGGCCCGGCGATGCCGGCGGCGCGCGCGAATCCGGGTTTCATGGCGCGGACGGACGAATTGCCGCGCCTGCGGGTGTTGATTCCGGGACGCCTGCTGCCGCACAAGGGGCTGTGGCTATGGCGGCAGATTTGCGACGAGGTGCGCGCTTTCGCCGATGTCCTGTTGCTGGGCTGCGGCGATTTCGGCTTGCCTTTCGCGGATTGCGCCGGGGTCGAAGTCGAGCCTGAATACGCGATCGAGGAGCTTCCCGGACGGGTGGCGCACTGGCAGCCGGATTGCGCCCTCCTGCTGTCGGTATTGCCGGAGAGCTTCGGCTATACATTGGCCGAGATGCAGGCGCTCGCCGTGCCAGTGCTGGCGACCCGTGTCGGCGCCTATGCCGAACGCGTCGACGAGGGCTGGAACGGTTTTCTCGTCGAAGCGCAAGCCCGCGCCGTGCTGGAAAAACTCCGCGCCTTCTCCCGCGCGCGCGACCGTCTCGATGCCGTGGCCGACATCCTGCGTTTCAGCCCGGTGCGCACGGCATTCGACATGGTTGCCGACTATCGCCGCCTGCTGCCGGATCTGGCCGCCGATGGCGCGTGCGGCGGGGCGGAAACCCTGCTCGTCACGCTCGCCGAGCGCCTGCGCGCGCGGGAAGAAAGCGTGAATCTGCGCGCTCGCGTACAGGCGCGCGACGACGAAGCCGACGCGCGGGCGCTCAACCAGCGCCGCCTGGAGTCGATGGTGGAAGCGCTGGCCAGGCAGCACGCGGCCATCCTGCATTCCACCTCGTGGCGGGCAAGCGCCCCCGTGCGCGTCCTGGGCCGCCTGTGGAACGCCCTGCGCCACAAGTTCTCGCCGCCGGAAGAAAAACCGCAAGCGGTGCGCACGCGCGTCGAGCGGCGGAAAAAACCGCGTCCGCCCGCGCCCGTGCCGCCCTTGTTGCGCTCGCGGGCCGCCGCCCGCTACTGGCTGTGCGAAGCCATCGGCGTACCCGACGGCACGGTCATCATCGCCGGCGGCGGTTCGGAACCGCCGCCGCGGGCGCAGGAAAATTTCATCGCGCTCGCCGATGCCGTCACCCGCCGCAGCACGCGCGCCTGTTTCGTCTGGTGCGGCGGACAGGAGGGCCTCGCCGCCGCCGCCATACTCGCCCTCAAACTCCTGCGCGAAGTGCGCGATCTGTTCGTGCTCGACAGGCGGCTGGAAGCGGAAGTCTTCGCCGGAGCCGACGTGCTCCTCCTGCCGATGCTGGACGACAGCGGCAACGACAAGGGCACGGTCGCGGGCATTCCCCGCGTCGCCCTGCCGCTCGGACAATACGAACCCGGCGCCAGCGGCGTCATGAGCGCCACGATCGCGCGCCTGCTGCAATACTGCGACAACGCGGGCGGGAGCGAAGCGCGCGTGCCCTGATCGCGGCCTTTCGTCATATTGCCTTGCCGTCGAACGATAACCGCCGTCCGCCTTCCCCGCGTTCTTCCGGCGAGGCCGCCGCCGTCACGTCCGCAGCAGCAATACGGCCGCCTGGGCGGCGATGCCCTCGCCGCGCCCGGCGAAACCGAGGTTTTCGGTGGTCTTGCCCTTGATGTTCACGTCCCCGGCGTCGATGCCGAGATCGGCGGCGATGTTGGCGGCCATTCGCGCCGCGTATGGCGAAATTTTCGGCGCCTGGCAGATGATCGTGGCGTCGACATTGCCCGCGGCCCAACCCGCCGCGCATACCTTGGCGAAAGCATCGCGCAGTAGCGCGCGGCTGTCGGCGCCGGCGTAGCGCGGATCGGAGTCGGGAAACAACCGCCCGATGTCGCCCAGTCCGGCGGCGCCGAGCAGCGCGTCGGTAATGGCATGCAGCAGCACGTCGGCATCGGAGTGCCCGAGCAGGCCGCGCTCGAACGGAATAGAGACGCCGCCGAGAATCAGCGGACGGCCCGTGGCCAGGGCATGCACATCGACCCCCTGGCCGATGCGGAAAGCGGGTTTCATGGGGTTTTCTCCTCCTCGCCGCCGCTTTCCCCGCGATGGCGCAGAATCCATTCGGCAAGATGCGCGTCGAACGGCCACGTCACCTTGAGATTGGCGGCATCGCCCTCGACCAGCCTGGGCCGCAGCCCGGCGGCTTCAATGGCGCCGGCCTCGTCGGTAACGCCGCGCGCGTTCTCCAGCGCGCGGCGCAGCATCGCATAGCGGAACATTTGCGGCGTCTGCGCCCGCCAAAGACGGTCGCGCCCCACGGTGGCGGTGACGCGCGCGTGTTCATCGGCGCGCTTGAGCGTATCGGCCACCGGCGTCGCCAGCAGGCCGCCGACATCGTCATGCGCCAATTCGCGCATCAGCTTCTCGATGTGCCAGCGCGCCAGGCAGGGACGCGCGGCATCATGCACCAGCACCCAATCGGTGGCGGACACTTCGCCCGAGATGGCGCGCAGCCCGGCGAGCACCGAATCGGCCCGCGTCGGCCCGCCGCGGAAAAGCGGAGCGAGACGCGGGCCAAGGCCGCGCCAGTCGTGGCGCGCCCATTCGGCGTCATCGACCGACAGCACGACAAACACCCGTTCGATGCCGGGCGCGGCGCACAGCGCGGCGAGCGCGTGATGGATAAGGGGCTTGCCGAGCAGCGGCAAGTATTGCTTGGGCAACGCGGCACCCATGCGCGCGCCGCTGCCGGCGGCGGGCACGAGGGCGAAATGGCGGGGATCGGATTGCATGGGCGGGATTCTACGGAAGCGGGACGAAATAGCGAATGGAAAACGCTCGCCCAGCCGCGCATGATCGCATCCACGGAAGGGCGGGAGACCTCTTCCCGGGTGTGCCGTTTCCTCCGGAAGCCTATAATCGGCGGAATTCCACATACCAGGGCCGTCCTTCCACCTCCCGGGACCCCGGCCACACTCCCGACACGCCGTGAAGTTGCGCCATACCCAACTCAGTCTCCCTGCGCAGGGCACATGGCTGCCCGCCCGCCTGGCGCACGCGCCCGATGTGCGGGGGCTGGTCTTGCTGCTGCAATCTCCGCCCGCCCGGCCCGGGCACGAAGCGATCATGACTGGCGCATTGCAGCGCTCCGGCTGCGCCACCATGGCGCTCGATCTGCCGAGCGCCCGGGAAGAAGCGCGCGAGCCTGACAGCCGCTACAACATCGCCAGCCTGGCCGAGCGTGTCCTGGCCATTCTCGAATGGATCGAGAACCAGCCGGATTTATCGACGCTGCCGCTGGGCGTGCTTGCCTCGGGCGTCGCCAGCGCCGCCGCCATGCGCGCCGCCGCGCGCGCGCCCGGACGTTTCGGCGCGCTGTGCATTTTCGCGGGCCGCCCCGATCTGGCGGGCATCGCCCCCCTGCGCGCCTTGCGGACGCCGACCTGCTTCATCGTCGGCAGGGACGACCCGCGCGCGGACATCCTGCGGCAAGCGTTCGCGCTGATCGCCGCCGCGCGCGACTGGCGCGAAACCGATGGCGGCGACCCCGGAGAAGCAACGGAGGCCATGCTCGCGGCCAGCATGGACATCGCCGCCGCCTGGATCGATGCGCACCTGCCTGCCCGCGCCGGCGCGGACACAGCGGAAACCCTCCCGCCGGTCACGCCCCGCTCTTCCACGGCGCCCGCTCTTCCGCCCTCATCCGAGGAATAACGCGCACCTTGCGCCCGCGCCGGCTTTTCCCGTTCATGGCGGCGATCTAAACTGAAAATGCCTGCCGCGCCGGCGGGTACGTCCGTCCCCGCTTCCTCCATCTCCGCCATGATCTCCGGCCTGTCGCCCTCATTCGCCAGCACGATCCAGACAGCTTTCGCCTATGCGAACGCCTGGCGTGCCGCCGCGCCCGGCGAAGATACGGAGCAAAACACCGCCGCCGACAAGACCCGGCCGGCGGGCAACGCCCGCGCGGAGGAACTCGACCCCGCCGCCCGGCGCCGCGTCGAAGAAATGAAAGCCACCGACCGCGACGTGCGCGCCCACGAAGCCGCGCACATGGCCGCCGGCGGCAACCTCGTCACCTCCGGCGCAAGCTACACCTATGAAACCGGCCCCGACGGCCAGCGCTACGCCGTTGCGGGCGAAGTCGGCATCGACACCTCGAAAGGCCGCACGCCGGAAGAAACGCTCATGCGCGCCGAACGCATCCGCGCCGCCGCGCTCGCGCCCGCCGACCCCTCCGCGCAGGATCGCGCCGTTGCCGCGGCAGCGGCGCAAATGGCCGCCGAAGCGCGCGCCGAAATCGCCCGCGCCAATATGGAAGAAAGCAAATCCGGCGCAACGCGCGAAAACGGCGAAACCCGCGATACGGAAAAGGAAAACGCCGCGCCGGCGAATACAAGCGAAAACAACCGCGCGTTTTCCCTCGCCCAAACCATCGAACGCAGCCTGCGTCCCACCGCCGGGCGAATGGTCAACATTCACGCCTGATACAGGAAGAATTCCCCCCGCCCATCATTGCGAAGGGAATCCTTTGGAGGGACGCGTCATTGCGAAAGCCTCCCCCTCTTGTCATTGCGAGGCGCGAAGCGCCGTGGCCTGCGACCCTCGCAATGACGAAGACGGGGGCGTCATTGCGAGGCGCGAAGCGACGTGGCAATCCAGTGCGTTCTACCCGGCGCGTAGCGCCGCTGGATGGTTTGAACGCGGCCACGGCGGGGTTTGGACACGGCGCACGGGGTTTCCGTACTATTTGTGGAATACGCGATCCCGCGCCTTGTTTTCGTCTTGTTCGCGGGCGCGGTCCCGCGCGGCGCCCGGCAGCCATTCGAGCGCCCAGCCCGCTTGTCCCGGCGCGCAGGCGAAGCCGGCGTCTACACCCAAGCCACCGATCCACGCTGCCTGGTCATCGACTTCCAGTACCGGCAGGCGTTCGCGCAGCCAGGCGGGGATGCCGGATTCCTGGCACAGGCTCTTGAAATTTTTCAGTGGGCGCCCGGGCAGGCGTAACCGCAACCCCGGCGGGCGCGCAATGAATCGGCACGCGTCCGCCCGTTCCAGCGCCGCCGCCGCCACCCCAGCCCCCGTGACTCGCTGGCAATGTATTTCGCCGCCCGCCCACGCGAGCCGCCCCGCTTGCGGCTGCCACGGCGTCGCCCGCAGCGCGGCTTCCTGCGCCGGGGCGAGCCAGACGCGCCCCCGGTAGCTGTGGCAGGCCAGTTCGCCAAGCGGCAGTAGGAGCGGCCCTTCCACCGTGCGTAGCTGGCGTATTGCTTCGGAAAGGCGCGCCGCCGGAGGCGGAAGGCTGCCCCGCCGCCGCAGTTCCCGGCGCAACAGGTTGGCGAGGCGCGCTTGGCTCAGGGCGAGGAGGGCGGCGCGCTCGAATACGCCCGCGTCCTGCCCGCAGCCACAGGCCGCCGCGTCGATTTCGGCAAGTTCATCGAGCAGGCTGGCGGCTTCGCGGAAATGCGCCGCGGCGCGAGCGAGCGTCGCGCGCGCCGCGGGGAAGGCTGTCTCAATCGCGGGCAGGAGGCGATGGCGCAGGTCGTTGCGGGAAAAGCGCGGATCGGTGTTGCTGGCGTCGTCAACCCAAGCAAGGCCGCGCGCGCGCGCATGGGCGAGGAGGGTTTCCCTGCCGATGCGCAGTAATGGGCGCAGGCGTCCGGCGCGCGCGTGCGCCTGCGGCGCTTCGATCATGCCCATTGCCGCCGCGCCTTGCACACCCGCGCCGCGCAGCAGTCGGAAAAGCACGGTTTCGGCTTGGTCGTCGCGATGATGGCCCAGCGCCAGCCAGTCGCAGGCAACCCGCGCCAGCGCCGCGTGACGCGCGGCGCGCGCCGCCGCTTCCAGTCCATGGGGGTGGCTGCGGGCGACATCGACCCGGAAGGTGTGCAGGGCGATGGCGCGGCGCTGGCACAGTCCGGCACAGAAATCCTGCCAGTCATCGGCGGCCGGACTGAGGCCGTGGTGTACATGCACTGCTTCCAGCGTAAAACCGAAGCGTTCTCGCAGGGCGTCGAGCGCATCGAGCAAGGTGACTGAATCGACTCCGCCAGACAGAGCGCAGCACAGGCGGTGATGGGCGGTGACGCCGGCTTGCGCCAGCGTTGCGGCGACGGCCTCGAACACGGTTGTTGCGGCGTCCGCCGCTCCGGCGCGCATGCTCAGGCGGCAAGCTCCTTGAAACGCCCGTATCCCATGATTCTTGTCATGCGCTGGGCGATGAGTTCGTCGGACGCCAGGGCGTCGACATGGCGCAGGGCGTCGGCCAACGCGCGCTTCAGCCCTTGGGCCATAGCGTGATGATCGCGGTGCGCGCCGCCCACCGGTTCGCTGACCACTCGGTCGACGAGGCCGAGCGATTTCAGGCGCGCGGCGGTGATGCCCATGGCTTCGGCGGCGATTGCCGCTTTTCCCGCGCTTTTCCACAGGATGGAGGCGCAGCCTTCGGGCGAGATCACCGAGTAGGTGGCGTATTGCAGCATAATGACGTGGTCGCCCACGGCAATGGCGAGCGCGCCGCCCGAGCCGCCTTCGCCGATCACGGTGCAGATCAGCGGCGTGCGCAATTCGGCCATCGCGTAAAGATTGTGTCCGATGGCTTCGGATTGGCCGCGCTCTTCCGCGCCGATTCCCGGATACGCGCCCGGTGTGTCGATGAATGTAAAGACCGGAAGCTGGAATTTTTCGGCCAGTTTCATCAGGCGCAAGGCCTTGCGGTAGCCCTCGGGACGCGGCATGCCGAAATTGCGCGCGATCTTCTCCTTGGTGTCGCGCCCTTTCTGGTGGCCGATGACCACGCAACCGCGCTCATTGAAGCGAGCCAGGCCGCAGACGATGGCAGAGTCGTCAGCAAAGGCGCGATCGCCGTGCAATTCGGTAAAATCGGTGAAGATGTGCCGCACGTAATCCAGCGTGTAGGGGCGCTGCGGGTGGCGCGCGACCTGCGCGATCTGCCACGGCGTGAGCTTGGCGTAGAGATCGCGGGTCAGGCTTTGTATCTTGCTTTCGAGGCGGGCGATTTCCTCGGAAATATCCAGGGCGGAGTCGTCCTGGACAAAGCGTAATTGTTCGATCTTTTCTTCCAGCTCGGCAATCGGCTGTTCAAAGTCGAGAAAGGTGGTCTTCATCGTGGCTCCGGTGAAACCCTGCCGCACTTCGCGCGGCGGACATGAAGTCGGCGTTGTCGTTTCATAGCACATAGCGGGCGAGATCCTCGCGGCCCGCTATTCCTTCGAGACGGGCGTCGACGTAGGCGGCATCAATGGTGAGGGTGTCGGTCTTGCCGTTGCCCGCGGTAAAGGAGATGTCTTCGAGAAGTTTTTCCATCACTGTATACAGCCTGCGCGCGCCGATGTTCTCGGTTTTTTCGTTGACCTGAAAGGCAATTTCCGCCAGACGGCGAATGCCGTCCCCGGTAAAGACCAGTGTGACGCCATCGGTTGCCAGCAGCGCTTCGTATTGGCGGGTCAGGCAGGCGTCGGTACTGGTCAGGATGCGCTCGAAGTCGTCGATCGACAATGAATCGAGTTCGACGCGGATCGGGAAGCGCCCCTGCAACTCGGGGATCAGATCGCTCGGGCGCGAGAGATGGAACGCACCGCTGGCGATGAACAGGATATGGTCGGTCTTGACCATGCCGTATTTGGTCGACACCGTCGCGCCTTCGACCAGCGGCAGCAGGTCGCGCTGTACGCCCTGGCGCGAGACATCGGCGCCCTGCATCTCGCCCCGCGTGGCGATCTTGTCGATTTCGTCGAGGAAGACGATGCCGTTCTGTTCGACCGCGCGCAGAGCCTCACTCTTGATCTCGTCGTCGTTGACGAGCCTGGCGGCCTCTTCGTCGGCCAAGAGGCGCATGGCCTCGCCAATCCGCAAACGGCGGACTTTTTTCTTGCCGCTGCCGATGTTCTGGAACATGCCCTGGATTTGCTGGGTCAGTTCTTCCATGCCCGGCGGGGCGAAAATCTCGGCGTACATGGATGGCGCGGCGAGTTCGAGTTCGATTTCCTTGTCGTTGAGCGCGCCTTCGCGCAGTTTCTTGCGGAATTTTTGCCGCGTGCCATGATCCTGTGTTTCGGCCTCATCCTCGAAACCCGGTCCGCCGCGCGCCGTCGGCAAGAGCGCATCAAGCACCCGATCCTCGGCGGCATCGAGCGCACGGTCCCTGACAAGACGCATGGCGCGCTCACGTTCGTCCTTGATGGCGATTTCCGCCAGATCGCGGATGATCGTATCGACATCGCGCCCGACATAACCGACTTCGGTGAACTTGGTCGCTTCAATCTTGATGAACGGCGCTTGCGTCAGGCGCGCGAGCCGGCGCGCGATCTCGGTCTTGCCCACGCCGGTGGGGCCGATCATCAGGATGTTCTTGGGGGTGATCTCGCCGCGCAGGGGATCGGCCACTTGCGCGCGCCGCCAGCGGTTGCGCAGCGCCACCGCCACCGCCCGCTTCGCCTCGTGCTGGCCAACGATGTGCTTGTCGAGTTCGGAGACGATCTCCGCCGGAGTCATCCGGGTCATGGCCTCGCTCATTCGCCCAGTTCCTCGATAACATGACATTGATTGGTGTAGATGCACAGGTCGCCGGCGATGGTCAGCGCGCGTGCGACGATTTCCTTCGGCACAAGTTCGGTGTTTTCAAGGAGGGCGCGCGCCGCGGCCTGCGCATACGGGCCGCCGCTGCCAATGGCGACGATGCCCTGCTCGGGTTCGAGTACGTCACCATTGCCTGTAATGATAAGCGAATGGCCGCGATCGGCGACCGCGAGCATGGCTTCCAGCCGGCGCAACATGCGGTCGGTGCGCCAATCCTTGGCGAGTTCCACCGCGCTGCGCAGCAGATTGCCCTGGTGCTTGTCGAGCTTGGCCTCGAAACGCTCGAACAGGGTAAACGCATCCGCCGTGCCGCCGGCGAACCCGGCGAGGATGCGCCCCTCGTAGAGCGTGCGCACCTTGCGCGCCGAAGCCTTGATGACGATGTTGCCGAGTGTGACCTGTCCGTCGCCGCCGAGCGCAACCCGGCCGCCACGGCGAACCGAGAGGATGGTCGTGCCGTGATATTGTTCCATTGATATTCGATATTCCCGATGATGGGGCAAAAGCGCGGGACGGCGCGGTATGCCGGACAAGACAATGACTGCGTTGCCCGGCCCTTGCCTTGATTGCAAACCCGTATGAAAAAGCATTGACGCACAGGTGACGCTGCGCGGCCATCAGCCGCGCAGCGTCACCTGTGCCACCTGGTCGATGCTCATGACCCGCATCAGCGCTCCCACCATGGCATTGACCCGTTGCAGTATCACAAGCTTGCCCTGCGCCTGGAACGCCGCGAGGGCATTGAAAAGCGTGCCGGCGGCCACGAAGTCGATACGGCGCAACTGGCTGCAATCGACCGCGATCACTTGCCGGTTGGCGGCGTATTCGTCCAGCTTGCGGATCGTCTCGCTGCACGAGCCGGCCAGCTCGCCCTCGAAACTGAACTCTTCCTCGCCCCGCGCGGGAGGCTCGTCCACGGCGGCTTGCTGCTGCTCGGCCGGCGCCGGCACTTTCGACTCCCACGATGGCGGGGATTCCTCGAAGGTGACGGCATAATCGACCGCCAGATCCTCGAAACGCTCGCTCTCGCCGGTGTATTTCAACATCTCCAACAACAGCATCCAGCGTTCGCGGTTCTCGGCCACTCCCGGTTTGACTTGTGGCGCCAGCGCATCCACGAGCCTAGAGGCGTTGAGGATGGTGATCTTGGCGTGATCTGCGGCCAGTTGCGTCAGCATTTGCTTGAACAGGGCGCATCCGCCGTCGTCGATGGAACGCAGACGCCCGAGATCGATCCGTATCGCGCCGCTCTTGCGCCCGATCACGCAAAGCTGCTGGATCTGTTGCGCGGATTGCGCAGACAGCACGGCGGGCAGGTTTATCAGGGCGGAGGAGGAAGAATCGCCGTGCCGTTTCGCGGGCTGGAGCGACAAATCTTCCCAGGGGGGAGGAGAACGCTCGAAGCGGCGGGCGTAGTCGATCACCCGCGCCTCGAAACGCTCGCGCTGCCCGGTCAGCCGGTAGAGATCAAGCAGCATCATCCACAGACCTTCTCCCACCGTGGCGGTGGGGTCGTCGAAAACAGCCGTGAGCAAATGCTCGGCGTCACGGTCGTTACCGTTGGCGTAGAGCACCGCCGCTTCTTCGTAAACCACGCCAATACCGGAAGCGATTTCCGTGACCTCAATCGCGCCTTGCTGGGAGGCATTGGAAAAATCAAGCGCGGAAAGCTCCGTGATTTCGGGCGGAGCGGACGCGCCGCCCGAAGACGACGCGGTTTCTCCCGTACCGGAAAACGGAGTCGAGGAATTTTTCTTGAAAGGATTAAAGCTGAACGCCACGCCGGGATCAATCCAAAATGTGAGGGAGCATCGACGTTTGAAAGCCATGTAGGATAGCACTGGATGGCTGCTTTTGCAGCATGTGCGTGTCACGGCCTTGCCAAAATATTCCCGCGTCAACACGGCGACCGCGCGCGATCAGCGACTTGCTATGCAACACGCAAGTTCGGCTAGAATGTGGCAATGCGAACGAATGCAGCGCCCTCCTTTTCCGCCATCTTGCCGCCACCCGGCTTCATCCTGCCGGTGCGCGTCTATTATGAGGACACCGATGCGGGGGGTGTCGTCTACTATGCCAATTACCTGCGTTTCTGCGAGCGCGCCCGCAGTGAATGGCTGCGAACGCTCGGCATCGGACAACGCGGCTTGCTCTCGGGCAGCGGCCTGGCTTTCGTCGTTCGCAGCGTGCGGGCCGACTACCTTGCTCCCGCCCGCCTTGATGACAGCCTTGCCGTAATGAGCGCATTGCATGACTTGCGCCACGTCAGCGTGTATTTTTTACAACATATCTGGCGCGGCAATACGCGACTTTTCACCGCTGAAGTCAAAATTGCTTGCGTTGCGTCCGGCACAGGGCGTCCCACACCATGGCCGGAAACGATTCGCGCCCGGCTCCACGATCAACTCACTTCGTCCTGACCCACCACAATGTCCGTCACCCACGACCTCTCCATCCTCAGCCTGGTCATGCAGGCCAGCATTATCGTCAAGCTGGTCATGGGCCTGCTGGCCTTTCTTTCGCTCACGTCGTGGTACTGGATCTTCCGCAAGTGGTTCCAGATCCTCGCCGCGCGCAGCAGGACCAACCGCTTCGAGCGCGATTTCTGGAGTGGCGGCGATCTCAACGCCATGTACAACGCCGCCGCGGGAGGACGTTACCGCAGCGGCGGCATGGAACATATTTTCGAGGCGGGCTACCGCGAATTCACCAAGCTGCGCGACAGCAGCCACGACTCCGCCGCCACCATCGACGGTTGCCGGCGGGCCATGCGCGCCACCTTCCAGCGTGAAGTGGACGATCTCGAAGCCCACCTCGCCTTTCTTGCCTCCGTTGGCTCGGTGTCGCCCTACATCGGACTTTTCGGTACCGTGTGGGGAATCATGAACGCATTCCGCGGTCTCTCAAACGTTGGCGCGGCCACGCTGACTCATGTCGCCCCCGGCATCGCGGAGGCGCTGGTCGCCACGGCGATCGGCCTGTTCGCGGCCATCCCCGCTGTGGTCGCCTATAACCGCTTCGCTCACGACATCGACCGTATCGGTATTCGCTTCGAGAGCTTCATGGAAGAATTCTCCAATATCCTCCAGCGCAACCTGCGCTGAACTTTTCGGACACGCCCCATGCGCCAGCGCCGCCTGATGAACCAGATCAACGTCGTTCCCTATATCGACGTGATGTTGGTACTCTTGGTCATCTTCATGGTGACCGCCCCCATGATGCAGACCGGCAACATCGACGTTCCTTCCGCGGGGCCGCTCGCCGCGCCGCCGTCCGAAGCCGCAATCATCGACATCGACAGGAACGGTAAATTCGCCCTGCGGCAAACCGCCGCCGCCAAGCCGAAACCGCTCTCGTACACCGAGTTCCAGGGCGAACTGAAAAAACTGATCGCCGACGACCGGCCCATCCTCGTCGCTGCCCACAACAGCCTGCCTTATCAAAAAGTCATCGACGTCCTCGAAGCCGCGCGCGAACTGGGCGCGAAAAAAATCAGCCTGCAAACAAAGTCAAGCGCTTCGGGCACATGAACGATCTCCGTCCTTCCAGGGAACAATCGCGCAAGTTCCTGTCGCTCATCCTGACCATCGCTGTCCACATCGGGCTGCTGGCATTCCTGTTTTTCGGCATCAACTGGCAAAGCCAGCCGCCGGGCATGCTCGAAGTCGGACTGGTCAGCGCCCCCCGCGCCACGACCCGGCCGTCGGAACCCGTCAAGCCGCAGGAGCCTGTCAAGCCACCGGAACCCATCAAACCGCCGGAACCCGCCAAACCGCCGGAACCCGCCAAGCCGCCGGAACCCGTCAAACCGCAAGAAGCGCCGCCGACGCCCAGAAGCGTCGAGCTTCCCAAAATCAGTACGCGCGAGCAAAAACCGCCCCCCCAGCCACCGCAACCGGCCAGACGCCCCCCCGCGGCCAAACCCCTTGAAATGATCGAAACAAATACCCCGGACCGGATCAATGATGCGCTCAGGCGCGCCGAGGAGGAAAAAAAAGCCAATGAACTCTTGGGCGGGAGCAAGGCTGGCCCCGCGGGTAAACTGGATGACGCCTACCTGATGGAAATTTCCGCCAAGGTGCGGGGTAATCTGGTGCGGCCGCCCGGTCTTTCCGGCAATCCGGAAGCCATTTTCGAGATCAATCAGGGGCCTGACGGCACGGTGTTCACCATCCGGCTCAAAAGCTCTTCAGGCAACCAGGCGCTCGACGAAGCGATCGAACGCGCCATCAACGGATCCAGTCCCTTGCCCCTGCCTTCGGAGGGCAGGCCCCCCCCTTCGACCTTGACGCTGAGATTCCAGCCGTTGGCAAAATGAAACACATTTTTGCAATATCATCGGACCCTCTGGTTTTTACATACGCATTATGCTTACAATCCCCAACTCTCATACATGCCACGCCATGATCAAGACCTCTCCCCTTCTTTCTGCCAATACTTTTTGCGGCTTCTTCCGTGTGCTGTGCGCCGTTTTGCTGGGCTGCCTCGCCTTGAACGCACATGCCGAGGATTCGGTCACCATTGATGTCATCGGCACGGGCGCGGACCGTATTCCGATCATCATCCCGGTATTCGAAAACGAAAGCAGCCTGCCGCATCCTGTCTCCGACATCGTGCGCGCCGATCTCGAACGCAGCGGCGCATTCCAGTTGGTCGACATCGGCCCGTTGTCGCTGCCGGAATCGAGAACGCCCGATCTCGCCGCCATGAAAGCGCGCGGCGCCCACATGGCGCTTGCCGCTTCGGTGCGTCCGTCGTCCGACGGCGGACGTTACGAAATTCGTTTCCGCCTGTTCAACGTTCAGAAACCGGAACGGGAGGCCGATATAGGCGGCATGATGCTGTTCATGCCGCCCGCGCAGCACCGCCTGATCGCCCATCGCATCGCCGATTTCATCTATGAGAAGATCCTCCACATACCAGGCTGTTTCGCCACCCGCATCGCCTACGTCGCCAAAATCGGCGCGCGCTACGAGTTGCAGATCGCCGATTCCGATGGGGTAAACGCCCAGCCGGCGCTGCGCTCCGCCGAGCCGATCATCTCGCCGGCATGGTCGCCCGATGGGCAGCGTCTGGCTTATGTTTCGTTCGAGGCCCGCAAGCCCATCGTATACGTCCATGCACTCGCCACTGGGCAGCGCCAGGTGCTCGCCAACTTCAAGGGCTCCAACTCCGCCCCCGCATGGGCGCCGGATGGCTCCCGGCTCGCGGTGGTGCTGACCAAGGACGGACTGTCGCAGCTTTACACGATCAACGCCAACGGTTCCGGCGTGCGCCGCCTGACCACCTCTTCCGGCATCGACACCGAACCGGCATGGTCGCCCGACGGACAATGGATCTATTTCACTTCCGATCGCAGCGGCGGCCCGCAGATCTACCGCATCGCCGCCAATGGCGGCAATGCCGAGCGCGTTACGTTCGAGGGAGCCTACAACGTCACGCCGCGTCCGTCGCCCGACGGCAAGAAACTGACCTTCATAACCCGCAACGAAGGGCGTTTCCAGTTGGCGATACTGGATCTCGCCAGTCGTCAACGCATGATTCTCAACCCCGAAGCGGCGCGTGACGAGTCGCCGAGTTTCGCTCCCAACAGCAACATGATTCTTTACGCTACCGAAAACGGCGGCAAGGGTGTACTGGAAACTGTTTCTGTCGATGGCGGCGTGAAACAGCGTCTTTCGATACAAGCCGCCGATGTGCGGGAACCTGCATGGGGTCCGTTACTCAAATAACCTGCGGCTTTCTTGTGTTTTTCACTCACTACATCGGAGATCATCGCGATGAAAAAACTGCTGTTACCCGCCCTGCTGACCACTGCGCTTGCTGCTTGCAGCAGTGACCCCGCCACTAACGCCTCGGTTGGAGATAATGTGGATGGCAACAATAACAAGGTAGAGTCCGTCAACGTCCAACCTAATGCAGGTGGACGCAGTACCAGTCCCGAGCTCAGTGGCCTGTCCCAAGGCAGTGTATATTTCGATTACGACAGCTTTGTCATCCGCGCCGAAGGGCGCCCGGTCATCAACAGCAATGCCCGTTATCTGAACCAGAATCGCGGCACCAAAGTGTTGATTCAGGGCAATACCGACGAGCGCGGCAGCCACGAATACAACCTTGCCCTGGGCCAAAAGCGCGCCAACGCCGTGCGGCAGGCGCTCAAGCTGCTGGGCGTGCGTGACGAGCAGGTCGAGGCGGTCAGTCTGGGCAAGGAGAAACCAAGGTGTTTCGAGGTCTCGGAATCGTGCTACGCTCAGAACCGCCGTGGCGATTTTAACTACCAGTAAGGTAAGTGTTGATGAGACGTCTCCTGCTTCTGGCGGCTTGCGCCGCTTTTCTCCAGGCCATGCCCGCGCAGGCAGGCCTTTTCGACGATGATGAAGCCCGCCAGCAGATTGATCGCCTGAAGCAGGAGCTTCAAGGCCGGGTCGAGATTGTCACCAATGGTCAACTCGAACTGTCCAGCCAAAACGAAGAATTGCGCGCCGAGATTGCCCGCCTGCGCGGGCAAATCGAAGTGTTGCTCAACGAAGTCGAGTCGCTCAAGAATCGCCAGCGCGATTTTTATGTCGATCTCGATAATCGCCTGCGCCGTTTCGAGTCCACTGGCGGCGCGCCTGCGGAAGCCACCGCTGCTCCGCCCGCCGCGGCGAGCGGCGATTACGAAAACGCGCTTTTCATGCTCAAGGAAGGCCGGCCCGCCGAGGCATTGGCCGAACTCGAAACCTTTATCGGCAATAACCCGGACAGCGCCAACCTGCCCGCCGCCCACTTCTGGGCGGGCACCGCCGCCTTGCAGACCAAGGACATCGCCGCAGCGACCAAGCATTTCAATCTCGTGCTTGGCCGTTGGCCCAACGATCCCACCGCGCCCGACGCCATGCTCGGTGTGGCCAATGCCCAGATTGCCATGGGTGACCAGCGCAATGCCCGGCAGACCTTGCGATCCCTGATCGGGCGCTACCCGTCGTCTACCGCCGCCAAGACCGCGAAACAACACCTCGGCCGCTGATAACACAATGCCGCAGGTTGTGTCCACCCTGCGCGTAAGCGAGGTTTTTGCTTCGTTGCAGGGAGAATCCACGCGGATAGGCTTGCCCACAACGTTCGTCCGCCTGACCGGTTGCCCATTGCGCTGCCTCTGGTGTGATACCGAATATGCCTTTCGCGGCGGTGAAATCCTCACTATCCAGACCGTGCTCGACGCCGTGGCCGCCCGCGGACTGCGCCATGTCTGCGTCACCGGCGGCGAACCCCTTGCCCAGGCTGCTTGCCCGGAACTGCTCACTGCCCTGTGCGACGCGGGTCATTCGGTTTCGCTGGAGACCAGCGGCGCGTTCGACATCGGCGGCGTCGATCCGAGAGTCTCCCGCATCATGGATCTCAAGGCGCCTGGTTCGGGCGAAACCGCGCGCAACTGCTATGAAAACATTGCGCGCCTCACCCCGCGCGACGAAATAAAGATCGTCATCGCCGATGAAGCCGATTACCAATGGGCATGCGGCCAGATTGAGGAGCGCCATTTGCCGGAGCGCTGCGCCGTGTTGCTGTCGCCGGTCATCGACCGGATCGATCCCGCGCGACTGGCCGAATGGATTGTGCGCGACCGTTTATCGGTACGTTTCCAGCTTCAACTACATAAAGTCCTGTGGCGCGATGCCAGAGGGCACTGATGGTCGTATCATTGCAGGGTAGTGTTTGCCGTCCTTGCCATGACCGTATTTCCCCATGCCGTTGTTTTGCTTTCGGGCGGACTCGACTCCGCGACCTGTCTCGCCATCGCGCGCGAGCAGGGCTTTGTCGCCCATGCCCTCTCAGTCGCCTACGGTCAGCGCCATGCCGCCGAACTTGCCGCTGCGCGCCGTGTCGCCGCCGCGCTCGGCGCGTGCGAGCACCGGCTGGCCCACGTCGAACTCGGCCAGTTTGGCGGGTCGGCGCTCACCGATCCTCGTATCGCCATTCCCGAAGACCGCGAAGGCGACGACATCCCCGTCACCTATGTTCCCGCTCGCAATACCGTCATGCTGTCGATGGCGCTGGCCTGGGCGGAAGCACTCGGCGCTGGCGATATTTTCATTGGAGTCAACGCTGTAGACTATTCCGGCTATCCCGACTGCCGCCCGGAATTCATCGCCGCGTTCCAGAACATGGCCCGGCTTGCCACCAAGGCTGGCGTCGAAGGTCGCCCGCTCACTGTTCACACGCCGCTGATCGCACTTTCCAAAGCCGAGATCATCCGTCGCGGCACTGCCCTCGGAATCGACTACGGATTGACCGTGTCGTGCTATCAGGCCGACGACGCGGGGCAGGCCTGTGACCACTGCGATGCCTGCCGCCTGCGCCGCGCCGGTTTCGCGGCGGCGGGCATTGCCGACCCGACCCTGTATCGCAATGCGCGCGCGTCGCGCGAAGGAGAGCATGAGGACGCCCACAATATCCCGCACGAGGTTTTCGGCGCACAATATCCATCACTTGGTACCGTGGCCGCGCTTGCTGTTCCACCACAGTCGGGCAAATGGAAAAACGGGGATCCGCCGTGACTCTCCAGAAACAACACTTCTACAACGACAAGCATCCCGATTTGTCGCCTCTGCCCTTCGTACCGCTGTCTGACATGGATGATATGGCACTGGCGGATTTCCTTCCGCAGGTGATCGAACAGGCGTGTAACGCCATCGTGGTAGTCGACAGCGACGACAGGGTCATTTTCTTCAATGCCGCCGCTGAACAGCTATGGGGGCGCAACCGCGATACAGTCCTGGGTGCCGACATTTCGCGCCTGATGCCGCCGCTCCAGGATGGACCGCAGAGCAGATTACCGGGCCAGTCCGAAATCGACCATCTTGTCGGCCATAACGTGGAGCTGCCCATCGAGCGGCCCAACAACACGCGGATATGGGCCGAAATATCCGTTTCGCGCGTCCGGGCGTGCGAGCAGACCATGCGCCTGGTCGTTGCCCGCAGCATCACCATCGCCAAAGTGCACAAGACCCTGCGCTATCAGGTACTCAAGGCCATGGCCGAAACGGAATCGCTGCTGGAAGTCATGAACCTGCTGTGCCAGGAGATCAAGCGCATCGCCCCCGAGATCTCGGCCACCATCATGCGGATTGACGCCAGTGGTCACTTGCACTCGCTGGCCGCGCCCGATTTCCCGCCCGAGTACGGACATCAGATCGACGGCGCCGAAACCGACCAGAATGTTTCCTGCACGATGGCCGCCTTTCGCGGCGAACCCGTGCTGGTCAGGGATATCGAAAACGATCCGTCGTGGGGAAATACCCGGCAGCAAGTGCTGGCGCTGGGCTACAAAGCCTGCTGGTCGGTTCCGATCAAGACCCGCGAAGGGCGCGTCATGGGCGCTCTGGCCTTTTATTACCGCGTATGCCGCCGCCCGAACAAGCTGCACGTACAATTGGCCGAAATCGGTGTTTACCTGTGCGCACTGGCGATGGAACGCGCGGAAGCACGCGCGCGCATCCACCACCTCGCCTTTTTCGACGATCTCACCGACCTGCCCAATCGCAGCCTGTTGCACGTCCAGGCCAATCAAGCCATCGCGCAAGCCTCCCGCGAAAACGAACAGCTTGCCGTGCTGTTCATCGACATCGACCGCTTCAAGCAAGTCAACGACTCCCTTGGCCACCCCGCCGGCGACACCCTGTTGCGCATCGTCGCCAGCCGCCTGCGCGAAGCGATACGGGAAGTCGACATCCTTGGCCGTTACTCGGGCGACGAATTCGTCATCGTCCTCACCCAATGCGACAGCGTGCGCGCCACCGACCTGGCCGGGCGCCTGCTTTCCGTACTTTCCGCGCCGTGCAGGATCGGCGAAATCACCCTGAACCCGGCGGCCAGCATCGGCATCAGCCTGTTCCCGGACAACGGCCGCGATATGAACACCCTGATCCATCAGGCTGACATGGCGATGTACCAGGCCAAACACAAAGGCAGCGGCTGTTTCAGCTTTTTCAGCGGCCAACTGAACCAGATCGCCAAAGAGCGCCTTACGCTGGAGACCGCCCTGCGCGAAGCGCTTTTCGGCAACCAACTCGAAGTTTATTATCAGCCCCAGATCAACATCGAAACCCACCAGCTTCATGGCGTCGAAGCGCTCGTGCGCTGGAACCACGCCCATTTCGGACAAATCTCGCCTTCCCGCTTCATTCCGCTGGCCGAAGAATGCGGCCTGATCAATATCCTGAGCCAATGGGTACTGAACGAAGCCTGCCGCCAACTCGCGCATTGGCGCCACCAAGGTCTCGTCATTCCCTCGGTGTCGGTTAACCTGTCGCCCACCGACTTTCACAACCTGAAGTTGCCGCATCACATCGAAGACGTCCTCAAAGCCCACGACCTGAACCCTCGCGATCTCCTGGTCGAAATCACCGAGGGCGTGCTGATGGATTCCAATCCGAGCACGATGAAAACCCTCAACGAGATTCACGCCCTAGGCGTGCGCCTGTCGATCGACGACTTCGGCACCGGCTACTCCAGCCTCGGCTATCTGCGCCACTTGCCGGTACATGAACTCAAGCTCGATCAATCCTTCGTGCGCGACCTCGATCACGACCGCGCCACGCGAGCGCTCACCAACGCCGTCATGCATATCGGCGACAGCATGGATCTCACCGTCGTCGCCGAAGGGGTCGAACACCCGACGCAACGCAACCTGCTCAAGGCACAGGGCTATCAGATCGTGCAAGGACTCCTTTTCTCTCCCCCGCTTCCGGCGACGGATCTGGAACGCTGGCTGGACGAAAACCTGTCCTTCACCCAATGGAAGTGAAAGCGCGGAATTCGCCGGCGCCGCTGCCTTTCCGGCAGAGAATTACGTCAACGCCGCTCGCCAGAGCGGACGCGCCGTGACGAAACCGCCCCCTCCCGATCAAATCCGATCCCTGATCCCCGCCGGTTCAGGGGCGCTCGAACAGCGCGATTGTTTCCACGTGCGAAGTGTGCGGAAACATGTTGGCGATGCCCGCGCCGCGCAGGATGTAGCCTTTTTCGCGCACCAGCACGGCGGCGTCGCGGGCGAGCGTGGCCGGATTGCATGAAACGTAGACGATGCGCGCCGGAGGCTGGCGGGGGGAGAGCGCCTTGACCACGGCAATCGCACCTTCGCGCGGCGGGTCGAGCAACAGTTTGTCGAGGGGGCCGAGGGCGGCGAGACTGTCCTCGCTGGTTTCGAAAAGGTTGGCGGCATGGAAGACGGCGCGTGTTTCCAGTCCATTGGCGCGGGCATTGGCGATCGCGCGCGCCACGAGCGCGTCGCTGCCTTCCACGCCGAGCGCGAACGCGCCGCGTCGCGCGATGGGCAGGGTGAAGTTGCCCAGACCGCAGAAAAGATCGGCGATGCGCTCGCCGGGCCGTGGGTCGAGCAATTGTATGGTGCGGCGGATCAGTAGCCGGTTGGTGTGGATGTTGACCTGGGTAAAATCGGTCGGGCGAAATGCGAGGCGCAGGGCGAATTCGGGCAGAGAATAGGCAAGTACCCCTGTTGCCGCGCGCGGATCGTCCGCCAGGGGCTGGGCGCTTTCGGGTTGCCCCGGCTGCCGCCAGATGTTTACGCGCCAAATCTGGCCGAAAGCCGCGAGGCGCGCGAGGTCGGCGCTGGAAAAGGGCAACAGGTGGCGGAATACGAGTACGGTTTCCAGCCCGTCCGCCGGAGATTCGCCAACCGCTATTTCGATTTGCGGCACGCGTTCGGCGATCGACAATCCCGCCGCCAGTTCGTGCAGCGCCGGTAACATTGCCGACAGTTCCGGCGGCAGTACGGGACAGACGCCAAGATCGGCGATATAGCTCGAACGTTTTTCGTGAAAGCCGATCAACATTCCGCCTCGGCCCGGCACCCGCCTCGCGCCAAAGCGGGCGCGGTAGCGGTAGCCCCAGGCGGCGCCGCTGATCGCCGGATGGATGATGGTGGGTTCGAGCCTAGCGATGCGCAGGAAGGCATCCTCCATCACCCGCTGTTTGACCGCTGTCTGCGCCGATGGATCGAGGTGCTGGAGCGAACAACCGCCACACAGGCCGAAATGCGGACAGCGCGGTTCCGTCCGCTGCGCGCTGGCGCGGATGATTCGCAGCGCGCGGGCCAGATCGTAGTTCGATTTACCACGCAGAATTTCGTATTCGACTGTCTCGCCCGGCAGCGCGCCCTCGATGAAAACGGTCTTGCCCGCAGTGCGGGCAATCCCCCGGCCTTCGTAGTCGAGAGATTCGATGTCGGCAACAGGCATGGCGAAAATTTGCTTGAAAAAAGATGAAGCGGCGAATCTTACGGTGTTTCCGCCGCCGCCACACTCGAATACTGTCGCTTCCGAACCGTCGTGGCCTGTGGAATTTGGTTATTGCGACGATATTACCCGACTGGATTGCCGCGGGCCTACGGCCCTCGCAATTGTACAGACCGAAGACATAGGTAACAGATGTGCCAAGACATGGGTAACACTTTCCCTTTCCGATAATGGAGGGAAAGAGATGCCCTGGAGGAAAAGCACCGTGTCTGAAAAGAGAGCGGAATTTATCTTGCTGGCAAGCAAGGAAGGATGCAATGTGAGTGCGCTGTGCCAGCGCTTCGGAATCAGTCGCAAGACGGGCTACAAGTGGCTCAGAACCTGTTCATTGTCTCCGGGAATGGCGGTAAACCGCTCCCGCAATCAGCGGAATCGGGAATATCAGAACGAATTCCCCGCCTTTCAGAACGTGTTCAGACCACTGTAGGGGCAATCGGTGGGGGAGTACCAGAGACAATGAACAGGTTCTCAAGCGCTACGATAGAGGCGCGGAGTCGTTGTGGGACCGATCGCGGCGCCCCTTGAGTTCGCTGCGGCGCAGCCCGGAGGCGACGGAAGAAGTCGTCCTGTCGATCCGGCAAGCGCACCGGGCCTGGGGCGGGCGCTGCCATCCCTTGACGGTGCTCGACGACCACTCGCGCTTACAACGTGGCCCTGATGGTCTGCGCCAACGAGCAACGCGCCACGGTACCAGAGACAATGAACAGGTTCTAAGCGCAACGGGTGAAACTCGCATTGGAACTCTCCAAACGCGACACGGGGCGCACCTGCTCCTCATAGCGTTGGCGCAGCGGCGCCGCGCCCGCCTGTCCGCGCGCCTGCGAGATGGCGCCCTTGCTCACCGCCACGCGCCGCAGCCCCGCTTCGCCAAATACCTGTCGCAACCCTTCCGGCACCCGCCGCAACCAAACAATTTTTGGAACGCTTACGCCGTATCGGCGCCGCGAAACCGCCTCCTCACGCGCACGGCTTTGCCCAGCGCCGC
This sequence comes from Azoarcus sp., assembly GCA_031277975.1. Taxonomy (GTDB): domain Bacteria; phylum Pseudomonadota; class Gammaproteobacteria; order Burkholderiales; family Rhodocyclaceae; genus WRNU01. Next base: position 29,562 of record JAITLI010000028.1, read on the forward strand.
GAAAAACGTTTTCTCGCGCGCGGCCTGCTCGCGCAGCAAGGCGGCGAGCCGCCCGGGGTCGA
>JAITLI010000176.1 GCA_031277975.1 Azoarcus sp.
ACGCTGGAGATCGCGGGGGAATGATGCGCCCGGCGGAAAGCGTGGTGTGCAGGGTGTGCGCCCGATGCGAACAGTCTTCCACATCCTCGCGCTTGTGCCATTTGACGATCGTGGCCTTGCTGACGCTGTAGCGTTTCATCAGCGCGCGCTACGACACGCCAGTCTCACGCAGGGCGCGTATCTCCGCGCGTGTCTTCGGGGTGGTTCGCGCCAGACTGTGAAGGAGGTGACTCATGACTTGGGCTCTTGGTGCTGATGTGATTCGATCATCGACTGCGGGATAACTTCTGCACGAAACAAAGGCCAGCTACGGGTTGGGATGTAATTGTACGGAACAGAACAGCGGTGAAAATCTTCGCGTCTTGCTCGTCGCCAAAGAGCATCTTGAGAGGATGTCAGCCATGATGGGTACCCATGTGTCAATGGAGCGGACTGGCATCCTGTCATCATCAATGCCCCGGATATGGCATGTCCAGAGGACAGTCTTCCGGACCCGTCATTGCGAGGCGCGCGGCGGCGCCGGTCAAATCGGATCCCCGATCCCCGATCAATGCGCCTCGTCCCAGTTCCGCCCAACCCCCACGTCCACCCGCAACGGCACGGCAAGTCTGGCGACGTTTTCCATCAGGCCGGGCAGGGCGGCGCGCACGGCGTCGCGTTCGCCGTCCGGAACTTCGAGCACGAGTTCGTCATGGACTTGCAGCACCAGCCGCGATTTCAGTCCCTGCTCGCGCAGCCAGCGGTCGACGGCAATCATCGCCATTTTGATGAGGTCGGCGGCGCTGCCCTGCATGGGGGCGTTGATGGCGGCGCGTTCGGCGGCCTGGCGGCGGGTGTATTGGCGGGCGGCGATGTCGGGCAGGTGCAGGCGGCGGCCGAAGACGGTTTCGACGTAACCTTGTTCGTGCGCGACGGCCTTGACCCGTTCCATGTAAGCGGCGACGCCGGGGTAGCGCGCGAAGTAACGGTCGATCCAGTTTTGCGCCGCGCCGCGTTCGATGCCGAGCGTGCGGGCGAGACCGTGCGCGCTCATGCCGTAGATGAGGCCGAAGTTGATGACTTTGGCGTAACGGCGCTGTTCGGCGCTCACCGCATCCGGGGCGATGCCGAAGACCTCGGCGGCGGTGGCGCGGTGGACGTCTTCGTTGCGCGCGAAGGCGTCGAGCAGGCGGGCATCGTTGGAGAGGTGCGCCATGATGCGCAGTTCGATCTGCGAGTAGTCCGCCGAGACGATGATGTGACCGGGCGGGGCGATGAAGGCGGCGCGGATGCGGCGGCCTTCCGCGGTGCGCACGGGGATGTTTTGCAGATTGGGATCGGCGCTGGCGAGCCGCCCGGTGACGGCGGTGGCCTGGGAGAAGCTGGTGTGCACCCGGCCCGTGGCGGGGTTGACCATGCGCGGCAGTTTATCGGTGTAGGTGTTCTTGAGTTTGGCGAGGCCGCGATGTTCGAGCAGCAGTTTGGGAAGGGGGTAGTCTTCGGCGAGTTCGCTCAAGACGTCTTCGTTGGTCGAGGGTTGGCCGGTGGCGGTTTTCTTGCGTACCGGCAGGCCGAGACGCTTGAAGAGGATGTCGCCGAGCTGTTTGGGCGAGCCGAGGTTGAACGGTTCGCCCGCGAGGGCGTGGGCTTCACGCTCCAGTTCATGGAGCCGTCGCCCCAGTTCTTCGCCTTGTTGCGCGAGGAGGACGGGGTCGATGAGGACGCCGGTGCGTTCCATCGCCAGCAGCACGGAGAGGATGGGCAGTTCGATGTCGCGGTAAAGGACGGCAAGGGCGGGGGCGGCTTCGATGCGCGGCCACAACGTCCGGTGCAGCCGCAGGGTGATGTCGGCGTCTTCGGCAGCATAGGTGGTGGCGGCTTCCAGCGCGACTTCGTCGAAGCCGATTTGTTTCGCGCCCGTGCCGCACACTTCGGCATAGGGGATCGTATTCAGGTCGAGGTGGCGGCGGGCGAGCGCGTCCATGTCGTGGGCGCGGTCGCTTTCCAGGATGTAGGACTGGAGCAGGGTGTCGTGGGCGATGCCGCGCAGGGCGATGCCGTGGTTGGCGAAGATGTGGGCGTCGTATTTGATGTTCTGCCCGAGCTTGGCGTGGACATCCGATTCCAGCCAGGGCTTGAGCCGCGCCAGCGCCTCGTCGCGCGGCAGTTGCACGGGCGCATCGACGCCGCGATGGGCGAGCGGCAGATAAAACGCCTCGCCTGGCGCGCAGGCGAACGAGATGCCCACCAGCCGCGCGGCGAGCGGATCGAGGCCGGTCGTCTCGGTATCGAGGGCGACAAGCTCCGCCGCTTCCAGCCGGGCAAGCAGCGCCTCGAACGCGGGCCAGTCGACGACGGCGACATAGCGGGAACGATCCGGAGCGCTGGCCGCCGCGCTCTCTTCTTCGCGCCCGAAGCGCCGCGCCAGGCCGTCCGCCCCCCCCGCTCCCCGCTCCCCGCTCTCTGATCCCTGATCCCGTAGCCAGCTCTTGAATTCGAAGCGTTCGTAGAGTGCGGCGAGCGTTTGACGGTCGGGCGGGCGGGCAGCGAGATCGCCGGGTTCGCACGGCAAGGCGACGTCCGTCGCCACCGTGACCAGCCGCCGGCCCAGCGGCAGGAAGTCGAGATGCCGCCGCAGGTTCTCGCCCACCTTGCCGCCCACCTCGCCCGCGCGCGCCATGAGTTCGTCGAGGCTGCCGTATTCGCCGAGCCATTTCGCCGCTGTCTTGGGACCGCATTTTTCCACGCCCGGCACGTTGTCCACCGCGTCGCCGACCAAGGCAAGGTAGTCGACGATGCGCGCGGGCGGTACGCCGAATTTGGCTTCGACGCCCGCTTCGTCGAGCGTCTCTTCGCTCATGGTGTTGACCCACAGCACGCCGGGGCGCACGAGCTGGGTAAGGTCCTTGTCGCCGGTGGAGATGACGACGTTCCAGCCGCGCTCGACCGCCTGCCGGGTGAGCGTGCCGATGACGTCGTCGGCTTCGACGCCTTCGATCGAGAGCAGCGGCCAGCCTTCGGCCCGCACCGTTTCGTGCAGCGGCGCGACCTGGGCGGCGAGATCGTCGGGCATGGGCGGACGCTGCGCCTTGTATTGCGGGTACCATTCGTCGCGGAAGGTCGGCCCCCTGGCATCGAATACGCAGGCACGATAATCCGCCTTGTAGTCTTCCGCCAGCCGACGTAGCATCGACAGCACGCCCCGGATGGCGCCGGTCGGCTCGCCGCGCGAGGTGCGCAGATCGGGCAGGGCATGGAAGGCGCGATAGAGATAGCTGGAGCCATCGACGAGCAGCAGGGTAGTCATCGGGAAAGTTCCTCGCCGGCGGCGGTTCCAGCCGCGCCGGACAGGTCGGCATGGAAAAAACAACGGACTTTTATGAGCGCGAAAGAAAAAATACCGCCCAACATGGCCGCCGCCGCAACGCATTACAACGGGCGCGAATCATGGCGAATCTTCGGGATTATGGCAGAGTTCGTCGAAGCGACCGAACGGCTCAACGCCATCCGCCCGGCGGTGTCGGTCTTCGGCAGCGCCCGCGTCGCGCCCGATCATCCTTATTACGCGCTCGCCGAACGCATCGCCCGCTTGCTGTCGGATGCCGGGTTCGCGGTCATCTCGGGCGGCGGGCCGGGCATCATGGAGGCCGCCAACAAAGGGGCGTTCTTCGGCAAGAGTCCTTCGGTCGGGCTCAACATCCAGTTGCCGATGGAACAGCAGTCCAACGCCTACCAGGACATTTCGCAGACATTCCAGCACTTCTTCGCGCGCAAGTTCATGTTCGTGAAATGCGCGAGCGCCTACGTCGTCATGCCCGGCGGCTTCGGCACGCTCGACGAACTGCTCGAAGCGATGACGCTGGTGCAGACACACAAAAGCCGCCGGATTCCGATCATCCTCATGCACGGCCCGTTCTGGCGCGGCTTGCTCGATTGGTTCGCCGACCGCCTCGTG
>JAITLI010000030.1 GCA_031277975.1 Azoarcus sp.
GCCTTCATCGCCAGAAAAAAGCCGGGGAACTCGACCGCATCATCGCCGACGAAAACCTCAACCCCGGCGAAACAAGGACATTCGTGGAAAATGCTTTCCGTGACGGCGCGATCCCAACCGCCGGCGCCGCCATCACGAAGATACTGCCGCTGGTCTCACGGTTTGCCAAAACAATAACCACACGGCAAGGAAGCAAACGGTGCTGGACAGGCTCGCGGCTTTCTTCGAGCGTTATTTCGGGTTGGCTCGACAAGTTCAGAGCATCTTGTTTGCCTCATGTCGCGCGCCGAGGTTCGAGGCATCTTCATCTCTGCCAGCGATTTCACCGATTCCGCGATTCACACGGTACGCGACAAATATGCGCCCCCTTGCCGCTACTGTTTTGTTTCGCCGCGTGGCGTCGGCACATCGCTCAGGTTGTTTGGTTCCGTTTCGTCGAAGCGGACCGATTCGATGCGCTGGAAATGCGCGCTGATCTTGCGGCTGGAGATGTGGACTTCTTCCACGTCCTTGCCCGCTTGCTCGATATGGCGGGCGAGCACGTTCATGCGCGCGTCGAAGCGCTGGAAATCTTTCGCCAGACGGCCCAGTTCGTCCTGGATGACATGAACCTGGCGGCGGGTCTCGACGTCTTTCAGTACCGCGCGCGCGGTGTTGAGCACCGCCATCAGGGTCGTGGGGGAGACGATCCATACGCGCCGCGCTTGCGCGCGGGCGATGATTTCGGGGTGCGCGGCGTGCAGTTCGGCGAATATCGCTTCGGCGGGGAGGAACATCACCGCGCCGTCGGCGGTGACGCCGGGCAGGATGTATTTGCCGGCGATCGCGTCGATGTGGCGGCATACGTCGGCGCGGAAGGCGGTTCGTGCCGCTTTCTGCCCGGCCCGCTCCAGCGCGGGATCGAACATGCGGTTGTAGTTTTCGAGCGGGAATTTGGCGTCGATCGCCACCCGGCCCGTGGGCGGGGGCAGTTCAAGCAGGCAGTCGACGCGCGTGCCGTTGGGCAGCGTCACCTGGAAGGAGCAGGCCTCCGGCGGCAGTGCGTTGCGTACCAGCGCTTCCAGTTGCACTTCGCCAAAGGCGCCGCGCGCGCGTTTGTCGCCCAGTATCTCTTGAAGACTGATCATGCTGCCCGCGAGACCGTCTATTTTTTTCTGCGCTTCGTCGATCACCGCCAGGCGCGCCATGATGTTCGCAAAGGTGTCGCTGGTCTTGCGCATGCCTTCGTCGAGCCGGGAATTGACTTGCCCGGCGAGGTTGCGCAGTTGCCCTTCCACGCCGCGGGTCAGGGCTTCGACTGAGTGCGACAGTTGTACCGCCGCCGCCGTCAGCCCGTTCTGGAGTAGTTCGCGGTCGGCGCGCGCGTGTTCGCCGATGCGGTCGGTCTGGCGATCCAGTCCTTCGTGAAGGTCGCGCAGCAGTTCCCGGTGTTGCGCGGACATGCCGCGCTCGCGCCGCGCCGCGCCCACGGCCAGCCATATCAGGAGCGCCACCGCGCACAGGAGGAGGAAAAAGCCGGCGAGGACCAGGGGGAATTGCAGGGTTTCATTCATGGCGTCGGCGATTTGCATGCGCTGGGCGGGGTTGGTTGTGCGCGCGGATGTTTTCAGCGCGCGCGCGGCAGCCGCCGCCGGACGAGTTCCACCCAGTAAGCCGCGCCCGCGGCGAGTATATTGTCATTGAAGTCGTAGGCCGGATTGTGCAGCGCCGCGCTGGCGGCGGCGTCCCCGCATTCGCCGTTGCCGATCCATATGTAGGCGCCGGGCTTGTGTCGCAGGTAATAGGCGAAATCTTCCGCGCCCATGCTCGGGCGCTCGCCGGTGCGCACGTGTGCGCGTCCCGCCACGGCGGCGGCGGCTTCCATGCAATGCGCGGCTTCGGCGGCGGTATTGACTGTCGGCGGATAACCGCCGGGGAAAAGTTCAAAGGCAATCTCCACCCCGAACGCTTCCGCCACGCCGGCGCACAGTCCGCGCAGGCGCGCGAGCGCCTTTTCCCGCACCCCCGCCGAAAAGCTGCGCAGCGTCCCGGATAGTTCCGCCCGCTCGGGCAATACATTGAAAGTATCGCCGGCGTGAAAACACGTCACCGACACCACGGCGGCATCGAGCGGATCGAGCGTGCGCGCCACGACGCTTTGCATCGCCTGCACCAGCGCCGCCCCGGCGAGTACCGGATCGGCGCCTAGGTGCGGCATCGCCGCGTGCGCGCCCACGCCCCGGATGTGTACGCCGAAACGGTCGGTACCCGCCATGACTGGCCCCGTGTGTACCGCGAAGTCTCCGGCGGGCAATCCCGGCCAGTTGTGCATGCCGAAGACCGCATCCATCGGGAAACGCTCGAACAGCCCGTCTTCGATCATCACCCGCGCCCCGCCCGCGCCTTCTTCGCCCGGCTGGAAGATCAGATAGACCGTGCCATCGAAATCGCGCCGTTCGGCGAGAATCTTCGCCGCGCCCAGCAACATCGCGCTATGCCCATCGTGCCCGCAGCCGTGCATGCATCCTTCGACCCTGGAGCGATGCGCGAAGCTGTTGGCCTCATCGATCGGCAGCGCGTCCATGTCCGCCCGCAGTCCGAGCGCGCGGTCTCCTTCTCCGGCGCGGATCACGCCCACGACGCCCGTGCCCGCAAGCCCGCGATGCACTTCGATGCCCCATCCGGCAAGCTGGCCGGCCACGATTTCCGCCGTGCGCGTTTCGGCGAATGCCAGTTCGGGATGGGCGTGCAGGTCGCGGCGGATGGTTTGCAGAAGGGCATGCGACTGGCGGGCGAGATCGAGGGCGGTCATGGGATGGCTGGGCGAGGGATGCGAGGGAAGGCGGTACAGTGTAGCCCACGTCGGCCGGAGGCCGGCTTGCTCCGGGCGATCGCATCCCGAAGTCATGCGCTCGCCGCCGCGCCCCGCCCGCGAGGTTTACTCCTTGTCGCGGGAAGCAGAAAATCGCGCCTTCTCCAGGCGCGCCGCACGCGCGCGTTGCGCTTTCATTCCCTGGCCATCATGCCGATCCTGCCCGCTTCGCTCCAGTTCGCCGCCGATGGTACGCCCCGTTCGGGAACGTATGATGATGTTTACTATTCCGCCGACGGCGGACTTGGGCAGGCGCGGCATGTCTTTCTTGCCGGGAACGGCTTGCCGGAGCGATGGCGTGGGCGGGAGCGTTTTGTCATTCTGGAGACCGGTTTCGGGCTGGGGCTGAATTTCCTGGCAACGTGGGCGGCGTGGCGGGACGATCCGGCGCGCGCGCGCGTCCTGCATTTCATTTCCTGTGAATTGCACCCGTTCCGGGTAGAAGACCTCGCCCGCCTGCATGCGCGCTGGCCGGAACTGGCGGCGCTTGCCCATGCGTTGCACGCAAGCTGGCCGCCGCTCGCGGGCGGTATGCACCGATTGCATTTCGAGGGCGGGCGGGTATGCTTGACGCTTTGTTTCGGCGATGTCCGCGAGGGGCTGGCGCAGGTCGATGCCCGCGCCGATGCGCTTTTCCTCGATGGTTTTTCGCCCGCGAAGAACCCGGCCATGTGGTCGGCGAAAGTTTTCTATCTGCTCGCGCGCCTGGCCGCGCCAGATGCGACGCTGGCAACGTGGTCGGTCGCGGGCGAGGTGCGCGAGGGCCTGCGGCGCGCCAGTTTCGCCACCGAAAAGGCAGCCGGTTTCGGCGGCAAGCGCCAGATGCTGCGCGGCAGTCTTTACCCGTATCCGCACCGGGGCGCGGCCGCGGCGGTGAAGGCGCCCGCCGTCCGCCACGCTGTCATCATCGGCGCGGGGGCGGCGGGCACAGCGGTGGCCGAGCGGCTGGCGGCGCGCGGTTGGGATATCGACATCATCGACGCGGCCGATGGGCCAGGCCGGGGCGCATCGGGTAACCACGCCGGCGTGCTGCGTCCGCAGCCCAGCCTCGACGACAACCGCTTGAGCCGCCTGACCCGCGCGGGGGCGTTGTATGCCTGGCGGCACATCGAAAAAAGCCAGGCCGCGGGCGGCGCGATCCGGGCGGCGGCTTGCGGCGTCCTGCATCTGGCGCGCGATGCCGCGCAGGACGGCAAGATGCGCGCCGTCGTCGCGCGGCTCGCCCTGCCCGACGAATTGCTGCGCCATGTCGAGGCCGCCGAGGCCAGCGCCATCGCCGGTTGGCCCGTCCTCCTGGGCGGCTGGTTTTTCCCCGGCTGCGGCTGGGTGCGGCCGCCGAGCCTGTGCGCGGCCAATCTCGCCGCGCATCCGCACAATATCCGCACCTGCTGGTCGCGCCCGGTCGCCGCGATCGCGCGCCGGGGCGAGCGCTGGCACGCACTGGCCGCCGACGGCGGCACGATCGCCGCCGCGCCGGTGATGATCCTCGCCGCTGGCGTCGGTCTCGCGGCTTTTGCCCAGGCCGCGCCGCTGCCCATCCTCAGCGCGCGCGGGCAGGTGAGTGTATTGCCGGCGGCGGCGGCCAGCGCGCCGCGCGTTGTCGTCTGCGGCGGCGGCTATGTCACCCCCGAAGTCGACGGACGGCGCTGCGCGGGCGCGAGTTTCGATGTCGGTGATCCCGATCCCGCTCCACGGGCGCGCGATCAGCAGGCAAACCTCGCCAAGCTGGAAGAGCTTCTTCCCGGTTACACGGCCGGGCTGGATGGCGCCGCGCTCGCCGCGCGGGTGGGATTTCGTCCGGTTTCGCCCGACCGCTTGCCGCTGGCGGGCGCCGTCCCCGCCACAGTATCCGCCGCGCCGGACGCTTCGCTCGCCACCCTGCCTCGCCATGATGGACTTTATGCGCTTTCCGGTTTCGGCGCGCGCGGGCTGGCATGGGCGGCGCTCATCGGCGAAATGCTGGCGGCGCGAATCGACGGCGGCCCCCTGCCGCTCGAACGCGAACTGGCCGGGGCGATGGACCCCGGGCGCTTTTTGTTGCGCCACAAGCGGTCATGCATCACGGATGATGAGGAGAAGTAGATTTTGTATTTGTGAAGCATCGCAATATCGAATATCACTTATCCGTATACCATCCACGGTGCCGATCAACTTTCCCGGTACCACACAGGCCCATGCCCTACAGGATCATCGTCCTGCTGACCAGCATCATCCTGACCGCGATTGTCGTGGCCGTCGGCGGATATATGTACTGGCAAGTCGACAAGCGCTTTGAAATCTGGCTGGCCGGCGATACCGCCCGGCTGCACCATGTCTATATCGCCCAGAACGAAGTACTGGTACAGCACCTGCAAGCCCTGGCGTACAGCCTCGCCGCCGATCATGAAATCCAGCGCCTGATCGACGAAGGCGGCATGGCATGGCATGCCGCAGGCGGTCATGACGGTATGAAGGCGCGGCAGGCGCGCCAGGCGCTGCGCACACTGGCGCAGCGGCGATGGGAAGGTCTCAGCGCACATTACGGCGTGGAAACGCTGCATTTCCTGCTGCCCGGCAACGTTTCCTTCTTGCGCATGCACGCGCCGGAGTTTTTCGGCGATGTCTTGTCCGCGCGCCGCCCCATGCTGGCCGACACCGCGCGCGATTTCAATCCCCGCAGCGGTTTCGTGATCGGCACCATGCAGGCCGGTCTGCGCGGCGTGGTGGAAATCATGCGCGACCAGCCTGGCGGCGGCGTGCGCAACGTCGGTTTGCTGGAAATCGGTTTCGACATGAAAAATCATCTGAACAAGCTGTCCGAACAACTCGGCATCGACATCGCGCTGCTGCTCGATCCCCGCAGGGTCGCGGCCATACGGCCAAAGCGCCGCCCCGGCCTGGCGGGTCCCCGGGACAAGCAGAGCGCCATCCTCGCCGCGACGCATCCGGAAGCGGAAGAATGGCTCAGCGCCGGATTGAATCTGCAAACCGGGACGCGCGTGCCGCAAAGCCGCCTTCTGTCGTGGCGGGGGAGCACTTTCCAGGTTGTCACTTTCGCGCTCGACGACTACCTCAGCCAGACAGACCCCGCCCGCGACCCGGCGGGTACCGTGCTGATCTGGCGCGACGCCACGACGCAGGCCGCCCAGCGCGAGCGTGCGCACACGGCGGTGATCCATGGCACGTTGAGCGGTTACGCCATACTCCAGATTCTCGTTTTCGTCCTGCTGTCCGCCTCGCGCCGCGAGTGGGAACGCCAGTTGAAAGAAAACACGAAAACCATCGAAAAACTTTTGCGCCGCAATGCCCTGCTCCTCGACACCGCCGCCGACGGCATCTGCGGTGTCGACCGCGACGGGCGCATCAACTTCATCAATCGCGCCGCGCTCGACATATACAACTGCCGGGCCGAAGACGTCACGGGCAAGGACGCGCACGCCCTTTTCCCCTTCCTCTGTCCCGACGGCGACGCCAATTCCGGCGAAAGCAGTCCGCTCAGGCAGACACTGGACGACGGCGAGGCACGCATGATCGAAGAGCGGATCATGCGTGGCGACGGCAGCTTCTTCCCGGCGGAAATCACGATCAGGCCGATCCGCGAGCACGGACGGAAAGACGGCGCGGTGGTGGTGTTTCACGATATTTCCGAACAATACGAACGCCAGGAAGCGCTGCTTCGGCTTGCGACCACCGATCCGCTCACCGGCGCCAGCAACCGCCGCCATTTCCTCGATCAACTGGACGCCGAAATGGCGCGGCAGCGCCGCCACGGCGGATCGACCGCCCTGCTGATGGCCGATCTCGATTATTTCAAGCGCGTCAACGACCACTACGGCCACGCCGCCGGCGACGCCGCGCTTTGTCATTTCGTGCGCATCGCGCGCCAGACCGTGCGCCGCAGCGACATCATCGGACGCCTGGGCGGAGAAGAATTCGCCATCCTGCTGCCCGGAGACGACATCGCCGGCGCGAGCGAACTCGCGGAACGGCTGCGGCACGCCGTCGAAATCAACCCGGTCAAGATCGGCAATGTCCGCGTACCGGTCACGGTCAGCATCGGCATCTCCCGCCTGCAAGATGACGACAGGAACGCGGAAACTCCCCTGCACCGCGCCGATGAAGCGCTCTACGCCGCCAAGAACGCGGGACGCAACCGCAGCGAAATCTACAACCCCGCCTGGCGGGAAGAACCAAGGCAGACCGCCAAGAAAGGAAGCGAAGCCTGACTTCGCGCCATGCTCCGGCATCGGCACGAGGGACGGCACTGATAGGCCGTATCCCCTGCCGCACCACCCAATTTGCCGCGGCGCTGCGTGCCTCGCAATGACAGGGGGGCGGATGTTTGTTTCCCGGCGCGGCGCGCAGCGCCGCTGACTTGAATCCGATCCCCGCGCCCCGGCGTCATTCTGCCTTCTCTGGCGACGGCAGGTTGGTTTCGACTTTATAGCGGGTGCGCAGGGCGGCGAGGAAGGCTTCGAGATCATACTGCGCCAGCATTCTCCCGTACTGTTCGGCCATGTTGGCGAGGCGCGGGTCGTCGTCGGTGAATTCCGGGTGCTTGATCGCGTCGATCTGGTAGATCACGTAGGCATCATCGGGCAGTTCGACCCCCACCCGCGCCGGCAGCTTCGCGGGCTGTGCCGCGAATATTGCCTGCGCCGCCAGCGGCGGCAACGATGGCACGCCGCGCTGGAGGGTGCGCGGCTCGCTCCATTTACCGCCGGCGACAGTCTCGCCCTTGTCGAGCGCCGCCAGCGCCGCTTCGCCCGCTTCCCGCACTTGGCGCCGCGCTTCGTCGCGGCGCAATTGCGCTTCGATCTGGGCGCGCACGTCTTCCAGCGGCAAGCGCCGCGCGGCTTCGTGCTCGCTCACCCGCGCCGCCGCCAGGACGTTGGCGCCGATTTCGATGGCCCGGGTATTGTGGCGCTGGCTGGTGGCGCTCTCCGAGAACAGTTCGGCCATCAACGCTTCGCTCTGGAATTCGCCAATGCCGCGCGCGCCGCGCTCGATCCAGTCGGTATGCCCGATCTTGAGATCGAATTCCCGGGCCGCCGGCTCCAGACTCTCGAACTGCTCGAAGACGACATCGGCGAATTTGCCCGCCAGTTCGTCGAAGCGCCGCGCCGCCGCATCCGCGCGCAAGCGGGCGGCGATTTCCTCGCGCACTTCGGACAGCGGCCGCGTTCCCTCCGGATGAATGTCCGTCACCTGGATGATGTGGAGGCCGAAGCTGGTGCGCACCGGATTGCCGATCCCGTCTTTTTCCTGGGTGAAAACGGCTTCCTCGAATTCCGGGACCATTTGCCCGCGCGTGAAATGACCCAGATCGCCGCCGTTTTCCTTCGTGCCGGGGTCTTGCGATCTTTGCCGGGCAAGCTCGGCGAAGCGGGCGGGGGTTTTCCGCAGGAGGGCGGCGATTTCGTCGGCCTGCGCTTGCGCTTTCTGGACTTCGGCGTCACCCGCGCCCGGCTCGATGCCAATCAGGATGTGACGCGCCCGGCGCTCCTCAGGCTGTTTCCACCCGCCGGCGGCGATATCCGCGTCGTAAGTCCGCTGGATTTCCGCTTCGTCTACCTCGATCCCCGCGGCCAGCGCCGTCTCGTCGAGCACGAGGTATTCGGCCTTGACCCGCTCCGGACGCTCGAAACGGGCGGGATTGTCGTCGTAATATTTCCGGATCGCTTCGTCGTCGATCCCGATCCCGGCCAGGCGCGGCCCCACCGGGAAGCGCATTTCGCGCGCCACCCGCTCTTCGAGCTGCGCGGCAAGCAGGCGGCGCGCGGAATCCTTCGCCACCACCACCGCTTCGCCTACGGCGCCTTCCAGTTGCTGGATGCGCATGCGCTGCGCGAGACTGGCCTCGAAGGCCGCCGGCGGCACGCCCCGCTTCGCCAGTTCTTCCCGATAGCGCGCCGGGGAAAACTGGCCATCTTCCTGGAAGCCCGGTTCCCTGGCAATCTCTTCGCGCAATTGCGCGCTGTCCACCGTCAGGCGCGCGTCCCTGCCATAAAGCGACAGCATCCGCTCCGTGATGAGTTGATCGAGCACCGCTTGCCGGAAACTCGGGGAGCCGAGCGCCGTCGTATTCGGCTGCGCCCGCAGGACGCGGTCGAATTCGCTCTGGTAAATGGGCGCGCCGCCGACGCTCGCCACGGCTTTTCCGCCCTGGCCGCTGCCGAAATAGGCGTCGAGACCGAAAGCGGCGAAGGGGACGATTATGATGGCCAAGATGGCCTGTGCAATCCGTTTGTTGTTGCGAATAGCCTCGAACATCTTCTGTGCGCATCCGTGAAAAAAGAAAGCCGCGGCGGCCCGCACCGCCCGCGCATGAGGGGCATGAGTGTAGCGCATCCCGCTCCCGCCGTGGCGTGGCGGCGGCGCCCGCGATAGCGCCAATGTGCGCGCGGCAATCCCGCCGCGCAAAACGGCGGCGGAGCGTGTCCTGTGTCACGCTGGAGCGTGGAGCAATCCGCCAGACTGGCGCTTTCCGGTCAGAGAAGACAAAAAGGGCGGCGCCGGTGAGCACGCCCTTTTTCGTCCAGTCCCCCACGATGCCGCCATGAGCGCCGTCCATCCCGTCCCGTCCCGCCATACGCCGCTTCATGCGGTACACCTCGCCAGCAAGGCGCACATGGTCGATTTCGCCGGCTGGAGCATGCCGCTCCATTACGGCTCCCAAATCCGGGAACACCACGCCGTGCGCCGCGACGCGGGCATGTTCGACGTCTCGCACATGCTCGCGCTCGATCTCGAAGGCTTCGACGCCACCCGCTGGCTGCGCGCGCTGCTCGCCAACGACGCGGCCCGGCTCGCCCGCTCCGGCGTTCCCGGCAAGGCGCTTTATTCCTGCATGCTCAACGAGCGCGGCGGGGTGATCGACGATCTCATCGTTTATCGCTTCGACGACGCCCGTTACCGCATCGTGGTCAACGCGGGCCGCGCCGCCGCCGATCTTGCCTGGATGCGCCAACACATCGCCAGCAATGGCATCAACGCCAGTCTCGGCGAGCGGCGCGATCTCGCCATGATCGCGGTGCAAGGCCCCAACGCGCGCGCCATGGCTTGGCAGGCCCTGCCGGAAATCCGGCCCGGCAGCGCCGCGCTTGCGCCGTTTTCCGGCGCGCAAATCGGCGGCGTTTTCGTCGCCCGCACCGGCTACACCGGCGAGGATGGCTTCGAGTTGAGCGTGCCCGCCGCGCGCGCCGCCGCGGTATGGCAGGCGCTCGCCGCCGCCGGCGTCGCCCCCTGCGGCCTGGGGGCGCGCGACACCCTGCGGCTGGAGGCCGGGATGAACCTCCACGGACAGGACATGGACGAAACCGTGTCGCCGCTCGATGCCGGGCTGGCCTGGACGGTCGATTTCAGCGATCCGGCGCGCGCTTTCACGGGGCGCGCCGCGCTCGCCGCCCATCCCGCCGCCTGGCGCATGCTCGGTCTCGTCCTCGAAGGACGCGGCGTGCTGCGCGCCCGCATGCCGGTGTTTACCGCCGCGGGCGCGGGCGAGACCACCAGCGGCGGCTTTTCGCCGACACTGGAAAAATCCATCGCCTTCGCCCGCCTGCCCCTGTCCGTCACGGCGGGCGAGACGGTCGAAGTCGACCTGCGCGGCAAGCGCCTGCCCGCGCGCACGGTCGAATTGCCTTTCGTGCGCCATGGCAAGACGCTCATCTGAACCGCACATCCTCATGCCCGCCTGGAGACCCTCATGAGCCAGATTCCCGCCGACCTGCACTACACCCCGTCCCACGAATGGGTGCGCTTCGAGGCCGACGGCGTTGCCGTCATCGGCATCACCGATCACGCCCAGGAGGCGCTCGGCGACATTGTCTTCCTCGAACTGCCCGAAACGGGCCGCGTCCTGGCGGCGGAAGAAGTCTGCGCCGTGGTCGAATCGGTCAAGGCCGCCTCCGACATCTACGCGCCGCTGGCGGGCAAAGTCATCGCGGTCAACCAGGCCGCGCTTGATGCGCCGGAGAGCATCAACGCCGACGCCTACGCCGCCTGGCTGTTCAAACTGCGCCTTGCGGGCGAGACGCCGCCGCTGCTCGACGCCACCGCCTACCAAGCCGCCATCGCCGAAGAATGAGCGCACACCCCCGGGGAGCATGAACGGGCGCGGCGCACGCGCGTTCCTCCGCTCCCTGCCCCCTGATTCCCGCGCCCCGATATCTGGATTGCCATGCCCTCCCTGGCCGACTTCACCCGTCACGACGACTTCGCTTCCCGCCACCTCGGTTCCGGCACGGACGAAATCGCCCGCATCTGCGCCGCGCTCGGCGTTCCCGGCATCGACGCCTTGATCGCGCAAACCGTGCCGCCCTCCACCCGCCTGCCCGCGCCGCTCCAGCTCGACCCGCCGCTGGACGAGCGGCGGGCACTCGCCCGCCTTGCCCGCGCCGCCGCGAAAAACGCGCCGAAGAAATCGCTGATCGGTCTCGGCTACCACGGCGCGCACATGCCCGCCGTCATCCAGCGCAACGTGCTGGAAAACCCCGGCTGGTATACCGCCTACACTCCCTACCAGGCCGAAATCGCGCAGGGGCGGCTCGAAGCGCTGCTCACTTTCCAGCAAATGACCGTCGACCTCACCGGGCTGGAGATCGCCAACGCCTCGCTGCTCGACGAAGCCACTGCCGCCGCCGAAGCCATGGCGATGGCCCGCCGCGTCTCGAAATCCCCCGCCAACGCCTTTTTCGTCGACGCCGCCTGCCTGCCGCAGACGCTCGCCGTCTTGCGCACCCGCGCGCACGGCTTCGGCTTCGAGATCATCGTAGACACGCTGGAAGCCGCCGCCGGGCGCGAAGTCTTCGGCGCGTTGCTGCAATACCCCGCCGCCGACGGCAGCGTGCGCGATCCCGCCCCCGCCATCGCCGCCCTCAAGGCGCGCGGCGCGGTGGTCGCGCTCGCCGCCGACCCGCTGGCGCTCGTCCTGCTCAAGAGTCCCGGCGCGCTCGGCGCCGACATCGCCCTCGGCTCCACGCAGCGCTTCGGCGTGCCGATGGCTTTCGGCGGCCCGCACGCGGCGTACTTCGCCGCCCGCGCCGCCCATGTGCGCGCCATGCCGGGGCGCATCATCGCCGTCTCCAGGGACGCGCGCGGCAAGCGCGCGCTACGCATGGCGCTCCAGACGCGCGAACAGCACATCCGCCGCGAAAAAGCCAATTCCAATCTCTGTACCTCGCAAGTCCTGCTCGCCAACCTGGCCGCCTTCCACGCCGTCTGGCACGGCCCGCGCGGCCTCGCCGCCATCGCCGGGCGCGTCCACCGCCTGGCCGCCATCCTCGCCCTCGCCCTGCGCGATGCCGGTCATGCCCTGCGCCACGCGGCATTCTTCGACACCCTGGCCGTCGCCTTCGCCGACGCCGCCCTCGCGGACAAGACCCTTGCCGCCGCCGAAGAAGCGGGCTACAACCTGCGCCGCATCGACGGCGCCACCCTCGGCGTCGCGCTGGACGAAACCGTTACCCGCGCCGACCTCATCGCGCTGCTTCGCGCCTTCGGCCTCCCCATCGACGAGGCCGCACTCGACGCCCTCGACCGCCGCGCCGCCGCCGCGGACTTCATCCCCTCGGCCCTCTTGCGCGACGACGCCATCCTCACCCATCCGGTCTTCAACGCCCACCACACCGAACACGCCATGCTGCGCTACCTCAGGCGCCTGCAAAACCGCGACCTGGCGCTCGACCACGCCATGATCCCGCTCGGCTCCTGCACGATGAAGCTCACCCCCGCCGCCGCGATGATCCCCATCGCCTGGCCGGAATTCGCCGCCCCCCACCCCTTCGCGCCCGCCCGCCAAGTGAGCGGCACGCTGGAAATGATCGACGAACTGGCTCGCTGGCTGTGCGCCATCACCGGCTTCGCGGCCATCAGCATGCAACCGAACTCCGGCGCGCAGGGCGAATACGCCGGGCTGCTCGCCATCGCGCGCCATCACGCCAGCCGGGGCGAGGCGCAGCGGCGCGTCTGCCTGATCCCGCAATCCGCGCACGGCACCAACCCCGCCTCGGCGCACATGGCCGGGATGAAAGTCGTGACAATCGCCTGCGACCGCGACGGCAACGTCGACCTCGCCGACCTCGAAGCCAAGGCCGCCGGACACGCCGCCGAACTGGCGGCGCTGATGATTACCTACCCCTCCACCCACGGCGTCTTCGAGGAAGCCCTCCGCGACATCTGCGCCATCATCCACGCGCACGGCGGCCAGGTTTACATGGACGGCGCCAACCTCAACGCCCAGGTCGGCCTCAGCGCCCCCGGCCTCATCGGCGCGGACGTCTCGCACATCAACCTGCACAAGACCTTCGCCATCCCGCACGGCGGCGGCGGCCCCGGCATGGGGCCGATCGGCCTCGCCGCCCACCTCGCGCCCTTCGCCCCCGGCCACCTCTTCATGCCGGAGCGCCGCGGCGGCAAGGAAGGCGCGGTCGCCGCCGCCCCCTTCGGCTCCGCCGGCATCCTGCCGATCTCGTGGATGTACATCGCCATGATGGGCGCGGACGGCCTCAAGCAAGCAAGCGAACTCGCCATCCTCAACGCCAACTACCTCGCCGCCCGCCTCGATCCCCACTACCCGGTGCTCTACACCGGCAAGAATGGCCGGGTGGCGCACGAATGCATCCTCGACCTGCGCCCCATCAAAGCCGCCAGCGGCATCAGCGAAACCGACATCGCCAAGCGCCTCATGGACTATGGCTTCCACGCCCCCACCGTCTCCTTCCCGGTCGCGGGCACGCTCATGGTCGAACCCACCGAATCGGAACCCCTCGCCGAACTCGACCGCTTCATCGACGCCATGATCGCCATCCGCGAAGAAATCCGCAAAGTCGAACGCGGCGACTGGTCCGCCGCCGACAACCCGCTCAAGCGCGCCCCACACACCCAGGCCGACCTTGCGGGCGAATGGCAACGCCCCTACAGCCGCGAACAGGCGGCCTTCCCGCTGCCGTGGGTAGCGGAAAACAAATTCTGGCCCAGCGTCAACCGCATCGACGACGTGTGGGGGGATCGGAATCTACATTGCGGGCTTTGAGCACCCAACCGGCGGCGCTGAGCGTCGGATGGGACGAACTGGATTGCCACGGCGCTTCGCGCCTCGCAATGACGCCTCCTCTCGTCATTGCGAGGGCCGCAGGCCCGTGGCAATCCAGGCGGTCTGCGGGTTGGCGGGGCGCTTGCGATGGCGAGGGCTTCTGGTGGATTCCCCTTGTATCTTCCCCCCATGAACATAAATAATGATGACAGGCTGTGGAACCTGTGGGCAACCGCCGGCCTGTGGGTGGGCGGCGGGAACCGGCGCAGCCGGTTGCCGATCCGTGCCCAACTCGATGAGGTCGAGGCGAAATTGACCCGGCACATCGACACCCACCACGCCGATCTCGCCCAGTTGCTCGGCAGCGTGCACGGCATCGGCCCGGCCAGCCTGATCGCGGAAGTGCCGGAATTGGGGCGTCTGTCGCGCCGGGAAATCTCCGCCCTGATCGGTGTGGCCCCGCTCAATCGCGATTCCGGCCGCATGCGCGGCAAGCGCGCCATCTTCGGCGGGCGGGCGCAGGTCCGCCGGGGACTCTACATGGCGGCGCTGGCGGCCATTCGCTTCAATGCCGTCATCAAGACGTTCTACAACCGCCTCGTCGGCACGGGCAAACCCAGGAAGGAGAGGGAAATGTCCTTGATGATCTGACGCCTGGGCGGAACGGTTTTGCTCACGCGGAGCATGGACATGACGTATTGGGCCATTGGTGTTTCCTGGAAGAAGCGATGGAGGAGGAA
>JAITLI010000181.1 GCA_031277975.1 Azoarcus sp.
ATCCGCCCGGAAGACGTGGAAGTCTCTTATTCCGACAAGAATCTCGTGCTGCGGATCAAGGGCACGGAAGACCAGATCACGGTGGGAGGACAGTTCGTGGCAAACAATCCTTCTTACCACATAGAAGAGATTCACTTCGCCGACGGCACCGTGTGGAATGAAGACGATCTGCTCGAACTGGTCGGTCTCGACGCCGCTTCATGAAAAAAGCCCGCCCTCTCCCCCCTGCGGGGGGCGAGGGGAATTCATCAGCGGCGCTGCGCGCCGGATAGAACGAACTGGATTGCCACGTCGCTTCGCTCCTCGCAATGACGAGGGTGGAGGACTTTCGCAATGACGAGGGGGGAGGACTTTTGCAGTGACGGAAAGGGGCGTGCGTCGCGGCACTCTTCGCAATGGCGCCCCCACCCGTCATTGCGAGGCGCAGCCCCTCCCCTCGTCATTGCGAGGGCCGCAGGCCCGTGGCAATCCAGTTCATTCCATCCGGCGCGTGAGCGCCGCTGATTTTCAAACAGGACGAATGCTGAAAACCAGCAAGCGCGTGCGCCGCCGGTCGGCGATTTCGATGGTGCGTCCAGGTGCCTGCCCCGGGATGCCGAAGCTGTTGCTGACGAGAAGGCTGCCGGGTTTCATTTCGCGCTGCGCTTTTTCCCAGACCGCGCGCATGGGTACCGGGGAGAGAAAGGCGTATACGAGATCGTATTCCGCCCAGGAATGGGTGAAGAAATCTCCGCGGATGACCGTGACGCCGGGGTGTTTGCGTGTGCGCAGGCGCGCGAGCGCGAAGGGGGCGGGGGCGGTTTCGATGCCTGTCAGGCGAAGATCGGGACGTTGCGTGGCAAGGGCCGCGAGCAGGGAGCCGATGCCGCAGCCGATGTCGAGCACGGCGGCGGGGCCTGGGGGCAGCAGGGCCGCGACGGCGGCGGCGCTGGGGCGGTTGGTGAGAAAGAGCGGCGCCTGGGTGCGGAAGCTGCTCCAGTAGATCAGCGTCAGGGCGGCGAAGGCGGCAAGCCATGCGCCCGGCGGCAGCGCCAGCGCCTGGGCGGCGAGCGCCAGCGGGGTGAAGGCGAGATGGATCGGCAGCCACCAGCGCGCGCTGCGCAGGCTCGCCGCCAGGGCGGCGGCGGCGGCGCCCTGGATGAATGCCAGCGGCCATGCTCCGGCGGGCAGCAGGCCGCAGCGCCCCAGCAGCCAGGCCGCGCCCCAGCCGCCGATCTGGGCGAGAAGCGCTTTGCGGGCGGGCGGCATGGCGGCGAGATGTTCCAGTATGCGCGGGAAGGGCGCGGCGGTCTCCGGCGGGCGTCCGCAA
Source organism: Azoarcus sp. (assembly GCA_031277975.1). Taxonomy (GTDB): domain Bacteria; phylum Pseudomonadota; class Gammaproteobacteria; order Burkholderiales; family Rhodocyclaceae; genus WRNU01. The sequence goes on from JAITLI010000181.1 coordinate 1,310, forward strand.
GCCGCGCGCGGATGCCGCCCCGCGGGCGGGGCGTCTCCGGGAGGCGTCTTGTTTGCTGGCGTTGCCGGTGGGCGATGCCGTCTCATGCCTTGCCGTTGCGCGCCCGGGCGAGGGCTTGCGCCAGATAGCGTCCCGTGTGGCCCGCGGCGCAGGCGGCGACGGTCTCCGGCGTACCGGCGCAGACCAGGGCGCCGCCGCCGTTGCCGCCTTCCGGGCCGAGGTCGATGATCCAGTCGGCGGTCTTGATGACGTCGAGGTTGTGTTCGATGACGATGATGGTGTTGCCGTTGTCGCACAGGCGGGCGAGGACGTGGAGGAGGAGTTCGATATCCTGGAAGTGCAGGCCGGTGGTCGGCTCGTCGAGGATGTAGAGGGTGTGGCCCGTGTCGCGCTTGGAGAGTTCGAGCGCGAGCTTGACCCGTTGCGCTTCGCCGCCGGAGAGCGTGGTGGCGCTTTGCCCGAGGCGGATGTAGCCAAGCCCGACATCGGCCAGGGTTCCGAGCTTGCGCGCGATGGCCGGTACCGCGCCGAAGAAGACCAGCGCCTGGTCGACGGTCATTTCCAGTACTTCGTGGATGTTGCGCCCCTTGTAGCGGATTTCCAGGGTTTCGTGGTTGTAGCGCCGTCCGTGGCAACTGTCGCAGGGGACGTACATGTCGGGCAGGAAGTGCATTTCGACCCGGATCATGCCGTCGCCCTGGCAGGCTTCGCAGCGCCCGCCCTTGACGTTGAACGAGAAGCGGCCCGGCCCGTAGCCGCGCGCGCGCGCTTCGGGGACGCCGGCGAAGAGTTCGCGGATCGGGGTCATCAGGCCGGTGTAGGTGGCGGGGTTGGAGCGCGGCGTGCGCCCGATCGGCGATTGGTCGACATTGATGACGCGGTCGAGCGCTTCCAGGCCGAGGATGGCGTCGTGCGGCGCGGCTTCCAGGCTCGCGCCGTTGAGCTGGCGGGCGGCGGCGGCGGCCAGGGTGTCGTTGACCAGGGTGGATTTGCCCGAACCCGAGACGCCGGTGACGCAGGTCAACAGCCCGATGGGGATGGCGATGTCGAGATTCTTGAGGTTGTGGCCGCGTGCGCCGGCGATGCGGAGCGCGGGCGCGTTTTCCGCAAAGGCGCGGCGGGCGGGGAGCGCGATCTTGCGGCGTCCGGCCAGCCAGGCGCCGGTGATGGAGGCGGGGTTGGCGATGACCGCGGCGGGCAGGCCGCAGGCGATGACTTCGCCGCCGTGTTCGCCCGCGCCCGGCCCCATGTCGACGAGGTAGTCCGCGCTGCGGATGGCCTCTTCGTCGTGTTCGACGACGATGACGGTGTTGCCGAGATCGCGCAGCCGCCCCAGGGTCTCCAGCAGGCGGCCATTGTCGCGCTGGTGCAGGCCGATGGAAGGCTCGTCGAGCACGTACATGACGCCGGTCAGCCCCGAGCCGATCTGGCTGGCGAGGCGGATGCGCTGCGCTTCGCCGCCGGAGAGGGTGTCGGTGGCACGGTCGAGGCTCAGGTAGCCCAGGCCGACATCGGTGAGGAAGTTCAGGCGCGCGGCGATTTCCTTGACGATTTTCTCCGCGATGAGGGCGCGCTGGCCGTCGAGCCGCAGGGCGGTGAAGAATTCCAGGCAGCGCGACAGCGGCATGCGGGCGACGGCGGCCAGCGACAGGCCACCGATCAGTACGTGACGGGCGGCGGGGGTGAGCCTGGCGCCGCCGCAGTCCGGGCAGGCGCGGCTGGTGCGGTATTTGAGCAGTTCTTCGCGCACCGCCGTCGAGTCGGTGTCGCGGAAGCGCCGTTCGAGGTTGGGGATGATGCCCTCGAACGGGTGCGCCTTGCTCACCGTGCGGCCTTTGTCGGAGAGATAGCGGAAGGCGATGTTTTCTTCTCCCGAGCCGTACAGCACGATGTCGCGTACGTTGCATGGCAGATCGGTGAAAGGCGTGTCGACGTCGAAGCCGTAGTGCGCGGCCAGACAAGCGATCATCTGGAAATAGAACTGGTTGCGCCGGTCCCATCCCCGGATCGCGCCGGCGGCCAGCGACAGGCCGGGGTGCGCGACGACCCGGGCGGGATCGAAAAAGTCGATTTGCCCGAGGCCGTCGCAACGCGGGCAAGCGCCCGCCGGGTTGTTGAACGAAAATAGCCGCGGTTCGAGTTCGGGCAGGGAGAAATCGCACACCGGGCAGGCGAAGCGGGCCGAGAACAGGTATTGCCCGCCGTCCGTCCTGTCCATTTCCACCGCGAGCGCGCGCCCGTTGCCGTGCATGAGCGCGGTCTCGAAGGATTCGGCCAGCCTGCCGCGCAGTTCGGGCCGCGCCCGCAGGCGGTCGACGACGACTTCGATTTCGTGGCGGCGGTTCTTGTCCAGCGCCGGCAGCGCGTCGAGTTCATGGATGACGCCGTCGACCCGCACCCGCACGAATCCCTGCGCGGCGAGATCGGCGAACATGTCCTGCCGTTCGCCCTTTTTGCCGCTGGCCAGCGGGGCGAGGATCATCACCCGCGTCCCGGCGGGCAGCGCCAGTACCTGATCGACCATTTGCGCCACGCTTTGTGCATCGAGCGCGCGTTCGGGATGGCGGGGGCAATGCGGCGTGCCGGCGCGGGCAAAGAGCAGGCGCAGGTAATCGTGGATTTCGGTGACGGTGCCGACGGTGGAACGCGGGTTGTGGCTGGCGGCTTTCTGTTCGATGGAGATGGCCGGCGACAGCCCCGCGATCAGGTCGACGTCGGGCTTTTCCATCAGTTGCAGGAACTGGCGGGCGTAGGCCGAGAGCGACTCGACGTAGCGGCGCTGGCCTTCGGCATAGAGCGTATCGAAAGCCAGCGACGATTTGCCCGAACCCGACAGGCCGGTGATGACCGTGAGCCGGTTGCGCGGCAAGTCGAGGTTGATGTTCTTCAGATTGTGGGTACGGGCACCGCGAATGTGGATTTCATCCATGGCAGGGGTGATACGGCAAACGAACGTGCCACTATAAGAGAAAACGGGCGCGGGGGAAGCGTTGTCGTGCGGCGAAATGCGCGTGACGCACATGAGCGCGATCTTCATGCCAGGACGTTCGCGCATGAATATGTCGTTGATGCGTGGAATCCGCCGGGCGGAGGCAAAGGTCTGGAAAACCGGAAGCCCCCTGCCAAGGCCGCCGCAGAGAGTCTTTACTTCCCGCATTGCGGCGTCATAGGCGTCTACATACTCCGAAATAGCTGGTGATGAGAACAGCGGCGCGCTCGCACCGGATGGAACGAAGCCCTCTCCCGGCCCTGCGGGCCACCCTCTCGCCCGGCGCGGCGGTTTGCCGATATATATGCATATTGGCGCGCGGCGAATAACGAGCGCAAGAATAATTGTTTAGTCCGCGCGCGCGGACGCGGCATAGTACGGGCTTCTCGCGGCGCGCGGAGGTTGGCGCGCTGTTTCGATTTCATCCAGGTCAAATCGGCAGGCAAGGGGCGCATGAGCATCCAGTCCATCAATGTCCGCAACCAGTTCCGTGGCAGGATCAAGGAAATCATCTCCGGCCCCGTGGTTTCGGAGATCGACGTCGAAACTCCGCATGGCATCGTGACTTCGGTCATTACCAGCCGTTCGGTACAGGAATTGGGTCTACAAGTCGGCGCCGAAGTCATCGCGCTGGTCAAATCCACCGAAGTGGCGATCGCCAAGGTATGAGACGCATGGATTCCGCTGTCTTGCCGCCTCCGGCATGGAACGCATCATGAGTGAAACCGTTTTCTGGAAGCGCCTGAAGAAACGCGCCGGACAGGGGTTGCGGTCGCGCGGCGTATTGTCCTGGCTCGTGCCGGCGCTGATTCTCGTGACATGGCAGGCCGTCGTGCAGGGCGGCTGGTTGTCGACCCGCATCCTGCCCGCGCCCTGGGCGGTCGTGACCGCCGGATATGATCTGTTGCTTTCCGGCGAATTATTGCGGCACCTTGGCGCGAGCACTGTCCGCGCCATGGCCGGTTTCGTCATTGGCGGCAGCATCGGTTTCTTTTTCGGCCTCATCAATGGCGGTTACAAGCTGGCCGAGAACCTGTTCGACACTACCCTGCAAATGGTGCGCAACGTGCCGCATCTGGCGCTGATTCCGCTGGTCATCCTGTGGTTCGGCATCGGCGAGGAAGGCAAACTCTTTCTCGTGGCGCTGGGCGTGTTCTTCCCGATCTACCTCAACACTTTCCACGGCATCCGCTCGGTCTCCCCTGATCTGATCGAAATGGGGCGCTCGTATGGACTCAAGGGGGCGGCGTTGTTTCGCCAGGTCATTCTGCCCGGGGCGCTGCCCAATATCCTCGTGGGCGTGCGCTACGCGCTGGGCTTCACATGGTTGACGCTGATCGTCGCCGAAACGATTTCCGCCACCAGCGGCATTGGCTACATGGCGATGAACGCGCGCGAATTCCTCCAGACCGATGTCGTGGTGCTGGCGATCTTGCTGTACGCGGCCCTGGGCAAGGCCGCCGACGTGGCGGCGCGCTTGCTGGAGCGCCGCTGGCTGCGCTGGAATACCAGTTTCCTGGCCGCCTGAAGGAACCGGGCAATGGGCATTCACGGCGACAAGGGACTGGAAATCCGGCTGGATGCCGTGCGGCGCCGCTTTGGCGAGCGCATCGTCCTCGATGGTTTGACGACGCGCTTCGCCGCCGGGGAATTCATCGCCATCGTGGGGCGCAGCGGCTGCGGCAAGAGCACCTTGCTGCGGCTGCTCGCCGGACTCGACGCCGCGCAGGACGGGCATCTCGACGCGGGCGGCGGGCCGCTCGCGGAAAGCGCCGGCGATATTCGCATCATGTATCAGGACGCCCGCCTGCTCCCGTGGCGCAGCGTGGCGGACAATGTCGCCCTTGGACTGGAAGGCGGGCGCGACAGGATACGCGCGCTGGCACTGGAAGCGCTCGCGCAGGTTGGCTTGGCCGATCGCGCCGATGAATGGCCCGGCGCCTTGTCGGGGGGGCAGCGTCAACGGGTGGCCCTGGCGCGCGCGCTCGTGCACCGTCCCCGCCTGTTGCTGCTCGATGAGCCGCTGGGGGCGCTCGATGCGCTGACCCGCATCGAAATGCATCGCCTGATCGAGCGCATCTGGCGCGAGCACGGCTTTACCGCCGTGCTGGTCACGCACGACGTGAGCGAGGCGGTGGTGTTGGCCGATCGTGTCCTGCTGATCGAGGATGGCCGGATCGCGCTCGATCAGGCCGTCGGCCTGGCGCGTCCGCGGGCGCGGGGCGATGCGGTTTTCGCCCAACTGGAAGGCCGGGTGCTCGACCGTTTGCTGACCGTGTGGGCGATCAACCCGCGCAATCAGTTGCGGGGCCGGGTGAGCGCGATCCGGGCGGATGGCATCCTGGCCGAGGTCGAAGTGGAAGTCACTGATCGCCATGGCAACCGCGACAAGGTGATCTCCACGCTCACCACGCGCAATCTCCGCGAACATGCGCTGGAAGTGGGCAGCGAAGTGCTGGCCGTGTTCAAGTCCAGTGACGTCGCGCTGGCGAAATGAACAGACGCGGCGGCGCGTCTTTCACAGGACGGCTTTTGCCTGCGTCAAGGTTTTGGCGGCAAAACGGTCCTGGCCGGATTCCGGCAACGGTGCGCATGTTCGCGGCGGGGAATCCGCCTCTTCCGGAAAAAGCATGGCGGCCGCGTGCAACGTCGACGAGCGCCGCAGCCACACGCCTCCCATCGCTGCCAGCGCGCACGCAACGGCGGCGCCCGCGTGGCCGGTCGCCAGTAACAGGCCGGTCAGCAGACCGGACAAAATCAGCGGGTAATCGGCTCGCGCCTTCATGGAATCCATGGAAATCCTCCGAACAGTCAGCGGAACAACTGTTATTTTATTCAGTACTTCACGTGATGTAAAGCAAGCCTCCGCTGGTTGTCGCGGGCTTTATTCGCGCTCTGGCCGCATGGCCCGTTGCAGCAGGCAGTACAGTATTTCCCGCTCCGTGGCGCTCATCTCCGCATCGTCCTCTGTCCTGGCGGAAGAAAAGTGCAGCCTGAACGCGGCGATGGCTTTGTACGGCACGCGAGTATCATAGCCAAGGGCGGCGAGGCCGGACAGTGCGTCGAAGCCTTCCGGCGGCGGCGCATAGGGCGGTTCGCACCACAGACCGAAGCCGGCGGCGGCCAGTCTGCGCCATGGGAAAAAAGCGCTGGGATCGGCCTTGCGTCCCGGAGCGACATCGGCGTGGCCGAGGAAATTGGCGCGCGGGATGTGGTGGCGGGACTGGATGCCGGCGAGTAGCGCCAGCAAGGCGTCGATCTGCGCCGGAGGGAAAGGTTCGCGGCCGTTGTTGACCAGTTCGATGCCGATGGAGGCGGAATTCATGTCCGTCTGTCCGCCCCAATACGACTCGCCCGCGTGCCAGGCCCGCCGGTTTTCATCGACCAGTTGCAGCACCGCGCCGTTCCGGTCGACCAGGTAATGGCTGCTGACCCCGGAAAGCGGGCTGGTCAGCACGCTCAGGGCGCGCTCCATGCTGTTGCTGCTGGTGTGGTGCAGGACGACGTAGTTGGCCTTGCGCACGCCGTGATTGGGCGAGGGGCGCCACTGCGCGGCGGGATCCCCCGCGGGCAGCGTTGCGCATGCGCCAGCCATCAGGCAGAGCGCGGGCGGCAGATAGCGGCGAAGCAGGCGGCGAAAGGGAGGCATTGTCTTTTCAGCATGCGGGGCAGGAAAGGGGAGCGTAGCGCGATGTCCGGTCTTTTCGCCCGGCGCGGCTCTTCGGGCGGGCGCGGCCCACGGTTCGGAGCATGCGCGCGCGGGGAAAGCGGGTTTCATATCCTCTTTGTTGATAAATATTGTTTGACAAAATCTTTTCCACGCACCGCGCGGGGGGTAATGAGTGAGCGCCGGTTACGTTCCCGCTCGCCGAAAGTGTCTGGAACATGGATATTTTGAAACAGATCCGTTACATCCGCAAAACGTGTCAAACGTCCGCAGTCCCCACGAAACGCCTGCTGCCCCTGTAATGTGAGAACTGGTAGAATGTTCCATCGAGTGACTTCAAGGTCGAAAGCGTTGTCGATAGCATGCATTGCAACACCATCCCGGCTGCGAACGCGCGCCAGAGAAAACATAGCATGAGCATTTATTGCAACAGCGGCATCAATACCACTGGAAGATAGTCAGGGGGACTCTACAAATGCAAGCAGACAGCAACACCAGGCTGAAATGGTCGGACAAATATAGTGTTGGTATCCCCGAGATAGATGAGCAACACAAAGCCTTGTTCGACCTGATCGACAAAATCCACGGCGCCATTCTCGAACACAAAGGCACGGCGGCGTGTGTGGAAGTGCTCGATGAACTGGTCGATTACACGCGCGTCCACTTTGCCCTCGAACAAAGCCTGATGCATATGGGCGAGTATCCGGACTATGAAGCCCATTGCGTCCTGCACCGCGAACTCGTTGCCGAGGTCGAAGCCATGCAGAGCAAGATTCATTCTGGTTCGGCGGCGATCAGTTTCGAACTATTGCACTTTCTGCGCAATTGGCTCAGCAAGCATATTCTGGGAGAGGACAGGAAATACGCCGAATTCTTCTCCAAGAATGAGCATAAATCTTTTCATACCTGGGCACAACGATCCGACGAGGTCATCCAGCAGCGCAAGAAAAAATGGTGGAAATTCTGGTAGCGTTTATACGAAACAGGATTGGAACATATATGTGCGGCTCTTATCGATAATGCGCACATGGTTTCAATCCTGGATTCTTGGCGGCGGGAAGCGTGGGCAGGCGTTTACCTTTCTCTTTTTCAGATTGTCACGTCGCTGCGCTCCTCGCAATGATGAGGCGGGGGAAGCTTTCGCTTTTGACGAATTCTCCCGCTGATTGGATGGATCCGATCCCCGCTCCCCTGATTCAAGGCTCCATGTCGTAATCGACGATCAGCGGCGCGTGATCCGAGAAGCGTTGTTCCTTGTATACGGCGGCCCGGCATGCGCGGGCGGCGATGCCGGGGGTGGCGATCTGGTAGTCGATGCGCCAGCCGACGTTTTTTGTCCGCGCCTGCCCCCGGTTCGACCACCAGGTGTAGCCTTCTTCGCCCGCGCCGGGATAAAGGCGGCGGTAGACGTCGACCCAGCCAAGTTCGTCGAACACGCGGTCGAGCCAGGCGCGCTCTTCGGGCAGGAAGCCGGAGTTCTTCTGGTTGTTTTTCCAGTTCTTGAGATCGATTTCGCGGTGGGCGATGTTCCAGTCGCCGCAGATCACGATTTCGCGCCCGCTGGCAGCGAGTTCGGCGAGGCGGGGCAGGAAGCGTTCCATGAAGCTGAATTTGGCGGCCTGGCGTTCGGGAGAGCTGGAGCCTGAGGGCAGGTAGAGTGAGATGACCGTGAAGGCGTCGAACTCCAGCCGCAGGCAGCGTCCTTCGCTGTCGATGTCGGGCAGGCCCAGTCCCGCGATGACGCGCGCGGGCGGACGGCGGCTGTAGATGCCCACGCCGCTGTAGCCTTTTTTGTCGGCGTGGTGGAACCAGCTTTCCAGTCCGGCGGGCTGGCGCATGGCGGGCGCAAGATCGGCGGCCTGTGCCTTGATTTCCTGGACGCAGGCGATGTCGGCACCGGCGCTGGCGAGCCACGCGAGGAATCCTTTGTTGCTGGCCGAGCGGATACCGTTGAGGTTTGCGGTGATGATGCGTACCATAGAGGACATTTTAGGGCGCGTTTCCGCTTGGCGGACAGGATGCGCAGCCGGGAATCGAGGGTTGGAGCGGGTTGTGGAGTTTAGCCGGGATTTCATTGCAGTAGCTTGCCGCAAGGGCGTGTTGCGTTTCGGCTCCTTCGTGACCAAGGCGGGGCGTTCGTCGCCGTATTTTTTCAACGCGGGTTTGTTCGACGATGGCGCGTCGTTCAATGTTTTGTGCGGGTTTTACGCAAGGACGATCCGCGCTTCCGGCGTGGCCTTCGACATGCTTTTCGGCCCGGCCTACAAGGGGATTCCCCTGGCCGCCGGGACGGCGATGCGCTTGGCGGAGGAGGGGGTGAATGTGCCTTTCGCCTTCAACCGCAAGGAAGCGAAGGATCATGGCGAGGGCGGCATGCTGATCGGCGCGCCGCTCGGGGGGCGGGTGCTGATTGTCGACGATGTGATTTCGGCCGGTACTTCGGTGCGCGAATCGGTGGAAATCATCCGCGCCCATGGTGGTGTGCCGGCGGGCGTGGTGATCGCGCTCGACCGCATGGAACGGGGGCGAGGGGATACCTCGGCGCTGCAAGAAGTAAACCGGGCCTATGGTATCCCGGTGCTGGCCGTGTCTTCGCTCGAAGATTTGATTTCTTATCTGGACGGCGATCCTGATCTGGCGGCCCATCTCGCCGCGGTACAGGCTTACCGGGAAATGTATGGAACCTGTGCGAATCCCTGATTTTTTCCTTTTGCTTTCCGCCCTGGCGTTGCCTCTGCCCGCAGCGGCGGCACCGACAGTGGTGCTCGGCTGCGAGATCAACGGCCGTTCGGTGTATGGCGACACTTTGCCGCGGGAATGCGTTGGCCACAAGTGGTTCAAGAAGATCAATGGCGTGACGGTGTTTACAGCGGATCTGCCGCCGACGAACGAGGGTCTCAAACGCCGTGCCGCTATCGAACGCTGCAAGAAGGAACATATAGCGGAAATAACCGCCAGGGAAAACAGGAGAATTTCCCTGCACGAAAGGTATCTGTCCGTGAACGATCTCGATGCCCAGCGCAACATTGCGATAGAAAGACACGACAGTTACATCGCCGATTTGCGTGCCCGCGAGCAGGATCTGATCGTGCGGCGCGCGCGTTACAATGACGACGTAAAGGCGCTGGAAGACAAGGGCAGGTCGATCACGCCGGCTCTCGCCACCGCCATCGGGTATGCCGACGAGGAACTGGCGAGGCAGCGCGCGGCGATCGCGGACAGGATAAAGGAGCGCGACAATCTCAGCCGGGATTATGAGGAAACGCGCCGCGCCTATCTCGAAGATCCTGTTTCCACGACGGCTGTTGATCTCGACAACCTGTGTACCCAAGAGGTAACGCAATCCGCGCGCGGCGGCGGCGCCAATGAATGACGCCACCGCCGATGCCGTGCTGGAGGCGGTCACCGTTGCGCTTTCCCGCGCCGCGCGGCCATTGTTCATTACGGGCGCGGGTATTTCAGCCGATTCCGGCCTGCCGACTTACCGCGGAATCGGCGGTCTTTACAATGACCGCCCGACGGAGGAAGGTTTTGCGATCGAGGACGCATTGTCCGGACGCATGCTGGCGTCGCGCCCGGAAATCACCTGGCGCTATATCGCCCAGATCGAAAGCAATTGCCGGGGGGCGGAACCCAACGCCGCGCATCGCTTGATCGCGGCGCTCGAAGCCGAAAAGCCCGGCGCGTGGGTGCTCACCCAGAATATCGACAGCCTGCACGGCAAGGCCGGCTCGAAAAACCTGATCGAAATCCACGGCTCACTGCATCGCCTGCTTTGCCCCGCGTGCGGCCACCGGCGCGAAGTCGCCGATTACGCCGGGCTTATCCTGCCGCCGCCATGCCCCGGATGTGGCCGCCCGCTGCGCCCCGACGTAGTGCTTTTCGGCGAAATGCTGCCGCAGCCCGCCCTGGCCAGTCTGTCGCGGGTCATGGAAGAAGGCCCCGACCTGGTCGTGTCGATCGGCACCACCAGCGTTTTTCCCTACATTGCCCATCCAGTATGGCGGGCGCGCCAGAACGGCGTCGTCGCGGTGGAAATCAACCCCGGCGACACCGAAGTGAGCACCATCGTTTCCCATCGCCTGAAGATGGGCGCGGCACAGGCGTTGACGGCGTTGTGGGCGCGGCTGCATCCGCGGCAGGCACAGCAGTATTGAGCGGAGCCGTTGTTGCGATGGATGCTTTTCTTGTTCCGGCGGGAGCCGTCGCACTCGCTGAAATCGGGGACAAAACCCAGTTGCTGGCCTTCATGCTGGCGGCGCGCTTCAAGAAAACGACGCCGATCATCCTCGGCATCGTGTGCGCCACGCTGGTCAACCATGGCCTGGCGGGAGCGCTCGGCGCGCTGGCGGCCAGCGCCATTGACCCGGGATTCCTGCGCTGGGCGCTGGGATTGTCGTTCATCGCCATGGCGGCATGGATTCTCGTGCCCGACAAGCTCGACGAGGCGGAAACCGGCGCCGCCACGCGCTACGGTGTATTCGCCACGACTTTCGCCACTTTCTTCCTCGCCGAAATGGGCGACAAGACCCAGCTCGCCACCGTGGCCATGGCGATGCATTACAGCGCCCCCTTGCTGGTCGTGCTCGGCACCACGCTGGGCATGCTGATCGCCGACGTGCCTGCGGTAATCGCCGGCGACAGACTGGGCAAAAAATTGCCGGTCAAGGCGATCCATATCGTGGCCGCGGCGGTTTTCGCTGTCCTGGGCGTGGCGACGCTGCTGGGCGTTGGAAAGGATGTCGGGTTGTGAGCCGTGCGGGCCGGTTTTTGCGTGCGGGTCGGGCAAAACCGGCGGCGGGCATGGATTGCGCGATGTCCGGTTCCTTTATGTAGAGATAAGAGTTATATTGGACGTGCCATAGTTCATATTCACGATTGAACCCGCGCGCGGGTTCCGGCGTTTATAAAAGGGAGGCTTTGTCCGATGAAAACCGGCAGATTCGCGTTCGCAACCGTTATCGCCTTTTTCGGGCTGCTCGGACTGGTTTCCCTGGGCGGCTGTGACAGTTACAGGATGTTCTACGAGCCGTCGCACGCGACGGGGCCGCACACGCCGCGCGATTTCGGCTGGCCATTTCAGGATGTCCATTTCACCAGCGGCGACGGTACGCGCCTGCATGGCTGGTTCATTCCCGCCATGCCCCGGACGCGCGGGGTGGTGCTGTATGTTCATGGCAAGTCTGGCAGCATCGGCCACAATCTCGCGCATGTGCATTGGCTGCTACGCAAGCACTACGCCGTGTTCATGTTCGATTATCGCGGCTACGGCGCTTCCGACGACGGCAAGCCCGATCCGCAATCCCTGATGGAAGATACCCGGGCCGCCATTGCCTACCTGAAGAGTACGCGCCCGGAAGTCGGCGCCTCCCGCCTGCTCATCCTTGCGCAAGGCGTCGGCGGCAGCAATGCGCTTGCCGCGCTGGCGGAAGAAGGCGTGGAGGGCGTGGCCGGCATCGTGCTGGATTCGACCTTCTATTCCTACCGGACGCTGGCCGCCGAAAAATACCCGAGCAGCGACATCGGCGCTGCCGACGATTACAGCGCCAACCTCTCCATCGGCAAGTTCGCCCCGGTTCCCCTGCTGCTCCTGCACGGCGACAAGGACAAGACGATTCCGCCCACGCACTCGCAAAAGCTTTTCGAGATCGCCAGCGAGCCGAAAGAACTCGTCATCGTGCCGCAGGCCGGACACCTCGAAGCACTGCGACGGCCCGAAATACGCAATAAAGTGGTGGAATTCTTCGATGCCTGCATCGCGGGGAAATTGCGGCCCTGAAGCCGGAAGCCATTCGTAAACGCCGGGAAATCCATTGCTCGGGAGCGCCGTTGCCTTTTTCGGGATTCTTGTTCTGGCGACGTGGCAATCCAGACTGCTCTATAGCAAATTGACTTGATGTGGCTCATGTCGATCCGCACTTTTCCCATCACCCGAGCGCTACATGACGGAGGATATGCGCTTCCATTTGTCAACCTGCCCTAAACCGCAGCCAGGTGCCGCCGCACCGAGATGGCCGCGCCCATCCAGCCGAGAAAGGCGGCGAAAGCGATCACGGCCAGCGATTCCACCCAGCCGGGGCCGGCGAGGACGATCATCACGCCATAGGTTTCGGCCAGCGCCGCCACGGGCGCGGTAAGCACCACGATGCCGCCCCACACCGCGGCCAGTGCGATCAGGCCGCCGAGGATGCCTTGCAGGCTGCCGAACCAGTAGAACGGGCGGCGAATGAAGCGGTCGGTGGCGCCGAGCAGGCGGCTGACTTCGATTTCGCTTTTCTGGGTGAGGATTTGCAGGCGGATGGTGTTGAAGGTGACGATGACCAGCGTCAGTCCAAGTACGCCCGCCAGCACCAGGACGACTGTGCGCCCCAGTTCGAGCAGGGCCGAAAGGCGTTTGACCCAGGCAGAATCGAGCTGGACGAGTTCGACGCCGGGCCAGTCCCGCATGCGCGCCGACAGCGCTTCGAACAGCGCCGGGTCTTCGCGGCGCAGGGTGATGATGAAGGCGTCGGGCAGGGGGTTGACGGCAATGCCGTCGAGGACGTCCTTGAGTCCGCTGTTTTCGAGTTGTTGCAACGCTTCTTCGCGCGGCACGAAACGGAAGCTGGCCAGCTCCGGTTCGGATTGCAGGCGGTCTTCGATGAGCGCGGCTTCGGCGGGGCCCGCGCCGCTGTCGAGGAACAGGCTGATTTCGGGCGTGCCCGAGACGCCGCGCGCCAGCGCGGCAACGTTGTCGAGCAGGATGTAGCCGCCTGCGGGCAGCGCCAGGGCGATGCCCATGACCAGCGCCGAGAGCAGCGTGCCGAGCGGTTGGCCGGCGAGCCGGGCAAATGCCTGTTTGAAGGCGCGCGAGTGCAGGTAGAGCCAGTTGCGCATCACGTCTCCACCAGCCGCCCGTGGGCGAGTATGACGCGGCGCGGCGTCCATTGACGGAAAAGCGCGGCGTCGTGCGTCACGACCAGTACGGTCACGCCGGCGCTGTTGAATGACTTGAAGAGATCGGCGATTTCGGCGGCGTAGGCTGGATCGAGGTGGGCGGTGGGTTCGTCGGCGATCAGGATCGAGGGGCGATTGACGAAGGCGCGCGCAATCGCCACCCGCTGTTGTTCTCCGCCGGAGAGTCCGGCGGGGTATTCCTTTTCGCGCCCGTAAAGCCCGACGAGATCGAGCGCCGCCGCCACCCGGCGGGCCGCGTCTCCCGGCGGGTGGCCGTTGATGACGAGCGGCAGGAGGATGTTGTCGTAGACCGGGCGGTCAAAGAGCAGGCGGCTTTCCTGCAAGACCAGCCCGATGTTGCGCCGCAGGTACGGAATCGCCCGGCGCGACAGGCGGGAGACGTCCTGGTCGTTGATCCACACGGTGCCGGAGCTGGGGTGCTCGATGGCGGGAATGAGTTTGAGCAGCGTGCTTTTCCCCGCCCCCGAATGCCCCGAGAGCACGACCAGTTCGCCGGGGGCGATCTTGAGGCTGACGCCGTCGAGCGCGGTATAGCCGCCGGGGTATTGTTTGGCGACGTTGTCGAAGACGATCATGTCTTGCCGTCCGCCGCCAAGCCGAACAGGGCGTCGACGAATTCGCGCGCCCGGAACGGTTGCAGGTCGTCGATGGCTTCGCCCACGCCGATGAAGCGCAGGGGTTTCGGGCACTGGCGCGCGATCGCCGCCACCACGCCGCCCTTGGCGGTACCGTCGAGCTTGGTGAGCACGAGGCCGGTGACGCCGATGGCGGCGTCGAACGCCTTGACCTGCGCGAGCGCATTCTGGCCGATGTTGGCGTCGAGCACGAGCAGGACTTCGTGCGGCCCGGAAGGGTCGGCCTTGGCGATCACCCGCCGCACCTTGGCGATCTCTTCCATCAGGTGGAGCTGCGTCGGCAGCCGCCCGGCGGTATCGGCGAGGACGATGTCGATGCCGCGCGCGCGCGCGGCGTTGATGGCGTCGAAGATCACCGCGGCGGCGTCGCCGCCATCCTGCGCGATCACGGTGACGTTGTTTCTTTCGCCCCAGGTCATCAATTGTTCGCGGGCGGCGGCGCGGAATGTGTCGCCCGCCGCCAGCAGGACGCTCTTGCCCTGCGTCTGGAAGTATTTGGCGAGCTTGCCGATGGAGGTGGTCTTGCCGGAGCCGTTGACCCCGGCCAGCATGATGATGCAGGGCTTGTGGCCGGAGACATCGAGCGCTTCTTCGAGCGGGGCGATGATCTGGAGCAACGCGCTGGCGAGCGTCTCTTGCAACTGGCTGGCGGTCTCCAGCCGGTCTTTTTTCCAGCGCGCGCGCAGTTCGCCGATCAGGTGTTGCGTCACGCCAACGCCGCAGTCGGCCATCAGCAGTGTGGCTTCGAGTTCTTCGAGCAATGCTTCGTCGATCTTGCGCCAGCCGAACAGGTTCGCCAGGCCGCCGCCAAGCTGCTGGCGGGTGCGCGACAGCCCCGCTTTCAGGCGCTCGGCCCATGAGCGTTTGGCGGGCGGCGCTTCCGCAGGCGCGGGGGCGGCGGTCTCCGCGGGAATGGCTGCGTCCGCTTCCGCGGAGGGAACCGGTGCGGCCCCGGCGGTGTCGAACCTGTTCGCCGTTTCGGTGGCGGAGGTATCGCCCCGCGGGATGCCGGAGGGCGCGGCGGTATCGCGCCGGGCTGGCTTTTTGAAGAGACCAAACATAAAAAAACAGACACCAAGGCAGTTTCGGGTGCGCCACGAACCTCCGGATGCGGCTAAGATGCCGGGCCGTGGAGATGGCGCGGATTCTAACAGATGCAGGACGGTCACATGTCTCATACTTCCCCCGCGTTGCAGCGGACTCTTACCCGCCTCGCGCTGACGGGCGCGGCGTTGCTGGCCGCGCTTTCCGCCCAGGCCAATCCGTTCGAGACGACTCTGGATAACGGCATGAAAGTCGTGGTGCGCGAAGATCGCCGCGCCCCCTCGGTCGTGCACATGGTGTGGTATCGCAGCGGCGCGATCGACGAGCCGGAAGGCGTCACCGGCGTCGCGCATGTCCTCGAACACATGATGTTCAAGGGCACCCGCGATGTCGGCCCCGGCGAATTCAGCGCCCGTGTCTCCGCCGTGGGCGGGCGCGACAACGCCTTCACCAGCCGCGACTATACCGCCTATTTCCAGCAGATTCCCCCCGCCCACCTCGGCGCGATGATGGCGCTCGAAGCCGACCGCATGAAAAATCTCGTGCTCGACGACGAGGCGTTCGCGCGCGAGATCGAAGTCATCAAGGAAGAGCGCCGCCTGCGCACCGACGACCAGCCGCGCGCCCTCGTCCATGAGCAACTGATGGCGACCGCCTTCCAGGCGCATCCCTACCATCACCCCATCATCGGCTGGATGCCCGACCTCGAAACCATGACCGCCGAGGACGCGCGCGCCTGGTACCGGCGCTGGTACGCCCCCAACAACGCCTGCCTCGTCGTGGTCGGCAACGTCGACCACGAAGCCGTGTTCAAGCTCGCCCGCCAGCATTACGGCGCGATCGCGGCTTCCAGCCTGCCCGCGCGCCGCATCAGCAACGAACCCGCGCAGCGCGGCGCGCGTGCCGCCGTTGTGCGCGCCCCGGCGGAACTGCCCTACCTCGCCATGGCCTGGCCGGCGCCGGCGCTGCGCGACCCCGCCGCCGACCGCGACGTCTATGCACTGCAAGTGCTGGCCGAAATCCTCGACGGCTACGAAGGCGCGCGCCTCAACCGCGCGCTCGTGCGCGAGCGCCGCATCGCGGTATCGGCTGGTGCGGGCTACGACAGCATCAATCGCGGCCCAGCGCTCTTCTATCTCGAAGGCACCCCCGCGCCGGGGCAAAGTGTGGAGGCGCTCGCCGCCGCGCTGCGCGCCGAATTGCAACGCATCCGCGACGAAGGCGTGAGCGAAGCCGAACTGAACCGGGTCAAGACCCAGGCGGTCGCCTCGCGTATCTACGCGCGCGATTCGCTGATGGGGCAGGCGCTGGAGATCGGCCAGCTCGAAGCCTCGGGCCTGTCGTGGCGCGACGACGAGCGCCTGCTCGCCGGCCTGCGCGCGGTCACCGCCGCGCAAGTGCGCGATGTCGCCCGCCGTTACTTCAGCGACGACACGCTCACGACGGCGCGCCTCGATCCTCTGCCGCCTGCCGCGGCGGCGTCCCCCTGAGACCTTGCCCGCACCCTGGCCGCGCGGCCGCCAGAGGCTCCCCGCGCGCAGAAGTTTCCATCCCGGAGTCCGTTTGCAATGAATCTTCCCGTCCCTCTTTTCCGCCACCGCCCACGGCGCATGGCCCCGTTCGCGGCGCTGGCCGCCGCTTCCGTCCTCCTCGCCGGCGCGGCGCACGCCGCCCCCAAAATCCAGCAATGGACCGCGCCCACCGGCGCGCGGGTCAGTTTCGTCGCCAGCCACGAACTGCCGATCATCGACATCCAGATCGACTTCGCCTCCGGCAGCGCCGCCGACCCGGCGGACAAGCGCGGCCTCGCCGGTCTCACCCGCACCCTGCTCGACGCGGGCGCGGGCGATCTCGACGAACAGGCGATCTCCGAACGCGCCGCCGATCTTGGCCTGATCCTCGGCGGCGACGTCGACCAGGATCGCGTCAGCCTCACGCTGCGCACCCTGTCGACGGCAAAAGAGCGTGACGCCGCCGTGGCGCTCGCCGCCACCATACTCGCCCGTCCCGCCTTTCCCGCCCCGGCGCTCGAACGCGAACGCACCCGCGCACTCGCCGCCCTGCGCGAATCGCTCACCCGCCCCGCGACCCTGGCTTCCCGCGCCTTCGACGCCGCGATCTATGCCGGCCATCCTTACGGTGCCAACGTCGACGCCGAATCGCTCGGCGCCATTACCCGCGACGATCTCGTCGCCTTCCACGCCCGCCACTACGGCGCGCGCAACGCCGCCATCGCCATCGTCGGCGACCTCGACCGCCGCACGGCGGAAAAGATCGCCGTCGCCCTCACCCGCGCCCTGCCCAAAGGCAGCGTCCCCGAACCGCCGCCGGCCCCGGCCCTGCCCGAAGGCGGCGAGACGCGCATCGCCAACCCCTCCGCCCAGGCGCACATCCTCATCGGCCAGCCGGGCATGCGCCGCGACGATCCCGACTACTTCCCGCTCCTGGTCGGCAACCACGTCCTCGGCGGCGGTGGCTTCACCTCGCGGCTCATGCGCGAAGTGCGCGAAAAACGCGGCCTGGTCTACGACATCCACAGCTACCTCGAACCGCGCCTCGTCGCCGGCCCCTTCCAGATCGGCCTGCAAACGCGCGGCAGCCAGAGCGCGCTCGCCCTGCAAGTCGTGCGCGACACCCTTGCCGCCTTCATCGCCGAAGGCCCCACGGAAAAAGAACTGCAGATGGCGCGCGACAACATCAGCAACGGCTTTGGCCTGCGCCTCGACTCCAACCGCAAAATCCTCGGCTACGTCGCCATGATCGGCTTCTACCGCCTGCCCGCCGACTGGCTGGAGCGCTACCCGCGCGAAGTAGCCGCCGTCGGCCGCGAGGCGGTGCGCGACGCCTTTGCCCGCCGCATTCATCCCGGCCGCCTCGTCACCGTGATCGCCGGAGGCGACGGGGACAAGGACGATAGCGGCAAAAGCGGCGGCGCAGCGGCAAAACCTTGAATCGGGTGCGCATCATTGGCGGAACATGGCGCTCGCGGCTGATCGCCATTCCCGCCGGCGTACCGGGGTTGCGCCCCACGCCGGATCGCGTGCGCGAAACTCTGTTCAACTGGCTCGGGCAAAATCTCGCGGGTCTCGCCTGCCTTGATCTCTTCGCGGGAACTGGCGCTCTCGGTCTTGAAGCCGCCTCGCGCGGCGCCGCCCCGGTCACGCTCGTCGAACGTGACGCGCGCGCCTGCGCCGCCCTGCGCCGCAGCGCCGCAACCCTGCTGGCGGCACAAGTAGAGATTATCCATGGCGATGCGGTAGACTTCCTCGGCTCGACCCGGCAAGTCTTCGATGTCGCCTTTGTCGACCCGCCCTACCGGCAAGACTGGATCGGGCGCGTCATGCCGCTGCTCGACCGGATCATGCGGCCCGAAAGCCGGATCTACGCCGAAGCGGCAGCCCCGCTCGCGGAAAGCGCCGGATGGCGTGTGGTCAGGCAAGGCCGCGCCGGGCAAGTTCATTTCCACCTCATGGAGCGCGCTGGCACAGCATGAAAAATACCGTGGCGGTTTTTCCCGGCACCTTCGATCCGTTGACGCGCGGGCACGAAGATCTCGTGCGCCGGGCGGCGCTGCTGTTCGAGCGCGTCATTGTCGCGGTGGCGGCCAGCCGCCGGGAAGCGCTCTTCTCGCACGAAGAACGGATCGCCCTCGCCGCCGAAGCCCTGCGCCCGCTCGGCAACGTCGAAGTCGCCGGTTTCGACTGCCTGCTGGTGGACCTCCTGCGCCAGCGCGGCGCGCGCATCATCGTGCGCGGCGCGCGCACCGTGGCCGACTTCGAATACGAAACCCAGATGGCAGTCATGAACCGCAAGCTATACTCCGACTTGGAAACGGTGTTCCTTCCGCCCGCCGAGGAACACCGTTTTCTTTCCGCCACCGTCGTGCGCGAAATCGCCCGCCATGGCGGCGACGTGAGCGATCTCGTCCCCCCGGCGATCCTCCCGCGCCTGCGACAGAAATTCCACAAGATATAAAGCAAGGAAACTGACGATATGTCCCTGATGATTACCGACGAATGCATCAACTGCGACGTCTGTGAACCCGAATGCCCCAATAGCGCGATTTCCCAGGGCGACGAGGTCTACGTGATCGACCCCGCCAAATGCACCGAATGCGTCGGCCATTTCGACGAACCGCAATGCACGCAGGTTTGCCCGGTCGACTGTATCCTGAAAGACCCCACGCACCCCGAATCGCAGGACGACCTGCTCGCCAAATTCAAGAAACTCAATCCGGCCTGACATCGGGGATCGAATCTCTCTGAAAGAACGCGCCATCGCGGCGCCCATCGTCATTGCCCCATCGCCGCGCATCATGTTCGTTACACTTCGTTCCCCGCCGTTCTCCGCTGCCGTCCGATGCCGTCCCAACTCAACGCCCCGCAACGCGAAGCCATCCGTTATCTGGACGGTCCCTGTCTGGTGCTCGCGGGGGCGGGAAGCGGCAAGACGCGGGTCATCACGCGCAAGATCGCCTATCTGGTCGGCGAGTGCGGCCTGGCCGCTTCCAGCGTGGCGGCGATCACTTTTACCAACAAGGCGGCGCGCGAGATGCGGGAGCGGGTGGCCCAACTCACAGGAGGACGGGCGCCGGAAGGGCTGACGGTGTGTACCTTCCATGCGCTGGGGGTGCGGATCATCCGCGCGGAAGCGCGCCATTGCGGACTCAAGCCGCAATTTTCCATTCTCGACGCCGCTGATACGGCCCAGATCGTCGCCGACATCGCCGCGGACGTCGACAAGGGAATCGCGCGGCAATTGCAATGGCGGATTTCGGCGTGGAAGAACGCGATGATCCCGCCCGCCGAGGCGGCGCGGCTGGCCGGCGACGAGATCGCCGCCGCGGCGGCGCGGATTTATCCCGATTACGAGCGTACTTTGCGGGCCTATCAGGCCGTCGATTTCGACGATCTCATCGCGTTGCCGGTGCGCTTGTTCGAGGACAATGCCGAAGTGCGCGAGCGCTGGCAAAACCGGCTGCGTTATTTGCTCGTCGACGAGTATCAGGATACCAATCGCGCCCAGTACCGGCTGCTGCGCCAATTGACCGGCGCGCGCGGCGCGTTTACCGCCGTGGGCGACGACGATCAGGCGATCTACGCCTGGCGCGGCGCCGATGTCGAAAACCTGCGTCAGTTGCAGGAAGATTTCCCCGGCCTCAAGCTCGTCAAACTCGAACAGAATTACCGTTCGTCGCGGCGCATCCTGGAGGCGGCCAACCGGGTGATCGCCCACAACACCAAGCTATTCGAGAAAAGGCTGTGGTCGGAGCATGGCGACGGCGAGGCGGTGGCGGCCACGGCCTGCCGCGACGCCGAGCACGAAGCCGAGTGGGTGGCGATGAAGATCAGCGCCCACAAGTTCGCGCATCGCACCCATTTCCGCGATTACGCCGTTCTCTATCGCGGCAACCACCAGGCCCGCCTCGTCGAACAGTATTTGCGCAATCAGAATATCCCCTACGTCATCTCCGGCGGGCAGAGCTTTTTCGACCGCGCCGAGATTCGTGATCTCGTGGCATGGCTGCGCCTGCTGGCGAACGAGGACGATGATCTCGCTTTCATCCGCGCCATCACCGTCCCCCGGCGCGGCATCGGCGCGGCCACCATCGAGGCGCTGGGCCGCTACGCCGGCAACCGCAGCCTGAGCCTGTTCGCCGCAGCCGCCGAAGAAGGCGCGGGTGAGCATGCGCAGGTTCGCCAGATCGAGGCCGTGCGCCAATTCACCGCCTTCGTCACCCGCATGCGGCACCGCGCCCTGCACGAGGCGGCGGAGGGGGTGCTGGCCGATCTGCTGGCGGCGATCGGCTATGAGCAGTGGCTTTTCACGCACCACGACAGCGGCGAGGCGGAAACGAAATGGCGCAATGTTTCCGAGTTCACCGCCTGGCTTGGGCGCCGGGGCGGCGAGGATGGCAAGAACCTGATCGAACTGACCCAGAGCATCGCGCTCGCTTCGATGCTCGACAAGGAAACCCCCGATTTCGACGGCGTACAACTCGCCACGCTGCACGCGGCCAAGGGGCTGGAGT
>JAITLI010000050.1 GCA_031277975.1 Azoarcus sp.
CAAGATTTCCGGCTGGTATTTTGCCAACATCATTCTTGGCGGCGCATTGGGCATGGTGATCATCGACCCGCTTTCCGGCGCGATGTGGAACCTGACGCCGGACAAGATCGAGCATACCCTCACGCAGGAACAGGCTTCCGTAATCAGGACGGGCCAAGGCTTTGTCGTCAAACTGCTCTCCGAGACGACTCCCGGCGAACGCGCCGATATGGTGCGCGTCAACTGACCCGTATCTTGCGCCGCGCCCGGCTGGCGGCGGCGCTTTTGGCGGGCGGCGGCGCGGGCCGGGAAGAAAGCGGTGTTTTCAGACGTAGACGACTTCGAGGATCTCGTATTCCCGCACGCCGCCGGGCGCCTGCACTTCGGCGACATCCCCCGAATACTTGCCGATCAGGGCGCGGGCGACCGGCGAATTGACGGAAATCTTGCCCACCTTGATGTCGGCCTCGTCGTCGCCGACGATCTGATAGGTCACATTCTTACCGGAATCCATGTCTTCCAGCGTCACCGTGGCGCCGAACACGCACCGGCCATCGGCGTCGAGCAGTCCGGGGTCGATGATCTGGGCATGGGCAAGTTTATTCTCGACGTCGAGGATGCGGCCTTCGATGAAGCCCTGGCGCTCCTTGGCCGCGTCGTATTCGGCGTTCTCGGAGAGGTCGCCGTGCGAGCGCGCCTCGGCGATGGCGGCGATGACCTTGGGACGCTCGATGGTCTTGAGGCGGTGCAGTTCGGCGCGCAAGGCTTCGGCGCCGGCGATGGTCAGGGGAATCTTGTTCATCGGTGGATCAGTGTCGTGTCAGTTTGGCGTGGAGTTCTTGCAGGGCGTAGACGTCGAGCCCGGCCAGGTGGCGCATGCCCATGCACGCCGCCTGCGCGCCTTCGATGGTGGTGAAGACGGTGACCTTGGCCGCCAGCGCGCTGGTACGGATGGAGCGCGAATCGGCCACCGCCTGGCGTTTGCCTTCAACGGTGTTGATGACGAGGGCGATTTCTTCGTTCTTGATGATGTCGACGATGTGGGGACGCCCTTCGTTGACTTTGTTGACCACCGTCACGGGTAGCCCGGCGGCTTCGATGACCGAGCCGGTGCCGCGCGTGGCGACGAGCGCGAAGCCCAGGCCGTGCAGATCGCGGGCGATCTCGACCGCCGCAGGACGGTCGGCGTGCTTGACGCTGATGAAGACCTTGCCCGAGGCGGGCAGACGCACGCCAGCGCCAAGCTGGCTTTTGACGAAGGCTTCGGGGAAGCTCTTCCCCACGCCCATGACTTCGCCGGTCGATTTCATTTCCGGGCCGAGGATGGTGTCGACGCCGGGGAATTTGACGAAGGGGAAGACGGCTTCCTTGACCGAATAGTAGGGCGGCACGATTTCGCCGACGATGCCCTGGCTCGCCAGGCTTTGCCCGGCCATGCAGCGCGCGGCGATCTTGGCCAGTTGCAGGGAGCAGGCCTTGGAGACGAAGGGGACGGTGCGCGAGGCGCGCGGGTTGACTTCGAGGACGTAGACGGTGGCGTCGTCGCCCTCGCCTTGAATGGCGAACTGGACGTTCATGAGGCCGCGGACATCGAGGGCGCGCGCCATGGCCTTGGTCTGGCGGCGCAGTTCGTCCTGCAAGGCGGGCGTGAGGGTGTAGGGCGGCAGCGAGCAGGCGGAGTCGCCCGAGTGTACGCCAGCCTGCTCGATGTGCTCCATGATGCCGCCGATGATGATTTCCTCGCCGTCGGAGAGGGCGTCGACGTCGACTTCGGTGGCGTCGTCGAGGAAGCGGTCGAGCAGCACCGGGGATTCGTTGCTGACCTTGACGGCTTCGCGCATGTAGCGTTCGAGGTCTTTTTGTTCGTGCACGATCTCCATGGCCCGCCCGCCGAGCACATAGGAAGGGCGCACGACGAGCGGATAGCCGATTTCGGCGGCCAAGCGCACGGCGGCCTCGGGGGTGCGCGCGGTGCGGTTGGGCGGCTGGCGCAGGCCGAGGTCGTTGAGGAGCTTCTGGAAACGCTCACGGTCTTCGGCGGCGTCGATCATGTCCGGACTGGTGCCGATGATGGGCACGCCATTTTCTTCCAACGCGCGCGCGCGCTTGAGCGGGGTCTGGCCGCCGAACTGGACGATGACGCCATCCGGTCGTTCGACGTGGACGATTTCGAGGATGTCTTCGAGGGTGATCGGCTCGAAGTACAGGCGGTCGGAGGTGTCGTAGTCGGTGGAGACGGTTTCCGGATTGCAGTTGACCATGATGGTCTCGAAACCGTCTTCCCGCAGGGCCAGCGCGGCGTGCACGCAGCAGTAGTCGAATTCGATGCCCTGCCCGATGCGGTTCGGCCCGCCGCCGAGCACCATGATTTTCTTGCGCGCGCCCGGACGCGCCTCGCATTCTTCCTCGTAGGTGGAATACATATAGGCGGTGGAGGTGGCGAATTCGGCGGCGCAGGTATCGACGCGCTTGAAGACGGGCCGGACGCCGAGCGCGTGCCGCGCCAGGCGCACGGCGGTCTCCGTGCTGTTGAGGAGCTTCGCCAGGCGGCGGTCGGAGAAGCCTTTTTGCTTCAGCCCGCGCAGTTCGTCCGCGCCCAGCGCCTTGAGCGAGCGGCCGCCGAGGGCCTTTTCGCTGGCGATGATGTCTTCGATCTGGGCGAGGAACCAGGGGTCGATGCGGGTGAGCTGGAAGACTCTTTCCAGGCTGTAGCCTTCGCGGAATGCCTGCCCCACGTACCAGATGCGCCGCGCGCCGGGATTGGCGAGTTCGTGTTCGAGGTCTTCGGTATCGGTTTCGACTTCGTCCAGCCCGTAGACGCCGACTTCCAGGCCGCGCAGGGCTTTCTGGAAAGATTCCTGGAAAGTGCGCCCGATCGCCATCACTTCGCCCACCGATTTCATCTGCGTGGTGAGGCGGTCGTTGGCCTGCGGGAATTTCTCGAAGGCGAAGCGCGGCGCCTTGGTGACGACGTAGTCGATGGAAGGCTCGAAGGAGGCGGGCGTGGCGCCGCCGGTGATGTCGTTACGCAGTTCGTCGAGGGTATAGCCCACGGCGAGCTTGGCCGCGACCTTGGCGATGGGAAAGCCCGTGGCCTTGGAGGCCAGCGCCGAGGAGCGCGACACGCGCGGATTCATCTCGATGACGATCATGCGCCCGTCCACGGGATTGATGGCGAACTGTACGTTGGAGCCGCCGGTGTCGACGCCGATCTCGCGCAACACCGCGATCGAGGCGTTGCGCAGGATCTGGTATTCCTTGTCGGTGAGCGTCTGCGCCGGAGCGACGGTGATCGAGTCGCCGGTGTGCACGCCCATGGGGTCGAGGTTCTCGATCGAACAGACGATGATGCAGTTGTCGTGCCTGTCGCGCACGACCTCCATCTCGAATTCCTTCCAGCCCAGGAGCGATTCTTCGATCAGGAGTTCGTTGGTCGGGCTGGCTTCCAGGCCGCGCTTGCAGATTTCGTGGAATTCCTCGGTGTTGTAGGCGACGCCGCCGCCGGTGCCGCCCAGGGTGAAGCTGGGGCGGATGATGACGGGAAAACCGATGCCGCCTTGCACCTGCAAGGCTTCTTCCATGCTGTGCGCGATGCCCGAGCGCGCCGAACCCAGCCCGATGCGGGTCATGGCGTCCTTGAATTTCAGGCGGTCTTCGGCCTTGTCGATGGCGTCCCTGGAGGCGCCGATCAGTTCGACGCCATGTTTTTCCAGCACGCCGTGCCGGGCTAGGTCGAGCGCGCAGTTGAGCGCCGTCTGCCCGCCCATCGTCGGCAGGATGGCGTCCGGGCGTTCCTTTTCGACGATGCGTTCGAGCACCTGCCAGGTGATCGGCTCGATATAGGTGACGTCGGCGCTGCCCGGGTCGGTCATGATCGTCGCCGGGTTGGAATTGACCAGCACGACGCGGTAGCCCTCCTCGCGCAAGGCCTTGCACGCCTGTGCGCCGGAGTAGTCGAACTCGCACGCCTGCCCGATGACGATCGGGCCTGCGCCGATGATGAGGATCGTATGGATGTCTGTGCGTTTAGGCATTTTGTTTGTTGTCTTGGATCAGTTGTTGGATTTTCCCGATGTCGCCATCCTGGCTGGCGATTTCTAGACCATTGATTTCGGCGCAAACGCAATGGAATACGTCGAAGGAACGTTTGTCCAGCGGCACACTCCGATCTTTGGCAAAGCGAAAGATTTCTACCGCCCGGCGGGCCTCCCGCGCATGGACGTCAAATATATCGAACCCCTTCAGGCGGGTTTCCATCTCGTCTACCGACACACGCCGTACCCCGCGCAAGACTTCGTACAGGACAAGCGGCGTGGTAGAAGACAGCTTGACATCGGGATCAAGCAGCCAGTCCTTGACACGCTGGTACGCCGCTTCATGTTCGGGGTTGTCCGGCTCGCCATCGAACGCGCCAATCAACAGATTGGCGTCCGGCAAAATCCTGCGGGTCATGCCTTCGCCCCTCGCGTGGATTCCAACAGTTCGAGCAGCCGCCGCTTGGCCTCCGTCTGGTCGTGTTCATCCATCGCTTGACGTTTCAGTGCGTTGGCATTCACGCCAAAGGCGCTTTCCAGCATATCCACGAACAGATGTCGGCTCGTCCCTTCGACCACCCGGCTTCTCACCACGCCGTCGTCATGGCGCTCCAGCCGGTAAGCCTCGCCGTCCTTCAACAGCGTGAGCGCCAGCGGCGAGTGAGTGGCGATATAGAAAGTCGTATTGGGCAGCAGGTCTTTCAGGCGCGGGATGATCTGTGCCTGCCACGACGGATGCAGATGCGCGTCGATCTCGTCGATCAGGACAATGCCGCGCACGTTTTGCAACTGCACTTCGTTGGTGAAGGCGGCATAACCCGCAATGATGGCCTGCACCAACTGAACCAGTGCAGCAAAGCCGGAACTCAGCTCGCCCAGTTCGCGCT
>JAITLI010000054.1 GCA_031277975.1 Azoarcus sp.
CCCTCGCAATGACGAGGGGGGAAAGCTTTCGCAATGATGGAGCGGAGGGGGATTGCCGCGTCGCTGCGCGCCTCGCAATGACGAAGTAGGGGGCGCGTCGCGCTTCTCGCAATGGCGAGTTTTTCCAAAGAATTCCCCCCGCCACGGAGAAGTCAGGCTCCTTTCACGACGTCCACGATGTGCCCGACGGTGAAACCGAAGTATTCGAACAGTTTCCCGGCGGGCGCGGAGGCGCCGAAGGTGTCGATGCCGATCACTTCGCCGTGCAGGCCCACGTATTTCCGCCAGAAATCGCCGTGCGCCGCTTCGATGGCGATGCGGCGTACGTGCTTGCCGAGCACGGAGAGCTGGTATTCCCGGCTCTGGCGGTCGAAGACGCTGGTCGAGGGCATGGAGACGACTCGCGCGGCAATGCCTTCTTTTTCCAGTGCCGCCCTGGCGTCGAGGGCGAGTTTGACTTCCGAGCCGGTGGCGATCAGCACGACCTGGGGATCGTCGGCGTCGGCGAGGATGTAGCCGCCGCGCCGGATGGTTTGCGGATCGATGGCGGCGGTGATGGTGGGCAGGTTCTGGCGCGAGAGGGCGAGCAGCGTCGGGCCGTCCGCGCGTTCGATGGCGGCGATCCAGGCGAGCGCCGTTTCCACGGCGTCGCAGGGCCGCCAGAGGTCGAGGCCGGGGATGAGGCGCAGGCTCGGAATGTGTTCGATGGGCTGGTGCGTGGGGCCGTCCTCGCCGAGTCCGATGGAATCGTGGGTGTAGACCATGATCTGGCGCTGGCGCATCAGCGCCGCCATGCGGATGGCGTTCCTCGCGTAGTCGGAGAAGACGAGGAAGGTGGCGGTGTAGGGGATCAGGCCGCCGTGGAGGGCCAGGCCGTTGGCGATGGCTGTCATGCCGAATTCGCGCACGCCGTAGTAGCAATAGTTGCCGCCGGTCTCTTTGCTGACGCCCCGACTGCCCTTGACGAAGGTGAGGTTGGAGGCGGCCAGATCCGCCGAGCCGCCGAAAAGCTCCGGCAACGCCGGGAGGAAGGCGGCGATGGTGTCCTGGCTGGCCTTGCGGGTGGCGATGTTTTCCGCTTTTTCTCCGCGGGCGGCGATGAAGCGGGCGGCGGTCTCCGCCCAACCGGCGGGCAGTGCGCGGCGGATGACGCGGCGCTCGAATTCGGCGGCGAGTGCGGGATGGGCGGCGCGGTAAACCTGGAAGCGCCGTTGCCAGTCCGCTTCCAGCGCCGCGCCTTTTTCGCGCGCGTCCCAGGCGGCGCGGACGTCGACGGGAATCTCGAAGGGCGGATGATGCCAGCCGATGGCTTCCCGCGTGGCGGCGATTTCCGCCTCGCCCAGCGGCGCGCCGTGGCAATCGTGGCTGCCCGCCTTGTTGGGCGAACCCATGCCGATCACGGTCTTGCAGCAGATGAGCGAGGGTTTCGCCGTTTCGGCGCGCGCGGCGTGCAGGGCGGCTTCGATGGCGCTGGCGTCGTGGCCGGGTATGTCCGGGAGGACTTGCCAGCCGTAGGCCTCGAAACGTTTCGGGGTGTCGTCGGCAAACCAGCCTTCGACACGGCCGTCGATGGAGATGCCGTTGTCGTCGTAGAAGACGATGAGTTTCCCTAGCCCCAAGACGCCCGCGAGCGCGCAGGCTTCGTGGCTGACGCCTTCCATCATGCAGCCGTCGCCCATGAAGACATAGGTGTAATGGTCGACGATGGCGTGGCCGGGACGGTTGAATTCGGCGGCGAGCGTTTTTTCGGCGAGGGCGAAGCCCACGGCATTGGCGATGCCCTGCCCGAGCGGGCCGGTGGTGGTCTCCACGCCCGGCGCATGTCCGGCTTCCGGATGCCCGGCGGTCTTCGCGCCGAACTGGCGGAAGTTCTTGAGGTCGTCGATGGAGAGGTCGTAGCCGGTGAGATGCAGGAGGGCGTAGAGCAGCATCGAACCATGCCCGTTCGAGAGCACGAAGCGGTCGCGGTCGGGGAAATGCGGATTGGTGGGGTTGTGCTTCAGGTGCCGCCGCCAGAGGACTTCAGCGATCTCCGCCATGCCCAGCGGCGCACCCGGGTGCCCGGAATTGGCTTTCTGGATGGCGTCGATGGCGAGGGCGCGCAAGGCGCCGGTCAGGGGATTGAAGACGGAAGGATTGATATGGGGGGTGCGCTGCGACATGGCGGCCTCGAAGCCAGGGGGCTGGAAAACGCGGATTATCCCCGAAACCGGCGCGGCGGGCGAAGCGGAAAACGATACGGGCGGGCGGGCGCGAATGCCCGCCCGCCCGTCAGTCGCCTCCGACGCTCAGTTCTTCGACTGATCCACGAGTTTGTTCTTCTTGATCCACGGCATCATGTCGCGCAGTTGCGCGCCGACTTTTTCCACCGGATGCTCGGCGATGAGGCGGCGGCGCGCCGTCATGGACGGGTAGCCCGTGCGGCCTTCAAGGATGAAATCCCGCGCGTAGTCGCCGTTCTGGATGCGCTTGAGCGTCTCGCGCATGGCTTCGCGCGAACTGGCGTTCACTACCTTGGCGCCGGTGACGTATTCGCCGTATTCCGCGTTGTTGGAGACGGAATAGTTCATGTTGGCGATGCCACCTTCGTAGATCAGATCCACGATCAGCTTCACTTCGTGCAGGCACTCGAAGTAGGCCATCTCGGGGGCGTAGCCGGCCTCGACCAGCGTCTCGAAGCCGGTCTTGATGAGTTCGACGAGGCCGCCGCAGAGCACGGCCTGTTCGCCGAAGAGGTCGGTTTCGGTTTCTTCGCGGAAGGAGGTCTCGATGACGCCGCCCTTGGTGCCGCCGTTGGCGGCGGCGTAGGAGAGGGCGAGGTCGCGCGCCTTGCCGGATTTGTCCTGATAGACGGCGATCAGCGAGGGCACGCCACCGCCCTTGAGGTATTCGGATCGTACGGTGTGGCCGGGGCCTTTGGGGGCGATCATGATGACGTCGATGTCGTCGCGCGGGATGACTTGGTTGTAATGGATGTTGAAACCGTGGGCAAAGGCGAGCGCCGCGCCTTTTTTCAGGTTGGGTTCGACATCTTCCTTGTAGACCGCCGGGATGTTTTCGTCGGGGAGCAGCAGCATGACGACATCGGCGTTTTTCACGGCCTCGGCGATTTCTTCCACCTTCAGTCCGGCGGCCTTGGCCTTCTTCCACGAACTGCCGCTTTTCCGGAGGCCGACGGTGACCTTGACCCCGGAGTCGTTCAGGTTCTGGGCATGAGCGTGGCCCTGCGAGCCGTAGCCGACGATGGTGACTTTTTTGCCCTTGATGAGGGAAAGATCGGCGTCCTTGTCGTAATAGACTTTCATGGTTTTCCTTTCTGGGTTGGGAGGATGAGCTTGCGGCCACGCCATGGGGCGGGCCGGGTTCGGGAAAATGGCGGATCAGAGTTTGAGCGCGCGCTCGCCGCGGGTGATGCCGCAGGCGCCGGAACGCACGGTTTCGATGAGCAGCGCCGGATCGACGGCGGCGATGAAAGCGTTGAGCCGGGCTTGATTGCCGGTGAGTTCGATCACGTAGGAGGCTTCGGTCACGTCGATGATGCGGGCGCGGAAAATGTCGGCGATGCGCTTCATCTCTTCGCGCGCCGCGCCGGTGGCGCGCACCTTGACGAGCAGCAGCTCGCGTTCGATGTGCGCCGCATCCGAGAGGTCGGTGACCTTGATGACGTCGACGAGTTTGTTCAACTGCTTGGTGATTTGTTCGATGATCTCGTCGGAACCGGCGGTGACGAGAGTCATGCGCGACATGGATTCGTCTTCGGTGGGGGCGACGGTCAGCGATTCGATGTTGTAGCCGCGCGCGGAAAAGAGTCCGGACACTCTCGACAGCGCGCCGGATTCGTTTTCGATCAGCAGGGAAATGACGTGACGCATGGTGGTGTGCGCTCCTGGAATTCAGCGGGTCGGGGCCGGATGGACGGTTTACAGTTCCTCGGCGGGCAGGATCATTTCGGTGAGTCCCTTGCCGCCCGGTACCATGGGATAGACGTTTTCCGAGCGGTCGATCTGGAAGTCGATGAAGACGAGATCGTTCTTGTGCGTGGCGAATGCCTCGCGCAACGCGCCTTCGACATCGCCGGGCTTCTCCACCCGGATGCCGACGTGGCCATAGGATTCGGCCAGCTTCACGAAATCGGGCAGCGAATCCATGTAGGAGCCGGAGTAGCGTTGCCCATGGAACATCTGCTGCCACTGCCGCACCATGCCGAGATAACGGTTGTTGAGCAGGCAGATCTTGATCGGCAGGCGGAACTGGCGGCAGGTGGACAACTCCTGGATGTTCATCTGGATCGAGCCTTCGCCGGTGACACAGGCCACCGCCGCGCCGGGATGGGCGAACTGCGCCCCCATGGCGTAGGGCAGGCCCACGCCCATCGTGCCCAGTCCGCCGGAATTGAGCCAGCGCCGGGGTTTGTCGAAGCGGTAGTACTGCGCCGCCCACATCTGGTGCTGGCCGACATCGGAGGCGACGATGGCCTCGCCGTTGGTGATTTCCCAGAGCTTCTGGATGACGAACTGCGGCTTGATGAGTTCCCTGGAGAGCTTGTAGTCGAGGCATTTGCGCCCGCGCCATTCTTCGATCCGCTCCCACCATTCGGCGGTACGGGCCGGATCGGGGCGGGGGCCGGCTTCGATCTGGGAGAGCAATTGTTCAAGCGCGTCGCGGACGTTGCCGACGATGGGAATATCGACTTTCACCCGCTTGGCGATCGAGGCCGGGTCGATGTCGATATGGATGATCTTGCGCGCTTCCGAAGCGAAATGGTCGATGTTGCCGATCACGCGGTCGTCGAAGCGCGCGCCGATGGCGAGAAGCGCGTCGCAATAGTGCATCGCCATGTTGGCCTCGAACGTGCCGTGCATCCCCGGCATGCCGAGGAACTGGCGGTCGCTCGCCGGATAGCCGCCAAGCCCCATCAGGGTGTTGGCGACGGGCGCATCGAGCAGCCGCGCGAGCCGGGCCAGCGCTTCGGCGGCCTCCGACAGGATGACGCCGCCGCCGGCGTAGATCATCGGGCGCCGTGCGCCGAGCAGCAATTGCACCGCTTTCTTGATCTGGCCCTGATGGCCGCGGACGACCGGATTGTACGAGCGCATGGCAATTTCTTTCGGATAGGCGAACTCGCACTGCGCCATCGACACATCCTTGGGAATATCGACCACGACCGGGCCGGGGCGGCCGCTCGCCGCCAGATAGAAGGCTTTCTTCAGGGTCGCGGCAAGCTCGCGCACGTCGCGCACGAGGAAATTGTGCTTCACACAGGGGCGGGTGACGCCCACTGTATCGACTTCTTGGAAAGCATCTTGGCCGATGAACGCCGTCGCCACCTGCCCGGAAATGACCACGAGCGGCACTGAATCGTAATAGGCGGTGGCGATGCCGGTGACGGCGTTGGTCGCGCCCGGCCCCGAAGTCACCAGCGCCACGCCCACCTTGCCGGTACTGCGCGCAAAACCGTCGGCGGCGTGGACGGCGGCCTGTTCGTGGCGTACCAATACATGCCGGATATCGTCCTGCTGGAAAAGCGCATCGTACAAATAAAGCACGGCGCCGCCCGGATAGCCGAACACATAGTCGACCTTCTCTTCCTGCAAGCACCTGATTAGAATTTCGGCCCCAGTCAGTACCATTGCCACCGCCCCGTAATAACGTTCGATCAGAAACCGGAAACGTTACAGTCCGTGCGAGTGTTGGTCAAGGCGGAGCCAGCTTCCACACCTTTTTCCCGCCACATCCCGCGACGATTCCCCGATGAACATTCCATCCGATGCACCGCCAGCCCCCGCCGTTGTCGAACTTGCCGGCCTGCGCCGTCGCTTGGCGTGCATGCTGTACGAGACCATGCTGCTCGTGGGTGTGCTGGCTTTCGCCTGGTTGCTGCCGTGGGCGCTCATTTTATGGGGGCTGGAGGTGAGATTCCCGCCCGCCTGGCTGGGCTGGCTGGAATTGCTGCATGCCTTTGCCGTGACCGGCGCTTACTTCGTGTGGTATTGGCATCGCCACGGCCAGACGCTGGCGATGCAGACATGGCGGCTGAAAGTGGTCGCCGCCGCCAACGGGCGCAACATTTCCGCGGGACGCGCCTGCCTGCGTTACGCGTTGGCCTGGCCCTCGCTGCTGTGCTTCGGTATCGGCATCATCTGGGCGCTGTTCGATCTCGATGACCTGTTCCTGCACGACCGGCTGGCAAAAACGCGCATCGTCCTGCTGCCGCCGCTGGAACACTGATCCGGAAGGCGGCGATGCGCCGCATCAGGCGCGCCGGGCTTGCGCGTCGAGCATTTGCCGCACATCGGCGATGAGACCGTCGGCGATGCGGTTGGCGTCGACCTTGAAACGGCCATCGCGGATGGCCTGTTTGATTTCCTCGATGCGGGTCTGGTCGGTCACCGGAGTCTGCGCCAACGCGGCCTCGGCTTTTTGCAAGGTCGACGCCAGCGACGACAGTTCCACTTTTTCCCCGCTGCCGACCCTGGATGTGGGGCCGGGTTGCGGCCGCGTCCCGCTGAGAGGAGCCGGGCCGGCAGGTTTACCCAGGCTTTCGATTTTCATGATGGAAAGACTCCGGAAAGGAGGGAGGAAGGAGTGATGCTTGATACGGCAAAAAGCGGCGGAACTTTAACGTTGAGCGCGAAAATATCGCCGCTGCGGCGCTTGCCGCAGGATGCCACTTTTTCCTTCATGTGGGGGGATGCGGGCATACGGCGCGCAGCGACGCGCGACGCTGATTTTCTTGCGGCGGGAAACGGACGGGCATTTCATTTTTTCAGTCGGCGGCGCTCTCGCGCCGGACGGAACCATACATGTAGATACCTATGCTACGGGGGGGGCGAGGGGAACCCTTTGGAAGGATTCGTCATTGCGAAGAGCGCAGCGCCGCTGATTGCCGTTACTCCTGCGCTCCGGCGAATCTCCGCACCCTTTGCGCCGGGAATGTCACTGTGAAGCACGCCCCCTGGCCCGGGTTGCTTGCGATGGCGAGGGCGGCGTCGTGGCGTTGCAGGACGTGCTTGACGATGGACAGCCCCAGGCCGGTGCCGCCGGTGGCGCGGGAGCGGGCGGTGTCGACGCGGTAGAAACGCTCGGTCAGGCGCGGGATGTGTTCGGGGGCAATGCCGGGGCCGCTGTCGCGCACGGAGAAGCTGGCGCCGCCATCGGGTTGCGGCTCCCAGCGGATGATGATCTCGCCGCCCGGCGGGGTGTAGCGGATGGCGTTGGTGACGAGGTTGAAGAAGGCGCTTTGCAGTTCGCCCGCCGCGCCCGCGATCTCGCCCGCCCGCGCCAGCGCCGCCGCGCCGGGGAAGTCGAGCCGGTGCGGCGGGGCTTCGCCGGTGGCGAGCGCGGACAGTACGCTGGCGTCGGCTTCGATCTGCTGGAAGAGCGCGCGCACGGGCGTCCATTCTTCCAGTCCGGGCGGTGGGCTATCTTCCAGGCGGGAGAGGGTGAGGAGGTCGTCGATCAGGCCGCGCATGCGCCCGGCCTGGCGCGCCATGCGGTCGAGGTATTCTTCGCGCTCGTCGTCGGTGAGCGGCAGGGTTTGCAAGGTTTCGACGAAGCCCGCCAGCACGGTGAGCGGGGTGCGGATTTCGTGGGAGACGTTGGCGACGAAGTCGCGCCGCATGGCCTCGGCCTGCTCGAAGACGGTGATGTCCTGCGAGATCATGAGGAGCCGCCCTTCTCCGTAGGGACACAGCCGCACGGACAGGCGCAGGGGATGCGCGGCGGTGCTGGCGGGGCTGGCGAGGATGACGGAGCGGGCGAAGTCGCGCGCGGCGAGGTGGGCGACGAAGGCGGGATCGCGCAGCAGGTGGGTGATGGACTGGGCGATGTCGCGCCGCGCGTCCAGAGCGAAGTGGCGGCAGGCCGTTTGGTTGCACCATTCGATGTGGGTCTGTTTGTCGAGGACGATGACGCCGTTGGGCGAGGCTTGCAGGCCGTCCTGGAGGTTTTCGAGGCGGCGTTCGCTCTCCCGCGTCAGGCGGAATTGCTGGCGCAGCAGGCGGGCGATGCGCTCGGCTGCGTCGCGCCAGATGCCGGGCAGGCGGGGCGGCGGGGTCTGCGTTTCTTCGTGCAGGCGGTGCAGCCAGTCGAGAAAGCGCAGGAAGCGCCAGGCGTCCCAGAGCAGCCAACCGACAGCGCCAAAGGCGACGCCGCAGGCCACGCCGGCCATGCCGTGCCCGAGCAGGCGGGCGAGACCCGCGCCCGCGCCCATGAAGATGAGCAGGGCACCCAGGCGGGAAAGCAGACCGGGCACAGCTCAATCGCCCTGTTTCGCCGTCAGGCGGTATCCCGCGCCGCGCACGGTCTCGATCATGCTGCCCGCGTCGCGCAGGGCTTCGCGCAGGCGCTTGATGTGGACGTCGACGGTGCGCTCTTCGATGAAGGCTTGCCGTCCCCAGACTTCATCGAGCAATTGGGCGCGGCTGTAGACACGTTCGGGGTGTTGCATCAGACAGTGCAGAAGGCGGGTTTCGGTGGGGCCGAGTTTGCGTTCTTCGCCGCGGTAGCGCACGCGCAGTTGTTCCATGTCGAGCGACAGCGCCCCGGCGGTCAGTTCGCTGGCGAGCCGCGCCGGGGCGCTGCGGCGCAGGACAGCGTGGATGCGGGCGAGGAGTTCGCGTGGGGAGAAGGGTTTGGTGATGTAGTCGTCCGCGCCGCTGTTGAGTCCGGCCAGTTTGTCGGTTTCCTCGCTCTTGGCGGTGAGCATGATGATGGGGACTTCCCGCGTGTGCGGCGCAGCGCGCCATTTGCGGGCGAGTTCCAGGCCGCTCTGGTGGCCGGGGAGCATCCAGTCGAGCAGGACGAGATCGGGCGGGGCTTCGTCCATCGCCCGCCGCGCGCTGGAGGCGTCGATGGCGAGGGCGGTCTGGAAGCCGCCGTGGCGCAGGTTGATGAGGATGAGTTCAGCGATGTCGGGCTGGTCTTCGACGACCAGGACGCGGGGTTTCAGGGAGAACGCGGCGGCCATGGCGCGACCTCAATGAACGACGGATTCGATGTGGGTGAGCGAGCTGTGGCGCACGTCGGTGCCCTTGACGATGTAGATGATGAATTCGGCGATGTTCTTGGCGTGGTCGCCGATGCGCTCGACCGCCTTGGCGAGGAAGAGCAGGTTGAGGCTGTCGCCGATGGTGCGCGGGTCTTCCATCATGTAAGTGATGAGCTTGCGGGTGAAACCCTTGAATTCCTGGTCGATCAGGTCGTCTTCCTTGAGGATGGAGACGGCGGTGTCCAGATCGAGGCGCGCGAAGGCGTCCAGCGCGCGGCGGATGAGGGTGACGGCCATCTGGGAGGCCAGGCGTAGATCGCCGATGGGCATCTTGCGGGCGTCGCCGCCTTCGACGATGGATTTGACCCGGCGCGCGATCTTGTCGGTTTCGTCGCCGACTCGCTCCAGATTGGTGGTGATCTTGGAGATCGCCAGCAACAGGCGCAGGTCGCGGGCGGCGGGCTGGCGGCGCGCGATGATGGAGGTCAAGGCGTGGTCGATGGCGACTTCCATGGCGTCGACCTGGTCTTCGGCGTTCATGACTTCTTCGGCCAGCGGCACGGAGAATTGCGCCAGCGCCTGGATGGCGTTCTGGATCTGAATTTCGATCAAGCCGCCCATTTCCATCAATTTGGAGCAGATGCTCGTGAGGTCGCTGTCGAATTGGGAGGAGAGGTGCTTTTCGCTCATGGGGAGTGCCTGTCGCGCGGAAAAAAAGGGGGGGGATTGGGGGCGGGGCGGCGCGCTCTTCTAGCCGAAACGGCCCGTGATGTAGTCTTCGGTTTCCTGGCGGCCAGGTTTGAAGAACATCTGTTCGGTTTCGCCGAATTCGATGAGATCGCCCAGATACATATAGGCGGTGTAATCGCTCACCCGCGCCGCCTGTTGCATGTTGTGGGTGACGATGATGACGGTGTAGTCGGCCTTGAATTCCGCGATCAACTCCTCGATGCGCGCGGTGGAGATGGGGTCGAGGGCGGAACAGGGTTCGTCGAGGAGCAGGATCTCCGGGCGGATGGCGATGCCGCGCGCGATGCACAGGCGTTGCTGCTGGCCGCCGGAGAGGCTGGCACCGCTTTGTTGCAGCTTGTCTTTGACTTCGTCCCAGAGCGCCGCTTTTTTCAGCGCCCACTCCACGCGTTCTTCCATGTCGATGCGGGAAAGCGTCTCGAAGAGCTTCACGCCGAAGGCGATGTTGTCGAAGATCGACATGGGAAACGGCGTGGGCTTCTGGAACACCATGCCGACGCGGGCGCGGATCAGCGCCACGTCCTGCCCGGAAGCCAGCAGGTCTTCGCCGTCGAGCAAGATGCGGCCTTCGGCGCGCTGTTCCGGGTAAAGCTCGAACATCCGGTTGAAGGTGCGCAGCAGCGTGGATTTGCCGCAGCCGGAAGGGCCGATGAAGGCGGTGACGCGGTTGGCCGGAATGTCGAGGCTGATGTTCTTGAGCGCCCGGTACTTGCCGTAATAGAAATTCAGGTTCTGCACGGAGAGTTTGACCGGCGAGGCGTCCGCCGCTTCGTCCCGCACCGCGTCTTGTTCCCGCACCGTGTCCGGCTCCGCCATGTCGACCGGAAGAATATTGCGTTGGCTCATGCTCATGATGTCGTACCGCGCGATAAAGTGCGCGCCAGGACATTGAGCCCCAGCACGATAAGGGTAATCAGGAAGACGCCGCCCCAGGCCAGATGTTGCCAGTTCTCGTAGGGACTCATGGCGAATTGCAGAATCGTCACCGGCAGGTTCGCGGTCGGGCCGGAGAGGCCGGACGACCAGAACTGATTGTTCAGGGCGGTGAAGAGCAACGGCGCGGTCTCGCCGCTGATGCGCGCCACCGCCAGCAGCACGCCGGTAATCACCCCGGCGCGCGCGGCGGCGAGCGTGATCTGGAGAATGATCTTCCATTTGGGCGCGCCCAGCGCGTAGGCGGCCTCGCGCAACCCCGCCGGAATCAGCGCCAGCATGTTCTCGGTGGTGCGGATCACCACCGGAATGACGATGAGCGCCAGCGCCACCGCCCCCGCCCAACCGGAAAATTCCCGCATCCGCACCACCATCACCGCATAGACGAAGAGGCCGACGATGATGGACGGCGCCGAGAGCAGCAGATCGTTGACAAAGCGGACCGTCACCGCCAGCGTGCCGCGCGGATTGTATTCGGCCAGATAGATGCCGGAGAGCACGCCCACCGGCGCGCCGATGCATGTCGCCAGCGCCACCATCACCAGCGAACCCCATATCGCGTTCGCCAGCCCGCCCGCCCCCGGCGGCTCATTGGGCGGCGGCGTGGTCTCCGTGAGAAAGGAAATGGAAAGCGCCTCGAAGCCGAGCCGCAGGGTTTCCCACAAAATCCACGCCAGCCAGAACATGCCGAACAGCATCGCGCCCAGCGCCAGCGTCAGGGCGATCTGGTTGAAGCGTTTGCGGCGGGCGAAATGCGCCATGCGCGATTCTTGCGCCGCGCGGTCGATCTTCATCATGTGCCTTTCCCCTCGTTCCGTTGCAGGCGCATCAGCAGCAACCGGGAGCACACCAGCACCGCGAAGGTGATCAGGAACAGCACCAGCCCCAGGTAAATCAGCGCCGCCTGGTGCAGACCGGGCGCGGCCTCGGCGAACTCATTGGCCAGCGCGGAAGTGATGCTGTTGGCCGCCTCGAACAGCGAAGGCGAAGCGAGCTGGTTCATGTTGCCGATGACGAAAGTCACCGCCATCGTCTCGCCCAGCGCCCGCCCCAGCCCGAGCATGATGCCGCCGAGCACGCCCGTCTTCGTATAAGGCAGCACGATGCGCCAGACCACCTCCCAGGTGGTCGCGCCCAGGCCATAGGCCGACTCCTTCAGGAGCGGCGGCGTGACCTCGAAGACATCGCGCATCACCGAGGCGATGAACGGAATGATCATGATGGAGAGGATGATCCCCGCCGACAGGATGCCGATGCCCACCGGCGGGCCGGAGACCAATGCCCCGAGCAAGGGCGTGCCGCCCAGCAGCGCCTGCAAGGGCTGCTGCACATAGCGCGCCAGCACCGGGCCGAACACCATCAGCCCCCACATGCCATAGACGATGGAAGGCACGGCGGCGAGCAACTCCACCGCCGTCCCCAGCGGGCGCTTCAACCACGCGGGCGCCAGTTCGGTGAGGAAAAGCGCGATGCCGAAACTCACGGGCGTGGCGATCAGGAGCGCGATGGCCGAAGTCATCAGCGTGCCGTAGATCATCACCAACCCGCCGAAATCCTCCCGCACCGGGTCCCAGGCGTTGTGCGCCAGGAAGCCGGGGCCGAACTCGCGGATGGCGGGCCAGGCGCCGATGACGAGAGAAAGAATGATCCCGAAAAGCGAGGCCAGCGTCAGCAAGGCCGCGCCGCGCGCCAGCGCGCCGAACAGGCGGTCGGCCAGCGCGTTCGACAAACGGCGCCGCCCAATGGCAATGGACAGACTCATGGACATGCTCATCGTAAAAACAACTCCAATTCGAACCGCCACCCCGCAGGGCGAGCTTACCCGCTTTCAAAAACCTCTATAGCCGTTTATCAACGCCGCGACGCTCCGCAGGGTTGCCCCCTTTCCCAACAATCAACAACCCG
Source organism: Azoarcus sp. (assembly GCA_031277975.1). GTDB lineage: Bacteria > Pseudomonadota > Gammaproteobacteria > Burkholderiales > Rhodocyclaceae > WRNU01. The sequence goes on from JAITLI010000054.1 coordinate 12,578, forward strand.
CCCAACACACATAGTCGCCTGCCGTCCCTTTGTATCTTCCCACCATGAACATAAATACAGATATAGATACGCTGTGGAGCTTGTGGGCAACCGCCGGCCTGTGAGTGGGGCGGTGGGAAACGCGCAGCGTTTTCCACGGGCCATCCACAGGATTGCGCGCAGCGCAAAGGCGGGAACCAGCGTGGGGCGCCCGGAGCGCCTTGCACGCCACGGCACGCATGGGGCACGGCGCGGGCGGACTCGTCAAAAGCGAAAGCCCCCTCCACCTCGTCATTGCGAGGCGCGCAGCGCCGTGGCAATCCACGCGGCGGTTCAACCATCCGAAGCGCCCCGGCGAGTCGCAAACCCGCCCGAATCGATCAGCGGCGCTACATGCTGGATGGAACAAACTGGATTGCCGCGGGCCTGCGGCCCT
>JAITLI010000059.1 GCA_031277975.1 Azoarcus sp.
CGCATCTCGATGGCCTCGCCGTCCTCCACCGGGTAGATGAGGCTGCCGTCCTGCGGCGCGCGCGTCTCGGCGATGTCCATGCCGGAGAGCACCTTGACCCTTGAGATCAGACCGTCGCCCAAATCCTTGGGCAGCGGCGCGCCGATGATCTCCAGGCGGCCATCCACCCGCAGCCGCACCCGCGCCCCGTTCTTGATCGCCTCGATGTGGATGTCGGAGGCGCGGCGCAGAAAGGCTTCGCGTGAAACGCGCTCGAAAAGCCGCACCGGATCCTCGGCTTCCATCCCGGCGCTCGCGTCCCTGCCGCGCAGCCGCAAAAGCAGGGCGGCCATTCCCTCCGGTTCGGTAAGCGCCAGCGGCAGATTGCCGATTACCCGGCGCGCGGTCTCTATGCCCAGCGCGTCGTCCGGATTGGTCAGCGCCAGATGCGCCACGCCTCCGGGATTGCGCAATACCGCCATCGGGTGCCGCTTCAGCAGGGTCAGCGGCAGCTTGGCGATCAGCGTTTCATCCGCCTGCCAATGCGCGAAATGCGCGTAAGGCAGGCCGCGCACCTCGGCGAGCGCGAGATAGAAGGCGGTCAGCGGCAGGCTCAAATCCGCCGCGAGCGCGTCCATCAGGTTCTGCCGCCGGGCGCGGGCGACCGGGCGCAGACGCGCCACCTGCTCGTTATCGAACAGCCCGGCCTGCAATCCAGCCTGGATCAGCGTCGCCTCGCTCAAGTCGCTCATGCGCGGCGCTCCCGCCCGGAAAGGCGTTCATGGTTCATTTCGTCGCTCCCGTCGCGTTGCCGCCGTTTTTCATCAGCCAGTCAAAGCCTTCCGGGTTGCGTGCCAGCGGTCGGGCAAGATTGACATCCACCAGACGGTCGCGGGCGAGCTTTGCCAATGACTGATCGTAAGTCTGCATTCCCAGGCTCACGCCGGATTCCATCGACGAATAAAGCTGGGCGCTGCGGCCGGAGGCGATGAGATTCATCACTGCCGGCGTGCCGCGCAGGATTTCCACCGCGGGCACGCGCCCCGTCTTGTCGGCGCGCGGCAAAAGCTGCTGCGCCACGACCGCTTTCATGACAAACGACAGGCGATGCCGCGCCAGCTCCTGCTCTTCGCCGGGAAACGCGCCAACGAAGCGTTCCGCCGCGCCTACCGCGTCGGCGGTGTGCAGCGTGGAAAAAACGAGATGCCCGGTCTCGGCGGCGGTCAGCGCGGCGCGCATGGTTTCGGTGTCGCGCAGTTCGCCCACCAGAATCACGTCCGGGTCTTCCCGCATGGCGGCGCGCACGGCGAGCGCGAAATCCGGCGTGTCCGTCCCCAGCTCGCGGTGACTGATCAGGCTTTTCAGGGGGCGATGCACGAATTCCACCGGGTCTTCGATGGTGAGGATGTGACGCGCCATGTTGGCGTTGATTTCGTGAATCAGCGTGGCGAGCGTGGTGCTCTTGCCGCTGCCGGTAATGCCGGTGACCAGCACCAGGCCGGAAGGCAGATAGGCAAGGTCCTTCATTCCCGCGGGCAGCAGCAATTCGGCAAGGCTGGAAAAGTGTTCCGGCAGATGACGGGCGACCAGGGCAAGCCTGCCCAGGGAACGGAAGAAATTGATGCGAAAGCGATGCCCGCCCGCGGAACTGAAGCCCAGATCGGCGCTGCCGGAATTTTTCAGCGATTCCTGACGCAAGGCGTCCAGCAGCGTCTTGCTCAGGTGTTCCATGTCCGCGTCGTCCCATATCCGCTTGTCGCAGATCGAAAGCTCGCCGTGCGCGCGCCAATGCGCGGCGCGCCCCGCGGCCAGATGCAGATCGGAGGCGCCGTGCGCGGGCAACTGGTCGAGCAGCGCCTGGAAAGCGTCCGTCACGGGCGCGGAAAATTCAGATGGCAAGGCGTATCTCCACTTCCAGCCATTGCTTGGGCGCGTTCGATGTCCCCAGAATATCGCGGGGGCGCGTATCCACGCCGACCTGGATGTCGCTCCACACGGGCGCGGCAATGTAGGTGAGGGCGCCCAGACCATCCAGAAACTGCATCAGCCCGCGATAACTGGCGCGCGCCTTGAGACGCAAAAGCGGTCGCCGATAGGGACTGCCTTGCGCCGAATCCTTCAAAAGCTCCTGACTGGGCGGACGATCGCGGTCATCGGGACGCCGGTAAATGTGTTCGAGCGCGATGACTTCCATGTCGCCGCTTTCCGCCAGGCGGGCAAGCTCCGATTTCAGCATCTGTACGCTTTCGAGGTCGTCGAGCGGCGTGAAGCGGGCTGTGAGGCGCGACAATTCCGCCTCCTGCCGGGTGAGCGTCGCCCTGACCTGATCAAGGTCTTTCTGCGTCGCCGCGATATTGATGTTTTCCAGGCGGAGCGGCACCCCGGTCGCACCCAGCGTCTCCTTGCGCCGCTTGAGCTTTTGCTCCTCATATTGCAGCTCGCCCAGGGCCTTGTTGCCGGGATACCAGACCAGCAGACCATAAAAAATGGCGATCACGGCGCAAAAAGCGCCTACCAGCTGATGCTGCTCGCTGGCGGAAAATCGCTTCCAGAACGCCTTGACCTGAGCCGCCCATTGTCGGACGGGCAATTTCATACACGAACCTCGCCACATTTGTTGATAACAATTCTCGTATGGTAATGATTATCGAAATTCTTTGCAAGGTTCCGGGATCGGCTTGTCAATCCCAAGCATAAGGACTTATCCGTAAATAATATTGACTAGTAAGCTGATCTTGCGCAATGCGATGATGGCGGCGGCGAGGTGGTTGAGCGCGATAAACGTATGTTCGAGCTTTTCGTAGCGCACCAGCAGTTTGCGAAATCGGTTGAACCATCCATGGCATGCCTCGACCACCCAGCGACGTGCCTTGTGCATCGGCTCACGCTTTTTGTGCTGTGCCTCGCTCTTTCGGCTCACAACGTGCGGGATGTAGCCGTGGGCCAAGATGATCTGCATAGCGTTCTTGCCTCGGTAGCCAGCATCTGCGCATAGGTGCTTGCTGCGCCGTTGCTCGGGCGCGGGGCGCTTGATTTTGCAGGACGCCAGCACAGCCTCCAGTTGCGTCACGTCATGTGCATTGGCCCCGGTCACGATGAGCGACAACGGGACGCCACGCCCGTCCACCAGCAGGTGACGCTTGCTGCCCTTTTTTTCCCCGATCCGTCGGGTTGCGCCCCACGGCCTCTTGTGCCAGCGGGGCCTTGAACATAGCC
>JAITLI010000080.1 GCA_031277975.1 Azoarcus sp.
CTCAGGGCCGCGCGCTCGAAAGTCATGCCAGCGCCGCTACGCTTCTCGAACAGGTTCCCGGTGCAAGCGTTGCTTCAGTCCGCTGAATCTCGCGGTACGCGCCGCGCAGGCGGCGGTGAAGACTTCCGCGCCGCCGGCGATGGTCACGCGCCGCGATGCGCGAGTGATGGCGGTGTAGAGCAGTTCGCGGCTCAAGACTCGTGACGGACGGGCGGGCAGCAGGAGCAGGATTTCGGCGAATTCCGAACCTTGGCTTTTGTGCACGGTGAGGGCGAAGGCGGTGTCGTGTTCGGGCAGGCGTTGCGGCGGCACGCTGCGGTAGCTGCCGTCGGCCGTGGGGAAATAGACCCGCAGCGCGCCGTTGGCGTCGGGCAGGCACAAGCCGATGTCACCGTTGAAAAGTTTCGTCATCGGATCGTTGCGCAGCACGATGATGGGCCGTCCGGCCCAGAACGGGCCGGTGGCGGGCGTGGCGCCAGCGTGCGCGCCCAGGCGGGCATTGACCGCCGCCAGCCCGCGCGGGCCGTCGTGCAAGGCCGTGAGTACGCGGAAGCGGTCGAACGCGGCGAAAAGGCGGGCGGCGCGCGCGCCCGGCGCTTCTCCAGAGGGTGTTTGCCGCAAGGCGCCGAAGTAGACGTTGTAACCGTTTTCCATTGCTTCCAGCACGGCGGGCGATAATGCGGCAGCGCCATCGCCGCCGCTCGCGGCATGTTCGTCCTCGATCCAGCATACGGTTTCGTCCGCGCCAGCCCTGAGCCAGCCAAGCGCCGCCGCGCCTTCGCCCGCGTTGATCTGGCGCGCCAGCCAGCCAATGCCGGAATCGGCACGAAAGCGATGGCTTTCGTTGAGCCAGACGACACAATCGGCCAATGCCCCGTCTTGCCGCGCGGCGGTGCCGTACGCCAGGTTTTCAGGGGACAGGCCGGTGAGCGCGGCAAGTTGCGCCGCCCGCGCCGCGCTGAAACACCAGTTCGAGGAGAGATCGGCGAATACCGCTCCCGCTTCCACGGCGGCGAGTTGGTCCTTGTCGCCGAGCAGGACGAGGCGCGCATGCGCGGGCAGTGCGTCGACGAGGGCGGTGGCAAGGGCGAGATCGAGCATCGAGGCTTCGTCGACGACGAGCAGATCGAGCGCCAGCGGGTTGGCGGAATCGTGGCGGAAGCGCCCCGGCGAAGAGGTGACGCCGAGCAGGCGATGGACGGTGTGGGCTTCGGCGGGCAGGCGTTCGCGCACCGCCGGCGGCAGGACGCATGCGCGCGCCGCCAGTGCCGCCCGCATGCGCGCGGCGGCCTTGCCGGTGGGCGCGGCAAGCGCGATGCGCAATTCCGGTTCGAGTTCGAGCAGGCAGGCGATGAGGGCGGCGACGGTGGTGGTCTTGCCGGTGCCGGGGCCGCCGCTGATGATGGCGAGACGGCTGGTGAGCGCCAGTGCCGCCGCGACTTTCTGCCAGTCCGCCCGCGCATCCGGGCGCGGCGGGAAATGAGCGTCGAGCGTGGCGCGCAGGCGCTCGTCCGCCACGGGAGGCGTGGCGGCCAGGGCGGTGAGCGCTGTGGCGAGACGGGTTTCGAGGTCGAAGAAGTAACGCAGGTAAAGCCGTCCGTCATCAATGACCAGTGGACAGGCGCGGGCGGGCAGGGCGGGATCGGTGGCTTCCAGCGCCACGCCGCCTGCCAGCAACGCGCGCCGCGCCTCGTTTGCGGGTGCGCCGGCCAACCCTTCCAGCGGCAGGCAGACATGTCCGTCGCATGCGGACAATGCCAGTTCGCGCGCCGCGCGCGCCAGCAGCGCGGCATCGGCGGCGGGCGCGCCCGTTTGTTCCGCCCAGCGTACGAGGTGGGCGGCAAGGCCGTCGGCGAGACCGTCGCGCGCGTTCCGCGCCGGCAGGGCATGCGCGTCCGGGGGAAATGAAATGTTCATTGCGGGGGCGTCATCAGGGATCGGGAACCAGGGATCAGGTTTGAGTCAGCGGCGTTTCGCGCCGGATGGAGCGAACTGAATTACCACGTCGCCGCATTCCTCGCAATGTCGGTTTTTTCCAAAGGACTCCCTCCGCCCAAAGAATTCCCTCCGTCCCCGGTCTGTACAGGCGGGCGAGAGGGCGGCCCGTCAGGGCCGGGAGAGAGGGTTTCATTCCTGCGGAGCGAAGCGGCGCTGAATAAAAAAGAGGGGAAGGAAACAGGACGCCCGTTCTCTCTCCAATCCGATCCCCGATCCCCGATACCTGATACCTGATACCTGATGGGAGTTACAATCCCCCGCTTTCCCTGCCTCGCCGGCGGAGCCTGAAATGTCTGCCATCCAGACCGAAAACATCAATATCCGTGCCACTGACCACATGCCCTCGCCCGAGGAAATCAAGGCGAGGACGCCGCTGGACAGCGAAACAGCCGCCACGGTCATCGCGGGACGGCAAGCGTTCAACGATATTCTCGACCGTGGGGACGCACGCCTTTTCGTCATCGTCGGCCCTTGTTCCATCCACGATCCGGAAGCGGGACTCGACTATGCCCGGCGGCTGCGCGGCCTCGCCGATGAGGTCGCGGGTACGCTGTTGCTGGCGATGCGGGTCTATTTCGAAAAGCCGCGCACGTCGACCGGATGGAAGGGGTATATCAACGACCCTTATATGGACGATTCTTTCCGCATCGACGCGGGCATGGAAAAAGCGCGCCAATTCTTGCTCGCGGTGGCGCGGCTCGGGTTGCCGATCGCCACCGAGGCGCTCGATCCGATCGCGCCGCAGTATTACGGCGATCTGATTTCATGGACAGCCATCGGCGCGCGCACCTCGGAGTCGCAGACTCACCGCGAAATGGCCTCCGGCCTGTCGACGCCGGTCGGCTTCAAGAACACCACCGACGGCGACGTGACGGCGGCGGTCAACGCCATCCTTTCGGCGGCCAATTCGCATAGTTTCCTCGGCATCGACATGCAGGGGCAATCGGCCATCCTGCGCACGCGCGGCAACCGTTACGGCCATCTCGTGCTGCGCGGCGGCGAGCGGCCCAATTACGATTCGGTCTCGGTCTCGCTCGCCGAACAGGCGCTTGCCAGGGCCGGGCTGCCCCGCAATATCGTGATCGACTGTTCGCATGGCAATTCATGGAAAAAGCCCGAAATGCAACCGCTGGTCATGAAAGATGTCGTCCACCAGATCCGCGACGGCAATAGCTCCATCGTGGGCCTGATGGTCGAAAGCAATCTCGTCGCCGGCAACCAGCCGATCCCTGCCGATCCGTCCCTGCTCAAATACGGTTGCTCGGTGACGGATGCCTGCGTCGGCTGGGAAACCACGGTGGAAATGATCCGCCATGCCGACGCGGTGTTGCGCGAAGCGCTGAAGAGCCGGAGCGCCGCCGCGTGAATCTGGTCGTGCAGGGCGAAAATCCCGCACCCGGCCCCGCCATGCTCCAGCGCCTGGCCGAATTGACCCGGGCGCGCGCCATCGAGAACATCGACGCCCGCGCCGCTCGCATCAAAGACGCAAAACGTGACACCGCCACGGAACGCGCTGTCGCCGCGCTCTGCGCCGATGCCGCGCTCGATTGGGCGTGGGTGCCCCCGGGGCGGCGGCTTGGCGACTTCGGCCTTTTCGTCACCGATATGGATTCCACCCTGATCAATATCGAGTGCATCGACGAAATCGCCGACATGCGCGGACTCAAGACCAAAGTCGCGGCGATCACGGAGGCGGCCATGCGTGGCGAGATCGACTTCCGCACTTCGCTCACCCGCCGCGTGGCGCTCCTCGCCGGGCTGCCCGAGCAGACGCTGGCGAAAGTCCACGCCAAGCGAATCCGCCTCAATCCCGGCGCCGAAGCGCTCATGGCCCGCCTCAAGGCCGCCGGAGTGCGCACGGCGCTGGTCTCGGGCGGCTTCACCTATTTCACCGGCCGCATACAGCGCGAACTGGGCTTTGACTACGCATGGGCCAACGAACTGGAGATACGCGATGGCCGCCTCACCGGCCAGGTGAGCGGCGCCATTGTCGACGGCCAGGCCAAGGCGGACCGCCTCACCGCGACCCGCGACGCGCTGGGCCTTGCGCCGGAAGATGTCCTGTGCGCCGGTGACGGTGCCAACGATATTCCGATGTTCCGCGCCGCCGGGTTCGGCGTGGCCTACCGCGCCAAACCGGCGTTGCGGGCAGAGGCCGATTGCTGCCTCGACCATACCGGGCTGGACGGCATCGCGCGGCTGTTCGCCCCGGGGGGCGGATGCCGCTCCCCCGCTCCCGCGCCCTGAGTCGAAGCGCCGGAACGCTCACCGCCGCCGGAATACCCACCTGTCGTCATCGGAGGCTTCGCCGGCAAAAGCGTAGCCGTCGCTGTCGAAGCCGCGCAAGTCTTCCACGCTCCCGGCCCGCCTGCCGGCGGCATAGCGAACCATTGATCCGCGCGCGCGCTTGGCGTAAAAACTGATGATCCTGTAACGCCCATCCTTCCAGTCCTCGAACACCGGCGTCACGACGCGCGCGGCCAGTGTCTTCGCCCGCGCCGCCTTGAAATACTCTTCCGAAGCCAGGTTGACCAGCACGGCCGGAACCCCCGTTTTTACCTCCTCTCCGCGCAGCAGGGCGGCGAGCGCCGCGCCGATCTTCCCGTCCCAGAAAGCGTAAAGATCCTTGCCGCGCGCATTGCCGAGCCGGGTTCCCATCTCCAGCCGGTACGCCCGGATCAGATCGAGCGGGCGCAGCACGCCATAAAGCCCGGAAAGAATGCGCACATGCGCCTGCGTCCAAGTGAGCCCTTCCACCCCCAGGCTCCGCGCCGCCAGCCCATCATAGACATCGCCATCGAAGGCGAACACGGCCGGGCGGGCGTTTTCCATGGCGAAAGGCCGCGACCAGTCCGCATAACGCGCGACATTGAGGCTGGCGAGCTTGTCCGATATTTTCATCAGCGCCGCGATCGCGGCGGGCGAGAGCGGGCGAAGGAGATCGACCAGTTCGGCCACCTCATCAAGAAAATCAGGCTGCGTCACGGGCAGCGGCAGCGCGGGCAACGGCTTCTCGAAATCGAGCGCCTTGGCGGGAGAAATGACGAGGATCATGGAACGAACCGGCGATGAAAAGTGGTAATGGTAACTGCAAGCGCCCGGCCAACCCACCCTTTACCAGATCCAATCGCCGCCGCGAACCGCGCGCCGGGATGGGGACCGCCTGCTGGCGTGCGTGGCAGTGGCCTTGCCGCATCAGGCGTATTGCTTCACCACAATGGATGCGCCAACCGTCTACAACAAGAACTACGGGCGTTGCCGGAGTTTCTCAAAAGGCTCCCGGAGAAAACGAAAGCCGCCTCAAGGGACAACGAATTCCCCTCGCCCCCCGGACATAGGTGTCGCATACCGGCAGAACGTAATCGAATTTCAGACTGTGTAGATACCTATGCTGAAGGGGCAAAGGAACGGCGCGGCGCGGTCATGCGCGCGCGATTGCCGGGAAAGAAAAAAAGGGGGGGGCGCAGCGCAGGGGCGGATGGCAATCCGCCCGATTGCCGGAAAAAGGGGGGGAACGCGCCGCCGCGTAAAAGCTGGAGCGGGAAACGAGTCTCGAACTCGCGACCTCAACCTTGGCAAGGTTGCGCTCTACCAACTGAGCTATTCCCGCTCGGGAAGCTCGCCATTATAGGCGGCGATCCGGGCGTGTCAAGCGCCCCGCGTATTCGCGAGATGGTGCTGCTGGCCGGATTCGAACTGGCGACCTACTGATTACGAATCAGTTGCTCTACCGACTGAGCTACAGCAGCGCGGCGCAGACTATACCCGAGCGCGCCTTTCCAGGCAATGCCGGAAGTGGGCCGCGTCGCGGCAATCCGCATGGGCCGCGCGCCGCGTCGTTCCTCCCGAAGCTGCCGCGGCGGGAGGAACGGCGTTGCCGCAGCTTGAGTGTTTTGCGCCAATCATGATATACCACGTACCTGTTCTACATTCCGGCAGGCAGAATACTCGCACGTTGGCCGCTCTCAGGAGGGGACTTTCCGGTGGCTACCCAGGCGCATCGTCCATCCGCCCGTTCGTTGCCTTGTTCGCTCGCCCTCCGGGCGGGGTGGCTGTTTTGCTTCGTTGCCATTTCCTGCCTGTGCGTGGCAGGGCCGGCGAACGCGCATACCCCCGATCCCATGGCGAAGCTGGCCAGCAAGCAGTATGGCGAAGCCGCCGCCGCCACGGTCAGGGCGTGGCGCGCGATGATCGAGGAAACCCGGGCGCTGCCCGATCATATAAAGTTGCGACATGCCAATGATTTCATCAACGGGCGCATACGCTTCGAAAGCGATCTCGCGGTCTGGCGGCAGGCGGATTACTGGGCGACGCCGCTGGAACTGTTCGGCAAGCAGGCTGGCGATTGCGAGGATTTCGCCATCACAAAATACGTTACCCTGCGCGCGCAGGGCATCCCCGCCGAAAAACTGCGCCTGGTCTATGTCCACGCCCGGATCGGCGCGGGTAACCCGGGCCAGGCGCATCACATGGTGCTGAGTTATTATGAAACGCCCGCTGCGGAGCCGCTGATACTAGATAGCCTGGTCGGCGAAATCCTGCCCGCTGGACGCCGCTCTGATCTTTTCCCGATATTCAGCTTCAACCACGAGGGACCCCGAGCGCGGGAAGCCGCGCGATCCTCCGCCGATGCAACGGCGCGGCTGTCGCGCTGGCGCGGCGTGCTTGCGAGGATGCGCGGCGAAGGGCTGGACTTGTCATGACGCCCTTCTCCTTTGCCTCCACGACTGTCTCCCCGGTCGATCTCCCCGGTTCGCGCCCGCAAATCCCGTCACCGTCCCGCCATGCGGGCGCCATCATGGAACGTCGTTCATGTCCCTGATAAAGCAGCTTTGGATCGCCATCGTCGCCATCACCTTCGTGGCCCTCGGCGGCAGTCTGGCGGTCGGCACCCTCACCGCGCGCCAATACCTCGAACAGCAACTCAACATAAAGAACCAGGACAACGCTTCCGTCATGGCGACGGCGCTTACCTCGCAATTACTCAACGACCCCGATCCCGTCAATCTCGAATTGCAGATCACGGCCCAGTTCGACGTCGGCCACTACCGCGCCATCCGGCTCACCGCCCCGGATGGCGCGGTCATCGTCGATCTTCGTTCCGACCCGCGTATCGACGAAGTGCCGGAATGGTTCGTGCGCCTGACCGCGATCAGGGAACAGCCCGGCGTGGCGCATGTGACGGATAAATGGCAGCAGTTCGGCACCCTCGCGCTGGAGAGCCACACCGGCTACGTCTACGCCGCGCTGTGGCACAGTATCGGCCAATTGCTGTTGTGGTTCCTGGTCACCGTGGCCGCCGCCGGCTGCATCGGCAGCCTTTTGCTCTCCCGCGTCACCGCACCGTTGCGCACCCTCGTCAACCATGCCCAGGCCATCGGCGAACGGCGCTTCATCGTGACGCCCGAACCCGGCGCTGCCGAACTGAAAGTCGTCGTGCGGGCGATGAACGCGCTCTCCGAACGGGTGCGGCAGATGCTCGCCGACGAAGCACAACGCCTTGAACACCTGCGCCGCCAAGTGCAGGAAGACGCGCTCACCGGCCTGCTCGAACGGCGCCAGTTCCTCAACGCCCTCGCCGCCCGGCTGGCCGACCCGGACGCGCCCGCGCGCGGCGCGCTGCTCATCCTGCGCATATGCCGGCTCAACGAAGTCAACCGCGATCTTGGCCGGACTGGCGCCGACCAGCTGTTGCGCGCGCTGGCCCGGACGCTCGAAGGCGATCCGGACGCCGTGGCGGGCCGTCTCAACGGCAGCGATTTCGCCCTGCTCGCCCCCCCCGCCGCCGACATCGAGCCATGGGCCAGGGCCACCGCCGCGCGCCTCCACGACGTCGCCGGCCGCCACGCGGACGCCGCGCCCCTCGCCCTGCCCGTGGCCGCCGTCCTCTATGGACAGGACGACACCGTGGCCAATATCCTCGCCCGGCTCGACACCGCGCTGGCCGAAGCCGAACTGGAAGGCGGCCGCGCCCTCAGGATCGACACCCTGGGCGAGACCGCCGCGCCGCGCACGCAGGAGCAATGGCGCGACATATTGACCGCGGCGCTGGCCGAAAACGGATTCCATCTCGGCACCACCCCGGTGCGCGCCCTTCAGGGCAAGAACAGGCTCATCCACAACGAAGCGCCTGTCGATCTGCTCGCGGCGGGCGTCACGATCAAGAGCGGCGATTTCCTGCCCTGGGCCGCCCGTTTCGGCCTGACCGGGCGGCTGGGTCTGGCCGCGATCCGCGCCGCGCTCGAACGCATCCACGCCGGAGACAAACCGGTCGCGCTCACCATCTCGGCGCTGGCATTCCAGGACGGACATTTCGTGACCGAACTCATCGCCCTGCTGCGCGCCTCTCCCAGACTGGCGCGGCGCTTGTGGCTGGAAGTCCCCGAGGACGGCATCGCCCGCGACCCCGGCGCTTTCCATGCCTTTTGCCTGGCGATCAAACCGCTTGCCAGCAAACTCGGCATCAAGCACGCCGGCCCGCGTTTTTCCGCCCTGGGCGATCTGCACGACCTCGGACTCGACTACATCAAGATCGACGCCTCCCTGCTGCACGACATCGACGGCAACGAAGGCAACCAGAGCTTCGTGCGCAGCCTCGCCATGCTCGCCCACGCCCTCGGCCTCACCGTCATCGCCGAAGGCATCGACCGCCCCGAACAACAGGAAACTCTCGTCGACCTTGGCTTCGACGCTATCAGGGATCAGGGATCAGAGTTCCTCCATGATTCTTGATTCCCGATTTCTAAAGCCGCCCATTCGATTTCAAACCGTCGCGCATGCTAAAGCCCAGGAGCGCGAGATTTGCCGCGCCGGCGAGAAGTTCCAGCGCTTGTACCGCATAAAAGCTACTGTCGAATTCGCCGTTTTTTGCCTTGCCTGCGAGAAACAAGGCCGCAGGAATGAGGAGCAACACGCCATTGGCGGCGATCCACGGCATGCGCCTGATCTTCGCTTCCACCCGTTCGCCGCGGCGGTCGCGGGCCAGCGCGAATCCCGATGCTCCGGTTATCATCAATGCCGGAATCAACAACAGGAAGCCCCATGGGATTGCGCGCTTGACCAGCGCGATCATTGTTTGAGAGCCGGATAATTCGCTCGATATGGTACTCAGCCAGAAAGTAGCGATGCAGAGAATCGCAAACGCGCCGGCAACGGGATGGATGATTTTCTTCATGGCCTTCTCAATTTCCGGGTTCGGGTGTGGCGGCATGCATGCGCGATAACGCCGACAGGACGCGAATCGCCGCATCCAGATCGGTCGCGCTGAAATTGCCGGAAAGCGCTTCTACATGTTGCCGCCAGCGTTGCTGCAAGTCTTGATAAGTTTCCTGACCTTGCTGGGTAAGCATATATAAAGGGGAGCGTTTATGCGCGGGATTGGATCGGGCTTGCAGCAGCCCATCCTCGACGAGCAAATTGACCTGCTTTTGTACACCTTGCCGGGTGATGCCCATGAAAGCCGCAATCTGGGGAACGCTGGGCGGCTGCGAGGCCAGGGCGATGGCGCCCATCACCTGCCAGCGCGCGCTGCTCAGTCCCCGTGGCATGCAAAAAACATTACCCCATTCGATGAACAGGCCGTTCAGGCCAAAGACCGACAATACAATGCTGCTTAATTTTTCCGCCTTGTTTGGGTTCGAGTCCATGGCGCCTCCCGTAATTGACAACCAGCCTACGTTAATGGAAACAGGTTGTCAATGACAGACGGGGTTTTTCTTCCGTGTCTTCCTTCAAGGAAACAACGCCTTGTCCGGGCGCGCGGCGAGAACGAGACGCGCGGTCGCGGGCAGGAAAGAAACATGGCAAGACCGGACGACACCGCTATCATTTCGGCTGCGAATCCGCAACATCCCGCCCGCTTCCGCCCCCGCTGCCATGAACATCTCCGTCCGCTTCTTTCTCGGCTACTTCATCGTCCTCGGGCTGGCCGCCTGGTTCGTGCTCAATATCGTCATCGACGAAATCTCGCCGGGCCTGCGGCAGACGCGGGAAGAAGCGCAAGTGGACACCGCCCACATCCTGGCCGAACTCGCCGCCGCCGAACTTGCCGATGGCCGCATCGGCGATGGCGCCTTCGCCGCCGCGCTGGCCGCCGCCAAACAGCGCGAACCCGCCGCCACCATATTCGACATCAAGAAAGAACGCGTGGACTTCCGCGTCTACATCACCGACATGCGCGGCAAGGTGGTTTTCGACTCCGAAGGGCGGGCCGTGGGCGAGGATTTCTCGAACTGGATGGATGTCGCCCGCGTCCTGCGCGGCGAATACGGCGCGCGCACCACGCGGGACGATCCCGGCGACGCCACCACCTCCCACATGTACGTCGCCGCGCCGGTCATCAAGGACGGCGAGCGCATTGGCGTCCTCTCTTTCGCCTGGCCGACCGTGACCCTCCTCCCCTACATCGAACACATGACTGGCCGCATCCGCGCCAACAGTTTCATCATGCTCTCCCTCTCCGCCTTCATCGGTTTTCTCTTTTCCGCCTGGCTCACCTGGTCGATCCACGGCCTCATCCGTTACGCGCGCGACGTCAGCGCCGGGCGCAAGGCCGCGCCGCCCGCCAGCGGCGGACGCCAGTTCTCCGAATTGGCGCAGGCGCTGGCCGCCATGCGCGAGCGCCTGGAAGGCAAGCAATACGTGGAAAAGTACGTCCAGAACCTCACCCACGAACTGAAAAGCCCGCTCACCGCCATCGTCTCCGCCGCCGAACTGCTCGAAGGCGGCCTGCCGGAAGCCGAACGGCGGCGCTTCGCCGCCCTGATCCGGGAACAATCGGGCCACATGCAACTCATCATCGAGCGCATGCTGCAACTGGCGCGGGTCGAACAACTGCAACGGCTCGAAGACGGCCAGCCCCTCGATCTGGCCGAACTTGTCCGCCAGGCGATCACCGCCCGCGCCAGCGCGCTGGCGCATCGCCAACTCAGGATCAAGTTCCAGGCGTCCGCCTGCCCCTGCCGCGGCGACGCCTTTCTCTTGCAACAGGCATTTACCAATCTCCTCGACAACGCCATCGACTTCTCTCCCGTGGGCGGCGAAATCGACATTGCCCTGCAAAGGACGCCCGGCAAACTGCTCCTGACCGTGCGCGACCACGGCGAAGGCGCGCCCGGCTACGCCCTGCCGCAAATCTTCGAGCGTTTCTATTCCCTCCCGCGCCCCGCCACTGGCCGTAAAAGTACCGGCCTGGGCCTGCCCTTCGTGCGCGAAGTCGCGCAACTGCACGGCGGCGACGCGCGCTTCGCCAACCATCCCGAGGGCGGGGCCGAGGTGACGCTGGAGATCGCGGGGGAATGATGCGCCCGGCGGAAAGCGTGGTGTGCAGGGTGTGCGCCCGATGCGAACAGTCTTCCACATCCTCGCGCTTGTGCCATTTGACGATCGTGGCCTTG
>JAITLI010000189.1 GCA_031277975.1 Azoarcus sp.
CCTGCTGTCCTGCTGTCCTGCTGTCCTGCTGTCCTGCTGTCCTGCTGTCCTGCTGTCCTGCTGTCCTGCTGTCCTGCTGTCCTGCTGTCCTGCTGTCCTGCTGTCCTGCTGTCCTGCTCCATATTATTCATACGATATACCTCGAAAAATCAAGGAAACGTGACATGAAACCTGTGAGATGGTACCCGTAGACTTGAAACAAGTCAATATCCTCATTTACCAGAAATCCTGTGGATGAAGTGCAACATATTGCGAAAAACATCCATGCCAAGCAAGGAAAAGTCGGCAAAAGCGTTTTCTGTAACACCACTTTTGCCATACAAGCATTTGAGCAATGCTCCACGAAGTTTTGTATATCTATTATCGAACGCATCGCATCCGCGTCAATATTCCATGCGCCTCGCGCGCGATGCGGTCTACCATGGGCGGTCTTTTCCAACCTCGCCGCGACTGGATTCGACGGTTTCGACGGCGTCCGTGGCGCCAGCGAAGGAAATCAGGAATACCGGGGATTCATCCGCGATGATTTCCAGGCGCGGAGGCTCCGTCCCGCGCGGGCCGCGCCGCGCGATGGTTCAGCCAGGTTCGCAGCCGCCGCCACTGGGCGTCATCGCCGCGCGCGTCTTCTTCCACCTCGGCGGCGATCAGCATCAAGGACAAGCGCCGCGCGCGGCCATCCATCGCTGTCCATGCCAGCGTAAACCACAGGACAGCGGGAAACAGCGCCGCGCCGGGCAGAACCCTCGCCCACGCCGTTTCATCATCACCGTTTTCCCCGCCCGCGCGGCACACGCGCACGCCACCGTCGGCGGCCAGCACGAGGGACAGGCCCCGCTTGCGCGCCTGCGTCCTGGCCGCGCGCACGGCGGAAAGCACGACCAGGCCACTGAGCGAGGCTGCCGCCGCGAACGGCAAATCCATGAGGAAAAGCGCCAGCCCCGCCGCGAGATGCGCCGCCAGCGCCAGCGTCAACAACGCACTGTCCGGCTTCAGCCGTATCGTGATGAGTGGCGCGCCGCCCGTCATCCAGCCATCAGAGGCGGCGGAACACCAGCGTGCCGTTCGTGCCGCCGAAGCCGAAGTTGTTTTTCATTGCGATCTCAATCTTCATCGCGCGCGCGGTGTTGGCGCAGAAATCGAGGTCGCACTCCGGGTCTTGCGTGAAGATGTTGATCGTCGGCGGCGAAATCTGGTGATGAATGGCCAGCACGGTAACGACCGATTCCAGTCCACCCGCGCCGCCAAGCAGGTGTCCGGTCATCGACTTGGTGGAATTGACCACCAATTTCGCCGCGTTATCGGCCCCGAAAGCGAGTTTGATCGCATCGGTTTCGTTCTTGTCGCCGAGCGGCGTCGAAGTGCCGTGCGCGTTCAGATAGTGCACCTGATCGGGATTGACTCCGGCATCCTTCAGGGCATTCTCCATGCTGCGGCGCGGCCCGTCGGTATTTGGCGCGGTAATGTGGTACGCATCGGCGCTCATGCCGAAGCCAATCAGCTCGGCATAGATCCGCGCGCCGCGCCGTCTGGCGTGTTCGTATTCTTCGAGCACCAGCGCCCCGGCGCCTTCGCCGGCCACGAAACCATCGCGGTCGACATCCCATGGACGGCTGGCGGTCGCGGGGTCGTCGTTGCGGGTCGACAAAGCCTTGGCCGAACCGAACCCCCCCACCGCCAACGGCGTCACCGTCGATTCCGTGCCGCCGCAGATCATGACGTCCGCGTCGCCATGCACGATCAGGCGCGCGCCCAGGCCGATGGCGTGCAGGCCCGTGCTGCAAGCCGTCGCCACGGCGAGATTCGGCCCTTGCAGCCCGAGGATGATCGACAGATTCCCCGAAATCATGTTGATGATGGTGCCGGGGACGAAAAACGGTGAAATCTTGCGCGCGCCGCCAGCAAGGAAATGATCGTGCATCTCCTCGATCATCGGCAGTCCGCCCATGCCCGAACCGATGTTTACGCCGATGCGCCCGGCGTTCTCCTCCGTGACCGCGATGCCGGAATCGCGGAACGCCTGGATACCCGCCGCCAGGCCGTAATGGACGAAAATATCCATTCGGCGCGCATCTTTCGCCGGCAGCCAGGCGGTAACGTCAAAGTTCCTGACTTCACCGGCCACGCGCGAAGCGAACATGCTGGCGTCGAAGCGGGTGATCGGCCCGACGCCGCTCCTGCCGGCAATCAGGTTTTCCCAGATTTCGGGAACAGTATTGCCAACCGGCGAGACAGCGCCCAGCCCGGTAACGACGACTCTACGACGCGACACAAAACCACTCCGAAAGAATCAGGCGGAGGAAAACGCCAAGCCCCCCTTCCGGCGGCCGCGCCAGACGGCCGCCGGAAGGGCATGAAAACAGCGAGGCGTCTTATTTCTTGAGGTGGGCGTTGACGTAATCGATCGCCTGCTGGACATTGGTGATTTTCTCGGCTTCTTCGTCCGGAATTTCACACTCGAATTCTTCTTCCAGTGCCATCACCAGTTCCACGGTATCCAACGAATCCGCGCCCAAATCATCCACGAACGAAGATTCGTTCTTGATTTCCGCCTCGTTTACGCCAAGCTGCTCAGCCACGATCTTTTTGACGCGCTGTTCGATGTCGCTCATGAATGAACTCCTTCCCATGCGGGGTGTAAAAAAACTGTCGTATTCTACCAAAAAGGCGCGCTTTCGCCATCGTCGCGCCGGATCATGTCATGTACATGCCACCATTGACATGTACGGTCGCGCCGGTGATGTAGGAGGCCGCCGGCGACGCGAGAAACGCCACCACGGCAGCAACTTCTTCCGGCCTGCCGAGACGGCCAAGCACGATATTGCTCAACATAACCTCGCGCACGGTTTCTGGCAACCCCTGTGTCATCACCGTGTCAATGAAGCCCGGCGCCACGCAATTGACGGTAATGTTGCGCCCGCCCAGTTCGCGCGCCAGCGACCGGCTCATGCCCGCCACGCCGGCCTTGGAAGCGGCGTAGTTGGCCTGCCCCGCGTTCCCCGTGCCGCCGACCACCGAGGTGATATTGATGATACGGCCCGCGCGCGCCTTCATCATGCCGCGCATCACCAGGCGCGACATGCGAAATACCGCCTTGAGGTTGACGTCGATGACGGCGTCCCATTCATCGTCCTTCATCCGCACGGCGAGATTGTCGCGGGTAATGCCCGCGTTGTTGACCAATATGCCGATCGTACCGAAATTTTTCTCGACGTCGGCGACCGCCGCTTCACACGCCGGGGCGTCGGTCACATCGAACGCCATGGCGGCGCCGCCGATCCCCGCCTCACGCAGGGACTGCGACAGTTCCGCGGCGGTCTCGTCCGTCGTGGCCGTGCCGATCACGGTCGCCCCCTGGCGTCCGAGTTCGAACGCCACCGCGCGGCCAATGCCGCGCATCGCCCCCGTCACCAGCGCGATGTGTCCTTCGAGCGAATAATTCATGTCGTCCTCACCGCCGCGATGGCCTGTTCGAGACTCGCCGCATCGTGCGCCGAACCGCCGCTCACGTCCTTGCTGATCCGTTTGGTCATCCCGGCAAGCACCTTGCCGGGGCCGCATTCGATGACATGACTCAAGCCGCGCGCGGCCATCGCCGCCACCGACTCGATCCAGCGCACCGGCGAAAACGCCTGCCGGACAAGCGCGTCGCGGATTTTCTCTGGATCGTCGTAAACGGCGGCATCCACATTATTGAGCACCTCGATGCGCGGACGGGAGATTTTCACTGCCGCCAGCCGCTCGCCCAAGCGTTCCGCCGCCGGTTTCATCAGCGCACAGTGAAACGGCGCCGACACCGGCAACAATACCGCGCGCCTGGCGCCCCGGGCGCTGGCAAGCGCGATCGCGCGCTCCACCGCCTTCTTGGCCCCGGCGATCACGATCTGTCCCGGCGCGTTGAGATTGGCGGCCTCCACCACCTCGCCCTGTGCCGCTTCGGCGCAGACCGCACGCACCACGTCGACCTCCAAGCCCATGAGCGCCGCCATGGCGCCTTCGCCCGCCGGCACCGCCTCCTGCATCGCCTGCGCGCGAAAGCGCACGAGCGGCACGGCATCGGCGAAATCCAGCGCTTCCGCCGCGACCAGCGCCGAATATTCGCCCAGACTGTGACCGGCCGCCAGCGCGGGCCTCGGCCCCCCCGCCGCCCGCCAGGCGCGATACACCGCGACCCCCGCGGCCAGCATCAGCGGTTGCGTATTGATTGTAAGCGCGAGACGTTCGGCGGGGCCTTCCGCGGCCATCCGCCACAGATCCTCGCCCAGCGCCGCCGAGGCCTCGGCGAACGTTTCGCGGATGGCCGGAGAATCGCCATAGGCCGCCATCATGCCGACGGCCTGCGAACCCTGACCGGGAAATACCAGTGCGAAAGCCATTTTCTCTCCGTTGATAAAACAGGGACGGAACCGCGCCGCTCAAAAGTCGATCAACGCCGCGCCCCAGGTGAAGCCGCCGCCGACGCCCTCGATCACCACCCGCTGCCCGGCGCGGATGCGTCCGTCGCGCACCGCGCAATCCAGCGCGAGCGGCACCGACGCCGCCGAAGTATTGCCGTGGCGCTCGACAGTCGTCACCACCTTGTCCATCGGCAGCCCCAGCCGCCTGGCCGTGGCCTGGATGATGCGGATATTGGCCTGATGCGGCACCAGCCAGTCGATACTGGCGCGCGGCGCCCCGGCGAGATCGGCCACTTCCTGCGCCACATCGCCGAGCGCCTTGACCGCGAACTTGAACACCGCCTGCCCGTCCATGCGCAGGAAAGGATCGCCGGTCACCTTGCCATCGGCGACACCGCCGGGCACGCACAGGATCGCATGATGGCCGCCATCGGCATGCAGCGCGACGGCGCGCACACCGGGCGTGGAAGACGCCTCCAGCACCACCGCCCCCGCGCCATCGCCGAAGAGCACGCATGTGCCGCGATCCGACCAATCGAGGATACGCGAAAACACTTCCGCGCCGATCACCAGCGCCCGGCGATGGCTGCCCGAGGCGATGAATTTTTCCGCCACCGCCAACCCGTAGACAAAACCGCAGCACACCGCCTGCACGTCGAAAGCCGCGCCGCCATTCCTGATGCCAAGCCCGGCCTGCACCAGGGTCGCCGTGCTCGGAAAAATATAATCGGGCGTCGACGTCGCCACGATGAGAAGGTCGATATCGCCGGCCTCGCACCCGGCGGCCTCGATGGCCCGCCGCGCCGCGGCCAGCGCCAGCCCGCTCGCCGTCACGCCCGGCGGCGCGAAATGGCGGGCGCGAATCCCGGTGCGGCTGGCGATCCACTCGTCCGAAGTGTCGATGCCGCGCTTGACCAGATCATCGTTGGTGACCGCCTCGCCCGGCAGATAACCGCCGGTACCGGCGATTCTCGCATGGATCATGCACGCTCCCTGTTTTCGCCCGTGGCCGCCGCCATCTTGTCGGCGATGCGCTCGATCAACCGGTTACCGGCGGCATCGCCCGCCCGGGCGATCGCCTGCTCGAAAGCAAAAGCATCGGCGGAACCATGGCTCTTGACCACGACCCCGCGCAAGCCCAGCAACACCGCGCCATTGTAGCGGCGATGATCCGCCCGCCTCTTGAAACGCCGGAGCACCGGCAAGGCCGCCAGCGCCATCAACTTCGAGAGCGGCCCGCGGGAGAATTCTTCGCGCAGGAACGTAGCCAGCATCTGCGCCAGCCCCTCGGTGGTCTTGAGCGCCACATTGCCGACGAAACCATCGCAGACCACGACATCGGTCGTCCCCTTGAAAATATCGTCGCCCTCGACATTGCCATGAAAATTGAGACTGCTCGCGCGCAACAATTCAGCGGCCTTCTTGGTGACCTCGTTGCCCTTGATCTCTTCCGAACCGATGTTGAGCAGCCCGACCGCCGGGCGTTCCGCGTGGTCGATGGCCGAAGCCAGCATCGCCCCCATGATTCCGAACTGGAGCAAATGCTCGGCGGCGCAATCGACATTGGCGCCGAGATCGAGCGCATAAGTATGCCCCCTGACCGTGGGCAGCGCGAAACAGATCGCGGGCCGGTCGATGCCGGGCAACATCTTGAGCACGAAGCGGGAAATCGCCATCAGCGCACCGGTATTGCCCGCCGACACCGCCGCCTGCGCCTGGCCGCTCTTGACCAGATCGACCGCCACGCGCATCGAAGAATCCTTCTTGGCGCGCAGCGCACTGGCCGGCGGCTCATCCATGCCCACCACCTCGGCGGCGGGATGAATGCGCAGGCGCGCGCCCAATCCGGCGGGCGCGCCGCCCGCCAGAGGCGCCAGCGCCTCTTCGCGCCCGACAAGGATCACATGGATGGCGGGATGCGCGCGCAAGAACGCAAGCGCGGCCGGAACGGTCACGGACGGGCCATGATCGCCCCCCATGCAGTCAACCGCAATAGTGACACTCATCAACTTCTCGTGTGATTGGCGGGAACAAAAAAGCGGCGCGGACGCATCGCGCCCGGCACCGCCCTTCGCGGCAAATATGGCCTCCGCCCTTACTCGTCCTTGCCTTTCGTGACCTTCTTGCCACGATAGAACCCGCCCGGACTGATGTGGTGCCGCAAATGCACCTCGCCCGTGACCGCCTCGATCGCCAGCGGCGGCGCGGTCAAAAAGTCATGCGCGCGGTGCATACCGCGCTTGGAAGGGGATTTTTTGTTCTGCTGAACAGCCATGAAACACTCCTGAATATACAAACCACCACACGCCGAACCCGTCACCCGCCGTCGCCGCGCAAACCGGCCAGCACCGCGAACGGCGATTCCCCGCGCGATCCGTCGTCCGCCGGGCGCGGCATCCCGCAATCCTCATGCCGCGGCGCGATCGGCAGCGCGAGAATGATCTCATCCTCGATCAACGACAACACATCGACCTCGCCATCGATCTCGATCGCGTCGACCTCGTCGTCCTCCAGCTCGTCCCCGGGCAAATCCCGCCCGGCGCGCACCGGCCACAACGCGGCCTCCACCGCCAAATCCCACACAAGACCCGCGAGGCAGCGCTGGCAACGCAACACCAAGCGGCCGGAGACCTCCAGATCGAGCCTCGGCTTGCCCTCGGCGTCGACACGCCCCGCCAACCGCCAGCGCACAGCGCCCTCATCATTGGCGAGTTGATCGGCGAGCCGCCCGAAAAGCGCCACCGGAAGCGCGCCCGCGAGCGTGCGCCCTTCCGCCGCGAACCCGAAAACATCGGCGACGCACCCCGCCGCCGACCCTGCGATGCCTTCTGCGATGCCTTGTTCGGACATAATCCGCGGATGGTATGGCGCTTTTCCTCCGTTGTCAAAGCATTCCGCCGCGGCACGGGGATCAGGGATCGGAACCCCCCGCCCGCCAGCATCCCCACCCGTCCATTCAAAAAAAGTCCC
>JAITLI010000200.1 GCA_031277975.1 Azoarcus sp.
ATAAAGTGCCAGCAGCCTATACGGCTATGATCTGCGCAGAAAAATATAGAAACGTGGCAGAGCATTTCTAAGCAGCTTATTCGGCTACGGGTTTCACGCTGCGGGTCGAGCGCAGCGACGCCGGTTCCGATCCCTGGTTACGTGTCGCGTTCCGCCGGATTACAAACCTGCCTGACAAACATTTCAGGATGCTGATCATACCATGATGCGAGGGCATCGATCGGAGATCGATGTCCGATGGCGCGTTGTGGGATGAAGTGGTTGTACGCCAGGAGATAATCCGTCAAAGTCTGTTCGAGTTCGGTGGCGCTTTTGAAGCGGGTTTGCTGGCAGAGTTCGCTGATACGTCCGTTGAAACGCTCGATCATGCCGTTCGTTTGCGGATGGCGCGGCGGGATGAGGCGGTGGTCGATCTGGGCATTGGCGCAGGCCTGGTCGAAGACATGCGCGCCGGAAGGCTGTTTTGTGCGGGAAGTGAAGCGGTCGGTGAATTGCGCGCCGTTGTCCGTCAGGATCGTGCGAATGCGCATCGCGGCGACCCTCCTGCTGTCCTGCGCGCTTCTGCCCGCGGCCTGCGGGCAAACAGAATCTCCGGAAAAAGACACCATGCCAAACAACGCCCCCGTCGGCCTGTCCGGCATCTCCGGCACCCTGAAGGCGCAGCTTGCCTTCACCTGCGCCTATGAGAAGGATCGCAATCCGCCGCTCGACCCGGACGCGGACAAGCTCTTCAAGCACGCGCGCTACTTGCAAAAGAAGAACCTGCTCAAGGAAGACCGGCAGGTCTACCCAGAGGTCGAACGGCTGTACCGCATCGCCGCCGCCCACGGGCACTACAAGGCGGCGCACAACCTCATCGTCTTCCTGGTGCGGAGCCGCACCGACGCGGAAGACCGGGTGACGCTGCCGGCCGGTCTGGCCGAGGGGATGATCCGCGCCGGCATTCCGCAGGGGTATTTCGACATGGGCTACCTGCTGCACAACGGCTACGGCGTCAAGATGGACGCCAAGGCGTCGCTGAAATACTTCCGCAAGGCCGCCGACCTGGGCAGCGCCGAGGCGCAATGGTATATCGGGGACAAATTGTCGAATTTCGGCTTTGCCAACCCCGTGCCTTATGAAATCGGCAATGCGATGATCCGCTGCGCCGGGGATCAGGGCCATGGCAAAGCCGCGCAAGACACGGCCATACTTCTGAAGCTCGACGCAAAAGACCTGGCCCCGCCCCTGGCGGAAAAGAACCGCGCCGATGCGCTCAGGTATTACCAGGCGGCCATCAAGGCGGGCGTGCCGACAGCCGGATTGGAGAACGCCTTTGCACGTGTCCCCGATGAATTGGGCGTGCAAAAGGACGAGGAACGCGCCCGGCGCTACACGATCATCACGAACATACTCGAAGGCTACTCCTACGCCAGCCCCATGGTGGAAGAACTGGACGAGATCGTGCCGCTGCCGCCCGCGCCGCTGCCCGAGTGGGACGGCAAGCTCAAATGGCTGGAAGAATGGGAAAAGGGCACGCCGCCGCCGCTGCCGGAGGAAGAACGCATCCGGGAGATGGCCCATTCCAAAGGGCTGGACCCGGCCACGGGCCGCCCGCTCAAACTCACCCCCGAGCCGAAGGCGGAAGCGGAAGTGCCGCCAGCCCCCCCGCCCCGGCTGGCCACCGGCGGCCCCTGCCCGCGCACCGGCTATTGGCGCTGCGTAGAAGACGGCAAGACGCTGCGCTTCGTGGAAGGGCAACTGATGCCCCCGGCGGTGTTCTACAAACCGGCAAACGGCCTGCTCAACCGCCTGCGCGGCATCGAGCGCGAATATTCCCACAACGGCCCGGGACACTGGGACTGGGTGGGTGAGGGAAACAAGGGATGAACGGAATGGAGATGGCGATGGATATCAGCGGCGCTGCGCGCCGGATGGAACGCCCTGGATTGCCGCGGGCCTGCGGCCCTCGCAATGACGGATGGGGGCGTCATTGCGAAGAGCGCCGCGACGCGCGCCCCTTTCCGTCACTGCAAAAGTCCTCCCTCCTCGTCATTGCGAGGAGCGAAGCGACGTGGCAATCCAGTTCGTTCCGACCGGCGCGCAGCGCCGCTGATGAATTCCCTTCGCCCCCCGCAGGAGGGATGGAATAGGTTCTAAAAAGATCGCCCCCCCCTGTCGGGTTTCGCGCCCTCATTCGGCAAGCAAGGGAAAGGCGCGCATTCCGCCGCCTTCGGCAACCTTTCCACTCTCGACAGGCCCTCCCATGCACACCACACCTTTCCGCCTCCGCGCCTTGGCCGCCATCGCCCAGGAAACCCGCGTCTCTACACCGTCCCGGCGAGCAAGGTTCCCGGAAGTCTAAGTCTGCTTGATCCCGTCATCGGCAAGAATTACGAAATCGGCGTCAAGGGCGAATATCTTGATGGCGCGTTAAACGCGAGTGCTGCCATTTTCCGGATCGATCAGGAAAAACTCGCCATGATCTTGGCCGATCAAAACGTCTGCCCGTCTTATCCTCCCACCAGTTGCTACCGGGCGGCGGGGCTGGTCAGAACCCAAGGCGTCGATCTGGAAATCCAGGGCGCGATCACCCCCGACTGGCAGCTTGGCGCGGGCTATACCTTCGTCGACAAGAAGATCCGCAAGGACGCGAATCCAGCCAATGTCGGACAACGCGCCAGCACCGAATTGCCGCGCCATCAGTTCAAGCTCTTCACCACCTACCGCCGTGGCGCATGGGCGGCGGCGTCCATTGGCAAAGCGACATTTATCACAAGAGCGCCGGTTTTCACTCCCAGCAGGATGCCTACGCGGTGGCAAACCTGATGGCGGGCTACCGGCTTGGCAAACATCTGGACATCCAGTTGAACGTAAACAATCTTTTTGACGAGGTTTATTATCGGAACATCAGTTCTTCTCCAAACAGAGGCAGCATCTACGGCGAACCGCGCAACTTCATGTTGACGGCGAAATACCAGTTCTGAGCGCGGGCCAATATCCGTCGCAAGCGAAGAGCCGCGGGGCGGCAATCCATGCGGCAGCTCGAATCAGCGGGGCTGGCCGACTCCGATCCCTGATGTCAGTCCGCCATGCACCATTGCGCCGGGTCGATTTTCCAGTGCTCGAAATCTTCGTAACCCACGATGCGATCCTGCGAATGGCGCAGGTCGATATTCTGGGCGGGCAGGTAGTGACCGCTGGTGTGGAAGATGACTTTGACCTTGGGCTGCATGAGGTTGTCCGGATGCTGCGCTTCGACGACGGCGAGCCGCCCGCTTTCCAGCCGCACCAGTGAGCCGGTGGGGTAGATGCCGAGCGAGCGGATGAATATCTGCGTCAGTTCGGGGTTGAAATGGAATTTGCTCCATTCGAGGATTTTGCGCAGCGCTTCGGTGGGGGGAATGCCTTTGTGGTAGCACCGGTTCGAGGTGATGGCGTCGTAGACGTCGACGATGGCGCTCATCTGGCCGTAGCGGCTGATCTCTTCGCCTTGCAGCTTGTTTGGATACCCGCTGCCGTCGTAACGCTCGTGGTGCTGGGCGGCGACGGCGAGCGCGATGGGGCTGATGCCCGGCGTGGCTTCCAGGATGATCTTGCTCTGCACGACGTGCGATTTCATCTGGATGAATTCCTCGTCGGTAAGCTTGCCCGGTTTGTTCAGGATCGCGTCAGGCACCACGGCCTTGCCCGCGTCGTGCAGCAGGGCGCCGATGGCGATTTCGCGGATGATTTCGCGCGGCAGTTCGAGGGCGCGGGCGAACGTGCTCATCAGCGCGCATACCGAAACCGAGTGCTGGAAGGTGTATTCGTCGTGATTCTTGAGTTGCGCCAGCGGCAGCAGGGCGTCCTGCTGGCGGAAAATGGAAGCGACGATGCGCTCGACCACTGGTTCGATGTGCTCGATCTCGATTTGCCTGCCCAAGCGGACATCATGCATCATGCCATGGACGATGCGGTTGGCCTCGGCGTGCAGTTTGTGCGCGCGCTGGCGTTCCACGTTGAGCGTGGCCGGTTGCCACTGGCGTGGGGAAGCGTGATGGCGGGCAAGTTCTTCGATCTGGGTATCGACCGCCTGGCGAGCCTCTTCCAGCGTGGGAGCATCCTCGACATCCGCGCCGCGCGCAACGTCGATGTAGATTTCGCGCGTTCCGAGCGCGATGATCTTTTCCAGCGTTTTTTCGTTGTCGACGAGAAAGCGATTGCGCAGGAAGTTGTGCTCGATCCAGCCGCAGTTGAGATCGTGCACGTACATGCCGACCCGCAGCAGGGAAACGGGGATGAGTTTGATCATGTCAGGGGAGCAGGGCGATCGCGGGAAACATGCGCTCAACGTGTTTCAGGACTGTTTCGCTTGAACATTTATTTTCTTTCCACCCCCTCGCCGCCTGGCCCGGCCTTTCCTTTTCCGCCTGGCGGGGGTGGCCGAAGGCCGGGAAAAAGCGTCATCCCATCCGGAGCGAAGCGACGCTGGTTACGACATCCGCATGCGCAGCGGCCCCGTGCGAAGTAATATGGACGGGATGCGGCTGTCGAACCGATGCAGGATATATATGCCGTTATACATTGAACAGGAAATTCATCACATCTCCGTCCCTGACAATGTAGTCCTTGCCTTCGGCGCGCATCTTGCCCGCTTCTTTCGCGCCCGCTTCTCCCCGGTACTGGATGAAATCCTCGAAAGCGATGGTCTGCGCCCGGATGAAGCCGCGCTCGAAATCCGTGTGGATGACGCCGGCGGCCCGCGGCGCGGTGTCGCCGATGTGGATCGTCCAGGCGCGCACTTCCTTCACGCCCGCGGTGAAATAGGTTTGCAGGCCAAGGAGTTTGTAGCCGGCGCGAATGAGGCGGTCGAGGCCGGGTTCTTCGAGTCCCATGGAGGCGAGGAAGTCTTTCTTGTCGGCGTCGTCGAGATCGGCGATTTCGGCTTCGATCGCGGCACAGAGGGCGACCGTTTCCGCGCCTTCGGCGGCGGCGCGTTCCCGCACGGCTTCCAGGTGGGGGTTGCCGGTGAAGCCTTCCTCGGCCACGTTGGCGGCGTAGAGTACGGGCTTGCCGGTGATGAGGCACAGGGGCGAGATGCGCGCGCGTTCTTCTTTCGACAGCGCGAGCGCACGCACGGGCCGCCCGGTGTCGAGCTGGGCGAAGCATTTTTCCAGCGCGGCAAGCATCGTCCTGGCGTCCTTGTCACCCGCTGCCGCCGGGCGCTTGGCGCGGGCGATGGCTTTGTCGACCGTGGCAAGATCGGCGAGCGCCAGTTCGGTGTCGATGATGTCGATGTCGCGCAGGGGGTCGATACCGCCGGAGACGTGGACGACGTTGTCGTCGGCGAAGCAGCGCACCACGTGCACGATGGCGTCGGTTTCGCGGATGTTGGCGAGGAACTGGTTGCCCAGCCCTTCGCCTTTGGAAGCGCCCGCGACCAAGCCGGCGATGTCGACGAATTCGACGATGGCGGGCTGGATTTTCTGCGGTTTGACGATGGCGGCGAGTTGCGTCAGGCGGGCGTCGGGCACTTCGACGATGCCGATGTTGGGTTCGATGGTGCAGAACGGGTAGTTCGCCGCGTCGATGCCCGCCCTGGTGAGGGCGTTGAAGAGGGTGGACTTGCCGACGTTGGGCAGGCCGACGATGCCGCATTTCAGGCTCATGTGGGTTCCTTGCCGGCGGGGCCGGATGGCGGATCCGGCGCTTTCGGCGGTTTCGGTTCTTTGGGTTCTTTCGGACGGGCGTTCAGGCGCTGGGCCGCCTTTTCCCAGTCGCCGCGGGCGATCATGGGCCAGGCGGCGAGCGCGCGGGCGATGGCCTCGTCGATCGGCGCACGCTCCTCGCGGCGAGGCGGCTTGAGGACGTAATTCACCACTTCATTGCGATCACCCGGATGCCCGATGCCGATGCGCAACCGCCAGAAGTCCTGGCTGCCGAGGTGGGCGCGGGCGTCCTTGAGACCGTTGTGCCCCCCCAGGCCGCCGCCGAACTTGAGGCGCAACTGTCCGGGGGGAAGGTCGAGTTCGTCGTGAACGACGAGAATCTCATCGGGCGGAATGCGGTAGAAGCGGGCGAGCGCGCCGATGGCTTGTCCGGAGCGGTTCATGTAGGTTTGCGGCATCAGCAGCCACAGACCGGCATCCCGGAGATGGGCGGCGAAGCCGTGGAAGCGGGACTCGAAGGCGAAACGCGCCCCGAGCACGTGCCCGAGGCTCTCGCAAAACCAGAACCCGGCGTTGTGCCGGGTTTCGCTGTATTCGCCGCCGGGGTTGCCGAGGCCGACGAGCAGGCGGGGAGCGGGAGCGGTCGCCATGGCCGCCGGCGGCAAGGGCGGGAAAACGCTTGCCCGTCAGGCGGCGGGCGCGGCGCCTTCGGCGGCGTCCGCGGCTTCGTCGACCGCCGCGCCGCGGTGTTGTTGCGCGCTGACCACCACCGGGTCGCCCTCGCCGTGATGCGCGAGTTCAACGCCCTTGGGCAACACCAGATGCGACACGTGCACGGCGTGGCCTTCTTCGAGCTTGCCCAGATCGACCGTGATGAATTCGGGCAGGTCGGCGGGCAGGCACTTGATGTCGATCTCGGTCATGATGTGCGAGATGAGGCAGCCGCCGAGCTTGACCGCCGGACTGGTCTCGCCGTTGATGAAGTGCAGCGGCACCTTGATGTGGATGGCCTGGCTGGCGTCGATGCGCTGGAAGTCGATGTGCAGCACTTGCTGCCTGTAGGGGTGCCACTGGGTGTCGCGCAGCACCACGGTTTCCTTCTCGCCGTCGATTTCGGCGGTGAGCAGCGACGAGTGGAAAGCTTCCTTTTTCAGCAGGTGAAAAAGTTCGTTGTGGTCCAGCTCCACCGCGAGGGCGTCCTTGCCGCCGCCGTAGATGATGCCCGGCAAGCGGCCCGCGCGGCGCAGGCGGCGGCTCGCACCCGTTCCCTGCAATGCGCGGCGGCTGGCTTTGAAGTTGATGGTCATGGTTCATGGCTCCTGTGAAAGCCCCGCCCGCGACCAGGCGGAGGCGAAAAACCGCGGCGTGCGCCGCGGGACGAAAAATCATTCGGTAAACAACGACGATACGGATTCCTCGTTGCTGATGCGCAACATGGTATCGGCCAGGAGCGTGGCGATCGACACTTGGCGGATGCGCGGACAGGCGCGCGCGTCTTCGCGCAACGGAATGGTGTCGGTCACGACCAGTTCATCGAGCGTGGAAGCGCCGATCCGCTCCACCGCGTCGCCGGAGAGCACCGCGTGCGTACAGTAGGCGAGCACCCGGCGCGCGCCGTGCGCCTTGAGGGCATCCGCGGCCTTGCACAAAGTGCCAGCGGTGTCGACGATGTCGTCCATAATGACGCAGGTACGGCCCTCGACTTCGCCGATGATGTTCATCACTTCCGCCACATTGGCCCTGGGGCGGCGCTTGTCGATGATCGCCAGGTCGCACTCCAGCCTCTTGGCGAAGGCGCGGGCGCGCACCACGCCGCCCACGTCGGGCGAGACGATCAACAGGTTCTCGTGCTTTTGCTTGCCCAGATCGGACAGAAGCACCGGCGAGGCGTAAACGTTGTCGACCGGGATGTCGAAGAAACCCTGAATCTGGTCGGCATGCAGATCCATGGTCAGCACCCGCTGCACGCCCGCAGCCTGGAGCATGTTGGCCACGACCTTGGCTGTGATCGCCACCCGTGCCGAACGCGGACGGCGATCTTGGCGCGCGTAGCCGAAATAGGGGATGGCGGCGGTGATGCGTCGCGCCGAGGCGCGCTTGAGGGCATCGACCAGCACGATCAGCTCCATCAGGTTTTCGTTGGCCGGCATGCAAGTCGGCTGCAAGACGAAAACATCCTCGCCGCGCACGTTTTCGAGCAGTTCGACCTGCACTTCACCGTCGGAAAAGCGGCTGACCTTCGTCGCACCGAGGGTGATGCCCAAGCGGCGAACCACATCCGCCGCGAGCCTAGGATTGGCGTTGCCGGTGAATATCATCAGGCTGCCGTAAGGCATGAGCACTGCTCCAGTATTCCAGTATATTTGCATCCATGCATCTACAAACGATACGGGCAGACCCCCAAGGGTCTGCCCGTCGCTGTATGGCTGGGGAGGAAGGATTCGAACCCTCGAATACCGGAATCAAAATCCGGTGCCTTGACCAGCTTGGCGACTCCCCATCTGAAACCCGTTCACGCCGCCGTGTGCATCGGATGCCGGGCAAGGCTCGCCGCCTGCCATGCCCGCCAGCGCGCCGGACAGCGGGCAACGATCTCTCCCGCGTGCGCGGCCGAAGCGGCCATGGCAAAAACACAAGCCCCCGAACCGGTCATCCGCGCCGGAGCGAATCGCCCCAGCCACGAAATGGCTTCGGCCACTTCCGGATAGCGCGCGCAGGCGACCGGCTGCAAATCGTTGCGGGTACGGCTCAACGTGAGGCCGCGAACTTTAACGGCAGGCGTGTTCCGCGTCAACTCCGGCGACGAGAAAATTTCCGCGGTCGGCACGAAAACCGCCGGAGCGACGATGACGTAATGGGCGGGCGGCAGATCGAGCGGCTGCAAGGATTCCCCGATGCCTTCGGCGAAAGCGTCTCGCCCATAGATGAAAAAGGGAACGTCCGCGCCGAGATCGAGGGCGATTTCGCGCAGCCGCGCATGACCGAACCCTGTTCCCCAGAGGCGGTCGAGCGCCATCAGCGTGGTGGCGGCGTCCGAGCTGCCGCCGCCCAGCCCGCCGCCCATGGGCAGGCGCTTGTGCACGGCGATATCGGCGCCCAGCCCGCAAGCGCCGGCCTGTTGCAGGCGGCGCGCGGCGCGCACAGCGAGGTCGGTTTCTTCTGCCACGCCGGGGATATCGTTGACGCGGCGGATGAGACCGTCGCCGCGCACGGCGAAATCCAGCGTATCGCCCCAGTCGAGCAGGCGGAAAGCGGTTTGCAGCAAATGATGGCCGTCGGCGCGCCGTCCGGTGACATGCAGGAAAAGATTGATCTTGGCGGGGGCGGGACAACCGTCGAGCCGCCCGGGCGCGGAGGCCGGCCCTCTCAACGCGCCCCCCCGTCATCATCCGCCCGGCGGCCCCCCCTTCCCCAAAGAATTCCCCCCGCCGCGCCGCTGGATAAAAGGGGGAAGAAAGCGCGGGACGCCTGCTTATTTTCCGCCGCCGGGAAACCAGCGGCGCTGCGCGCCGTTCGGTACGACGCCCTCTCCCGCCCCTGACGAGGCGCCCTCCCCCGCCAGGCGGGGAAAGGGAATCCATCGGAAAAACCCGGCATTGCAAAAACCTCCTCCTTCGTCATTGCGAGGC
>JAITLI010000069.1 GCA_031277975.1 Azoarcus sp.
GATATCCCGTTCATAAGACCAAAACCGCACACCTTCGATGGCGAACACTACTGGGAAATAAACAAGCGCGGATATAGCCTGAAGACGGTCATGAACGCGATAAAGAAATCAGGGGAAGATGCTGGCTTCACTCTGGAAAAGCATTATCGTGTTTTTGAAAACCCATATCATCATTTTTTTGTATTGAAGAAGACTTTCATCAAATAAACACCCCCGGCGTCTCCGCGCACCACTCCCCCCACCTCGTCATTGCGATGATCGCCTTTTCCCTCGTCATTGCGAGGGCCGCAGGCCCGTGGCAATCCACATGGCCCGCAGGCCGCCCCGGCACTCCAGAAAGCAG
This sequence comes from Azoarcus sp., assembly GCA_031277975.1. GTDB lineage: Bacteria > Pseudomonadota > Gammaproteobacteria > Burkholderiales > Rhodocyclaceae > WRNU01. Next base: position 344 of record JAITLI010000069.1, read on the forward strand.
AACCGCCGCGTGGATTGCCACGGCGCTGCGCGCCTCGCAATGACGAGGTGGAGGGGCTGCCGCGCCGCTGATTTCTTCGCGGCGGGGTGTGGACTGGCGTCCCGCGCTTTCTCTCCTCTTTTGATCGGAAGCACTTGTTACGGGATGATGACTTCCCGGCTTTGTTCCGTCCAGGCGCTGACGCCTTCGTTGGTGCGCCAGCGCAGAGCGTAGTAGAAGTTCTTGCCGCGCTCGCCGGATTGGGCGGCGTATGTCCAGGGGTTGCGGGTGAAGGAATCCCGGTGGGGGAGGTCGTCCGCGCGTTCCACGGGGGCGTCGGGCACGCCGTAGGCGATGTCCACGGCGATGACGCCGTAGGGCTTCGCGCCTTCGTAATACACTTTTACCTGGCCGGGCGCGTGGGCGCTGATTTCGATTCGGCTCTCCGGCCCTTCCGCGGGTACGGGTACGGGGGTGGGCACGGGGTCGCGCGTGCGCACGCCGAGTTCGTCGCGCTGCGCTTCGGTCATTTTCGGGTTGTTGCGGATGCGTTCCGCGGCAAACTTGCGCATGGCGGCGATGGCCGTTTTCTTTGCCCCATCCTTCGCCAGTCGGTTCGGGTGCGTGGGGGTGCTCTGGTATGTGGCGCGGGCGGTGAGGAAGGCCGTCAGGGCGGCGACGGTGGTGGTGCATTCGCTCGCAATCCAGCCGTAGGCGGTCTGTAGACTCTGGTTGGCGAGCTTCACTTGCCAGACGGCGATGAGGTCGATGAGGTCTTGCTCCCGCGCGGGAAGCCAGTCGTTGCCTGAAGGCATTTTTACGTCTCCTTTGCGCCCGTGGCGCGTTGCCGATGGGTAAACTCTTGCTTGTCGATCGGCAATCCGATCCTGAATGCCGCCGCGAGGCCGCGGCCCGATGCCGTGAGGCCGCGGCCCGACGCCGTGAGGCCGTGGCCCGACGCCGCGAGGCCATGGCCTGCCGCTGTGAAGCCATGGCCCGACGCCGTGAGGCCATGGCCTGATGCCGCGAGGCCATGGCCTGCCGCTGTGAAGCCATGGCCCGACGCCGCGAGGCCATGGCTCGGTGCCGCGAGGCCATGGCCTGGTGCCGTGAAGCCATGGCCCGGTGCCCGGAGGGATCTTCATCGCTTCAGCCTTCCGTGATTGGCGATCATGCGGATAGTACGCATATACAGGCGGGAAAGGGAAGTTTTTCGACGATGAGGCGGGGGCGCGCCCGGCGGGAGGCGTCGGTGCGATCTCCGCTTGTTCGCGGGGGCGCGCCGGAGTGTTCCCGGAATAAGGGATTGTCTGTATTCCCCTTTGGCCGGAACATCCTCAATCTTTCGGTTCTGGAAAAGGAGTCTTATATATGAGTACGAACACTATCGCGGGCGACAACGCCAATCTCGACGAGGAACCCATCGACGAGCATCTGGAAAGTTCCGAGGAGGTCATTACGCATGGGCACAATATTTCCCTGCGCGACCTCGCCATTTTCGTGGCCGCCCTCATCGTCATGTGGATGATGTACAAATATCTGCCCTACGAGACCAAGACCAACGCCGGCCTGGCCATCCTGTTCTTCGCCGGCGCCCTGTGGCTCACCGAGGCCGTCCACGTCACCATCACCGCGCTGCTGGTGCCGGTGCTGGCGGTGGTCTTCGGGCTGATGGACGTCAAGAAATCACTGCAAACCTTTGCCGATCCGACGATTTTCCTGTTCTTCGGCGGCTTCGCGCTCGCCACGGCGCTGCATGTGCAGGGCATCGACCGGTTGATCGCCCACCGCCTGCTGCAATTGGCGCGCGGGCATTTCGGCGCGGCGGCGGTCATGCTCTTCCTGGCGACGGCGGGGCTGTCGATGTGGATCAGCAATACCGCCACCGCCGCGATGATGCTGCCGCTGGCCATGGGCATCCTGGGCAACATCGACAGGGAAAAGGAACGCAACACTTTCGTCTTCGTGCTCCTGGGCGTCGCCTACGCCGCCAGCATCGGCGGCCTGGGCACGCTGGTCGGCAGTCCGCCCAACGCCATCGCCGCCGGTTACCTGCGCCAGCAGGGGATGGAGTTCGAGTTTACGGACTGGATGAAATACGGCCTGCCGGTGATGATCGTCATGCTGCCCCTCATGGTGGGCGTGCTTTACCTCGTGTTCCGGCCCAAGCTCTCCCACCGCGTGGAGATCAAGGTGTTCCGCTTCCACTGGACGCGCGCCCGCGTCGTCACCATCCTCATCTTCCTGCTGGCGGCGTGCAGTTGGATTTTCAGCGACAAGCTGCGCGTATTCCTCGGGGGCGAAAAACAGTTCGATTCCCTGGTCGCCGTGGGCGCCGCCGCGCTGATCGGCATCTCGGGCGTCGCCACCTGGAGACAGATCCAGGAAAACACCGAGTGGGGCGTGCTGTACCTGTTCGGCGGCGGCCTCACCCTCTCCGCCATCCTGGGAAGCTCCGGCGCGAGCCAGGTGCTGGCGCAAGGCATGGGCGGTCTGCTCAGCGGCGGCGATGGCTTCGTCGCCCTGCTGGCCGTGGCGACCTTCATCATCTGCCTGACCGAGCTTTCCAGCAACACCGCCGCCGCCGCGCTGCTGGTGCCATTGTTCGGCCCGGTGGGCGAAGCGCTGGGCATGCCGCCGCACCTGCTGCCGATCGTGATCGGCATCGGCGCCTCGCTCGCCTTCATGCTGCCGGTGGCGACGCCGCCGAACGCCATCGTCTTCGGCACGGGCCACATCCAGCAGAAAGAAATGATCAAGGCGGGCTTCTGGCTGGTCGTCCTCTCGATTGGCGTGCTGGCGTTCTTCGGCAAGTTCATCTGGTAGGAAAATCCGGGGACGGGCATCGGGGGGCGGATTCATCGGGAGAAGGCGTCATTGCGAAGGCCGCCCCCCTCGTCATTGCACACAACGCCCCGACCATCCGAAGCGCCCCGACAACCTGCAAGGCCGTCTGGATTGGCACGGGCCTGCGGCACGATGATCTCCCGCACATCCGGCCACGGGTCAATATCTTTTTTCGTGAGATAGCGCAGCGAATAGAAGAGCTTTTGCCGTACTCCCCGGCGCAGAACTGATTGTTATATATCGTGCGCTTTCCCGGCCATGAAGCGCGCTTTCTTGATTGGGGAAACTCAGAACGTATCCTTCCACGCCCGCAGTGCGGCGAGGCATGCCAGCGCGTTGGCCGGGCGAGTGCCGGCGCGGGCGGCGACGGCGGCGATGACGTGCGCTTCGTCCGTGCGCAGGAAAGGATTGATCGCCCGTTCGGTGGCGATCGTACTTGGCAGCGTGGGGCGGCCCTGCGCGCGCAGGGCTTCGCAGCGCGTGGCGTAGCGATCGCGTTCGGCGTTCGCCGGTTCCGCGGCGCGGGCGAAGGCGAGATTGGCGAGGGTATATTCATGCGCGCAGTACACTTTCGTGGCGGCGTCGAGCCGGGAAAGGCGGGCGAGCGCGCGCGCGAGATCGGCTGGCGTGCCTTCGAAAATGCGCCCGCAACCGGCGGAAAACAGTGTATCGCCGCAGAACAGCATGCCATGGCCGAAGTAAGCGACATGCCCGCGCGTGTGGGCGGCGACGCCGAGCACTTGTAAATCGAGGCCGAGTGCGGGAATCGACACCCGGTCGCCATCGTCTACCGGATGGTCGACGCCGGCGATGTCTTCCTTGCGCGGGCCATGGACTGGAATCGCGCCCTTGGGATAATGGGCGACGATCTCCGCGACGCCGCCAGTGTGGTCGGCGTGATGATGCGTGAGCAGGATGGCGGCGGGTTCGAGCCGGTTCCGCTCCAGCGCGGCGAGGGCGGGCGCGGCCTCGCCCGGATCGACCAGCGCGGCGTGGCGGCCATTGCCGATGAGCCAGAGGTAATTGTCGCGGGCGAAGGGCAGGGGAATGACATCGAGGGTGGACATGGCGGCGGGGAAGCAAAAGCAGTCATGATGCCCGATGATCGCTATCATGCGAGACTTTGCCGCCATCCTTTCGTCGTAAACTGATCCCGCCTTGAAACCTCCCGTCTCGACTCCGCCCTTGAACGCCGAACCGATTTCGCCGCCCGATCCGCGGGAATGGCTGGGAACCCCGCTTGGCGGGTATTTCGCCGCCTGGGAACAGGAGCGGCTCGATGCCATGCTCGCCGACATCTTCGGATACAACGCCCTCCAGCTCGGGCTTGCGAGCGAATATTTGTTGCGGGCCAATCGCATGCCGTTGCATATCCGCGCTTCGCATGCGCCGCGGGCGGGCGGCGCGTCCGCGCGGCCCGCCCGGGTGGCGGCTGACGAAACTGCGTTGCCTTTCGCCAGCGGCAGCCTCGATCTGGTGGTGCTCGCGCATGTGCTCGAATTTTCCGCCTCTCCGCACCAGGTGCTGCGCGAAGTCGAGCGCGTGCTGGTCGCCGAAGGCAGCGTGGTGATCTGCGGCTTCAATCCGTACAGCCTGTGGGGCCTCCATCGCCGCCTGCGCGCGCGCGGGCAATGGCCGTGGCGCGGGCAATACCTTTCCGCGCCGCGCGTGCGCGACTGGCTGATCCTGCTCGGGTTCGAGGTGCAATCGAGCCAGTTCGGCTGCCATGTTCCGCCGGTGAGCGCGCCCGAATGGCTGGCGCGCTGGAGATGGCTCGACTGCGCAGGCCGGCGCTGGTGGCCGGTGTGCGGCGCGGTGTGGATCATCCACGGCATCAAGCGCGTGTTCGGCGCGCGCCTGATCCAGCCGAACTGGCGGGAAAAACCCGCCGCCGCCGAAAATCTCTCGGCGCTGGCGCGGCGGGTGCGCGGCCTGGGTTGCCCGCCGGAAAAGATCAACGATAAAAAAGGAGAAACATGGAAGTCGTAAACATCTACACCGATGGCGCGTGCAGCGGCAATCCCGGCCCCGGCGGCTGGGGGGCGCTGCTGGAAAGCGGCCCGTACAAAAAGGAAATCTGGGGCGGCGAGCCGTGGACGACCAACAATCGCATGGAACTCCTCGCGGTCATTCGTGCTCTCGAACAGATCAAGCGCGAAACGGTGACGATCAGGGTGCATACCGACAGTCAGTACGTGCAAAAAGGCATCTCCGAATGGATCCGCGGCTGGAAAGCGCGCGGCTGGGTGACGGCGGGCAGGACGCCGGTGAAGAATGCCGATCTGTGGCGCGCGCTCGACGACATCGCCGCGCGCCATGAGGTCGAATGGTTCTGGGTCAAGGGGCATGCCGGTCATGTCGGCAACGAACGCGCCGACGCCCTGGCGCGGCTTGGCGTCGAATCCGCGCGCCGCGCCGGCGGCAAGGCGAAAGCATAGAAAACAGGCAAGGAAGCGCGATGCGACAAATCGTTCTCGATACTGAAACCACCGGCCTCGACTGGAAAAACGGCGACCGCGTCATTGAAATCGGCTGTGTCGAACTCCTCGACCGCGCGCTTACCGGGCGGCATTTCCATGCGTATATCAACCCCGGGCGCGCCATTGACGCCGAAGCCATCGCCGTACACGGCATCAGCGAGGAGTTCCTCGCCGATAAACCCGCCTTCGCCGCGATTGCGGCGGATTTCGCGGATTTCGTGCGCGGCGCCGAATTGGTGATCCATAACGCTGCTTTCGATATTGGTTTTCTCAATCACGAGTTCGATTTACTCGGACGCCCCCCCATCACCGAATCGTGTGATGGCGTGATCGACACCCTGAAAATGGCGCGGGAAGAAAATCCCGGCAAAAAAGCCTCGCTCGACGCGCTTTGCGAACGCTATGGTATCGACAATGCCCGCCGTACCTTGCACGGCGCGCTTCTCGATGCCGAATTGCTTGCCGAAGTCTATCTGGCGATGAGCCGCGGCCAGGAAAGTCTGCTCATGGATCTGGAAGAAACGATAGATGAAGAAAGCGCGGATTTCGCCGTGGAAGAGGCTCGCCCCGCATTGAGAATCCTGCGTTCCACGCCGGAGGAATCGAGCGCCCATGATGCGGTGTTGGCGGACATTGCAAAAGCGAACAACGGAAAATGTCTATGGACGCAGGCGATGGAAAAAACGTGATTGCCGCGGAATCCCGGGGAGGAAAGCGAGGCCGGGGTGTTCGCGTTCAGTGCCGCTGATCTTTCTTCCGATCAAAGGGAATCATGGCGTTGCCCGGCCTTGGTTTATTCATCCGTGGGAGCCTGGACGGGGCGCGGTTCGGCCTTCTCCGGCGTTGCGGGCGTTTGGCTTTCGATCCGCGTCTTTTCCGCTTGCAGGCGGGCGAGTTTTTTCGGGCAGGGTTTATCGCAATCGCATTCGAGGCCCAGCCGGGCCAGGCCGCCGCAACTGCCGGCGATCGGGCGGCGTCCGAAAATGACGCCGATGGCCATGACGGCGATGACGGTGAGAATGACGGCGAAGGTAACGATAAAGGCGCTCATGACAGCTTTTCCATGGGAAAGGGCGAACGTGTCGACGATACCGCGCGGGCGGATATTATCAAAGGAAGGCGCGCTGGCAAGGCGGATTACAGGACGAGCGCGCCGCCGGGCAGGGCGCCGGTGGCTTCCAGACTGCTGATGGTGGATGCGAGGTCGAGTCCCGTTTCGGCCTTGAGTAGCGCGGAGCGCGCGCGCAATTCGGCCAGCGAACGCAAAATCGCCGTTCCCGCCGCGGCAAAAGCGATGACGTTGCCGTTGTCGCAGGAAGGAAAAACCGCCGCCCGTCCATCGAACGCGGTAAAAATGCGTTGTACGCTGGCCTGGTGGCCCCGCATTTGCCCGAGCAAATTGAATGCCGCCAGCCCTTCGGCGGAGAGCCTCGCGCGCAGGGCCTGGTGAAAGGGCAGCGTATCCAGCGCGCCCGTGCGCGCCTTGTTGTCGTAGCCATCGACGAAAACATAGTCGTAGCGATCCGTTCCCGTGAGCACGAAGCGCGCGCCATCGTCGAGATGGATGGTGAAGCGCTCGCTTTCTTGCGGCAAGCAGAAAAACTGGCGCGCGGCCGCCACCACTTCCGGCTCGGTTTCGACCACGTCGATGCGGCTTTGCGGACAGTGGCGATGGACGAACTTGGCAAGCGAGGCCGCGCCCAGCCCGATCATCAGCACCCGCTGCGGCCATGTCCTGCCGTCGCGGGCAAGTCCGTCGCGCAGCAACAGTCCGGCCATCATCTCGCGGGTGTAAGCAAGTTCGAGCGCGTCGGGCTGGCGGATGCGCATCGCGCCCTGTACCCAGTTGGAACCGAAATGCAGATAACGCACGCCGGCGCGTTCGGAAATGTCGATGGGTGTGCTCATATGTTGTCTGTTCGTTTCATGCGGCTTCACGATCGGGGGGGCAATCATCAATCCCTGCCCGGCCGGGCCACAAGCATACGCTTCCCGCGCGCAAACCCTGAAAAGGATTCACGCCGCGCCCGGCAGCGCCCTGTTCCGGAAACCACGGGTCGCCCGCGGGGAAGAAATGACTTCGATTCCGGCTTGACGTTGGCCTCTCGCGCGGGGAGTATTGCGAATACCTGCCGGTATTTTCGGGAGGTTCTTTGATTCGTCCCGGTTTTTCGCAAAACCAGTTTTTCGCAAAACCTTTCCCCGGAGAAAATCATGTCGATGTTGAATGAATTCAGGGGGCTTGGCGCCGCGCTGTCGTGCGTTGCTTTTGCCGTGGCCCTAGCCGCGTGCGGCGATGGAACGAAGCTGGACGGTTCGTCCGAGCAAGCTCTGAGAAAATCGGCGCAAAAAGTCATGGAATCTCTTCCCGAAGACAAAAAGGGAAAATTCGGCGATGCCATGCACGTCATCATGAATGCGGGGGTCGGCGAGTTGCCGGCCGCGACCTTGAACCAGGGAACCGTGGAGGCATTGAAGGAAGTCCAGAAAAGGGCGCGGGAAAGACTGGACGGCAAGACCGCCGATGAGGCCATCGCCCTGGCCGAGGAACTCAAGAAAAAGGTCAGTATGCAATGACCGGGCGGCGCGGCATTTTTCCGTAGCGGATATCCGTCGCGGCGGGAAGGAAAGGCGGTTTGCTATCATCACCGGATGAATGCCGACCTGCACTGCCACTCTTCCGTTTCCGATGGTTGTCTCGATCCCGCCGCGCTGGTGCGCCGGGCGCGGGAAAATGGCGTCGACCTCCTGGCTCTGACCGATCACGATGAATTGGGCGGAGTGGCCGAGGCGGCGGCGGAGGCGGTGCGTTGGGGCATGCGTTTCGTCGCCGGGGTGGAAATTTCGGTGACGTATGGCGATGAAACCGTGCATATCGTCGGGCTTGGCGTCGATCCGGGCGATCCGCTCTTGTGCGCCGGGCTGGCGCGGGTGCGCGCGGGACGCGCGGGGCGGGCGGAACGGATCGCCGCCGAACTCGAACGGGCGGGATTGCGCGGTACGCTCGCGGGCGCGCGCCGCCTGGCGCGCAATCCGGCGATGATCGGACGCGCCCATTTCGCCCGCCATCTTGTCGCCTGCGGCCTGATGCCTGATGTACGCACGGTGTTCGAGCATTATCTCGCGCGCGGCAAACCCGGTTTCGTCCCTCATCGGTGGGCGGAACTGGCCGAGGCGGTGGGCTGGATTCATGGCGCGGGCGGTATTGCCGTGGTGGCGCATCCGGCGCGTTATCATCGCCTGCCGGCGGCGGCACTGGAGAAGCTTTTCGACGATTTCATCGCCGCTGGCGGCGAGGGCGTGGAGGTGGTGGCAGGCTCGCACACGCCGGACGAGATGCTGCGCTTCGCTTCGCTGGCCCGGCGGCGCGGCTTGCTCGCGTCACGGGCGTCGGATTTCCACAGTGTGGATGAAAGCCTGGTCGATGTCGGCTGCTGCCGCCCGCTGCCGCCCGATCTCCTGCCGGTGTGGTCGAGGTTGCCTTGACCCGGTTTTTGTTCTTATTGTCTTTAATAATGTAATGGCCCAATTTTTTTCCCTGCACGCGGATTCGCCGCAACCGCGCCTGATCCGCCAGGCCGCCAATATTGTCCGCGATGGCGGCCTGATCGTTTTCCCGACCGATTCGGCCTATGCGCTCGGCGGCCATCTTGGCGACGCGGCGCTGCTCGATCGCATCCGCCGCCTGCGCGGCGTCGACGAGCGCCACCACTTCACCCTGCTGTGCCGCGATCTTTCCGAAATCGCCACCTTCGCCCGCGTCGACAATGTGCAATACCGGCTGCTCAAGGCGGCCACGCCCGGCCCGTACACTTTCATCCTCGAAGGCACGCGCGAGTTGCCGCGCCGTCTGCTGCATCCCCGGCGCAAGACCATCGGCCTGCGGGTGCCCGAACATCCCGTGGTCGCGGCCTTGCTCGAAGCCCTTGGCGAACCGTTGCTGTCGTCGACCCTGCTGTTGCCGGGGGAAGAGATGCCGCTCACCGATGCCGTGGAGATTCGCGCTCGTCTGGAAAAGGAGGTGGAACTGGTGATCGAGGCCGGCGTTTGCCGTCCCGAGGCGACGACGGTGATCGACCTTTCCACGGGCGCGCCCGTGCTCGTCCGCGCGGGCAGGGGCAGACTCGAATCCTTTGGCCTGGCGGAACATTGAGCGCGAGATGATCGATACGATAGCGGGAATCCTGATCTGGGCCGTGCCGGTGGTGCTGGCGATTACCTTGCACGAAGCGGCGCACGGCTACGTGGCGCGTCATTTCGGCGATGCGACCGCCGAGCGCGCCGGGCGCATCACCCTCAACCCGTTGCGCCACATCGACCCGGTGGGGACGATCGCCGTGCCGCTGGGCATTTATCTCGTTTCATTGTTCGCCAATGGTTCCGGTATGCTGTTCGGCTGGGCGAAGCCGGTACCGGTCAATTTTGGCCGCCTGCGCCATCCCAAGGCCGATATGCTGTGGGTGGCCGCCGCCGGGCCGCTCGCCAATCTCGCCATGGCTCTTGCCTGGGCGCTGGTGTTTGCCGCCGCCGCTGGCGGGATCTCCCGTCCGCTCGCCATGATGGCCGTTGCCGGCATGCAAATAAACGGTGTGCTGATGTTTCTCAATTTACTGCCGATCCCGCCGCTCGATGGCGGCCGTATCATGGTCAGCCTGCTGCCCGATCGCCTGGCCTGGAAATACGCGCGTATCGAGCCTTATGGCGTCATTATCGTGCTGGCATTGCTGTTCTCCCACGCACTCGATGCCATCCTGGGGCCCTTGTTGAGAGCGTTCGTGCAAACCCTGATGGTGCTCGCCGGGCGTTGAAGCGGCGATGACGGCACGGGTGACGGCGGCATGATAATGGAGACGGAGACGGAGACAGCGGAAAAAGATACGGAAGCGGCGGCGGCGGTCGATCCGCTTTCGCCGCCGCCGGACGGCGAGGCGGCGGATGCGGCGCTCGCCCGCCTTTACGGCGAACCCATGCTTGAACTGCCCAAGGATCTGTACATTCCGCCCGATGCCTTGCGCGTGTTTCTCGAAGCGTTCGAAGGGCCGCTCGATCTGCTGCTCTACCTCATCCGCCGCGCCAATATCAACGTGCTCGATATACCGATGGCGCCGCTCACGGGGCAATACCTCGAATACGTCGAAGCCATGCGCGCCACCAATCTGGAACTGGCGGCGGAATACCTGCTGATGGCGGCGATGCTGCTCGAAATCAAATCGCGCATGCTGCTGCCGCGCCCGCCGCGCGAAGAAGCGCTCGAAACCGACCCGCGTGCCGAACTGGTGCGGCGTCTGCTCGAATACGAACAGACCAAGCTCGCGGCGGCGCGGCTCGAAGCCCTGCCGCGCGCCGGGCGCGATTTCGAGCGCGTCAGCGTGTTCGTGGCGGAAAAAATCATCGAACGCATGCCCGAAGTCAGCCTGCACGACCTGCAACTGGCGTGGCTGCGCTTGATGAAACGGGCGCGGCTCGTGCAGCATCACCGTGTCGGCAGCGAAGAATTGTCGGTGCGCGAGCACATGACGATCATCCTGCGCAAACTCTCCGGTGGCGCTTTCGTCGTTTTCGATACCCTGTTCGACGTGGAAAAGGGCGTGGCCGGACTGGTGGTCAGTTTTCTCGCCATGCTCGAACTGGTCAAGGAAGCCTTGGTGGTCGTTACCCAGAACGAGGCGTTCGCGCCGATTTATGTGAAACTGGCCGATGCTCAAGCCTGAAGAAACCGAAGCCGCCGCCGGACCGGACGAAATGCGGGAAAGCGCGCCGGAGCCTTCGCCGCCGTTGCCGGACGGAGAAGCGGCGTCCGGCGGCATATACAGCGACAGCGGCGGCGAAGCGCCCCTCGCGCGCGCGCCGCTTCGCCTGCGTGAAACCGCGGACTACAAGCGCGTCATCGAAACCGCGCTCCTCTCCTGCCCCGCGCCACTCACGGTTTCGGCCCTGCGCATGCTGTTCGAACCGGACCCCGGCCCGGATTTCGTGCGCCGCCTCGTCGACGAACTGCGCGCCGAATGGGAAGCCGCCGGGCGCGGCATCGAACTGGCGCAGACCGCCGCCGGCTGGCGCTTCCAGACGCGGCTCGAATACCAGCTCTACCTCGACCGCCTGAAAAACGAAAAACCGCCCCGCTACTCGCGCGCGGTCATGGAAACGCTGGCGATCATCGCCTACCGCCAGCCGGTGACGCGGGGCGACATCGAAGATATTCGCGGCGTCGCCGTCTCCACCGGCGTACTCAAGACACTGGAATCGCGCGGCTGGGTCGACATCGTCGGCCACCGCGACACGCCGGGCCGCCCGGCGCTGTTCGCCACCACGCGGCGCTTCCTCGACGACATGGGCCTGCGCAGCCTGACCGAACTGCCCGCCTTGCCCGAAATTGAAAGGATGATGGATCTTGTCGATGCCACGCAAATCGAAACGGACGCCGCTGCGTCAACCGGATGAAGATTCCCGCCGCACCCGGCGGCGCATCGCGCGCCGGGGCGAGAACAGGGAAGCGGAAACAGAAACGGAAATGGCCGCCACCGGGACGCCGCGCCGCGGACGCGGCAAGGACACGGGCGAAGAACCCGAACGCCTGCAAAAAGCGCTTGCCCGCGCCGGCCTTGCCTCGCGCCGCCAGATCGAAGCCTGGGTGGAAGAGGGCCGCATCCTCGTCAACGGCCAGCCCGCCGGGCCGGGGCAGAAAATCGGTTCCGGCGACCGCATCAAACTCAACGGACGCTTGGTGCCGTTGCGCTTCGGCGCGCGCGCGCCACGCGTACTGCTCTACCACAAGCCCGAAGGCGAAATCGTCTCCCGCCACGATCCCGAAGGCCGTCCCACCGTGTTCGAGCGCCTGCCGGTCCTGCGCCGGGGGCGCTGGCTGGCGATTGGCCGCCTCGACTTCAATACCTCCGGCCTGCTGCTTTTCACCGACGATGGTGGCCTGGCCAACCGTCTCATGCACCCCCGCTACGAACTCGAACGCGAATACGCCGTCAGGCTGCTCGGCGAACTCTCCGGCGAACAAATCCAGAGCCTGACCACCGGCATCGTCCTCAAGGACGGCATTGCCCGGTTCAACACCCTGCGCGCCGAAGGCGGCGAAGGCGTCAACCGCTGGTACCGCGTCACCCTTTCGGAAGGCCGCAACCGCGAAATCCGCCGCATGTTCGAAGCCGCCGGCCTCACCGTGAGCCGCCTGATGCGGGTGCGCTACGGCCCCGTCGAACTCCCCTCCCGCCTCAAGCGCGGCATGTGGATGGAAATGCCCGCAGCCGAAGCATGCGCCCTGGCGGGGCTGCCGCCGCCAAAAGAAGAAAAACGCGACCGCGGCCGCGCACCGAAACCGCGGCGGACACTCAGGCGGTAAAAGACGAAACCGCCGGCGTGCGTCCGCCCGTGCGCGGCGCGAGGCCGGGCAAGCCCCTGTTCCCCTGACCCTTTCCCATGCTCAGTTACCGCCACGCCTTCCATGCCGGCAACCACGCCGATGTCCTCAAGCATTTCGTACTGGCCGAATTGCTCGCCTACTATTCGCACAAGGACAAACCCTGGACATACATCGACACCCATGCCGGAGCGGGCTGCTACGCGCTGGAGGGCGAGATCGCGGGCAAGACCGGGGAATTCGCCGGAGGCATCGCGCGCCTGTGGGATCATCCCGGCCTGCCGCCGCCGCTGGCGGCCTATATGGACATCGTGCGCCAATTCAATCCGGGTGGACGCCTGCTTTTCTATCCTGGTTCTCCGGCGTTGGCGATGGCTTGCGCGCGGGAGCGGGACAGCCTGCACCTGTTCGAGCTTCACCCCACCGATCTGCGGGCACTGCAACAGACATTCGCTTCAGGGACGCGCGGCGTCCGGGTGCAAGTGCGCGACAACGACGGCCTGGCCGCCCTGCGCGGCTTGCTGCCGCCGCCCGCCCGCCGCGCCGTGGCGCTGATTGACCCTTCCTACGAAGTCAAGAGCGACTATCGAGACGTAGCCGGCGCGCTCGCCGAAGCGATGCGCCGCTTCCCCACGGGGTGCTATGCATTGTGGTACCCACTGCTCGCGCGCGCCGAATCCCGCCGCCTGCCGCGGCGGCTGGCCGGACTCGGCGCGGGAAACTGGCTGGATCTGCGCCTGCGGATACGCCATCCGCCCAGGGATGGCTTCGGCATGTACGGTAGCGGCCTCTTCATCGTCAACCCGCCCTGGACGCTGCCCGAACGCTTGCAAGCGGCGCTGCCATGGCTGGCCGGAACGCTGGGAACCGACGACGGCGCAGGCTTCGACCTGGACTACCGCATCGCGTGAACGGCTTCAGGGATCAGATCCAATCAACAGCGCTCGCGCCCCGCACGGTTGGCCCCCTCCCCCCTGCGGAGGCATAGGTATCTACATGTCGCCCGCGCCGTCCCCTTGCTCCCCGCCCGTACTTGCTGCACCATCGCCCCCCACGTCCATCACTCTCGCCGCACATTTCGTGCGGTCTGTCTTTTCCCATGCTTGCTCCGATTGAAAACCGTATCGCCGAAGAACTCGGCGTCTCCCCGCGCCAGGTCGATGCCGCCGTGCAACTACTCGATGACGGCGCCACCGTCCCCTTCATCGCCCGTTACCGCAAGGAAGCCACCGACGGCCTCGACGACACGCAATTGCGCACGCTCGCCGAACGCCTGGATTACCTGCGCGAACTGGAAGAACGCCGCGCCGCCGTGCTCGCCTCCATCGAAGAGCAGGGCAAGCTCAGTCCGGAACTGCGCGCCGACATCGACGCCGCCGAAACCAAGCAACGCCTCGAAGACCTCTACCTGCCCTATAAACCCAAACGCCGCACCAAGGCGCAGATCGCCCGCGAAGCCGGACTCGCGCCGCTGGCCGAGGCATTGCTCGCCGATCCGGCGCTCGCGCCGGAGACTGCCGCGCTCGACTACCTCAACCCCGAGGCCGGTTTCACCGACGTCAAAGCGGTGCTCGACGGCGCGCGCCAAATATTGATGGAAAAATTCGCCGAAGACGCCGCCCTGCTCGGCGAATTGCGCCAGCTTCTCCACGACGAGGGCGAAGTGCGCGCCAGCGTGATCGAAGGCAAGGAAACCGAAGGAGCGAAATTCCGCGACTGGTTCGACTTCCGCGAACCCATCGCCGCCATGCCTTCACACCGCGCCCTCGCCCTGTTGCGCGGGCGCAACGAAGGCGTGCTCAAGCTC
>JAITLI010000094.1 GCA_031277975.1 Azoarcus sp.
CCGTAAATCAAGGCGTTACCTGTCTTCATCCTCCCCGTGTCATGGCACAGTGACTGCTTGCCATCCAGGAGGCTCATTCAGAGTTTCCTCAAGCAAGCGCCCCCGATCCGAAGCGCGGCGTGTCCAGTGTGTATAAGATGGCGCGTTGTAGGATGAAGTGGTTGTACGCCAAGAGATAATCCTTCAGGGTCTATTCGAGTCCGGCGGCGCTCTCGAAGCGGATTTGCTGGCCGGGTTCGCTGATGCGGCCATTGAAACGCTCGGCCATGCCGCTCGTCTGCGGATGGCGCGGCGCGTCATTGCTCTTCCGCGCCTTCTGTCCGGTCTTTTCTTGGCACCGCTTCCGGGTCGGCGATGATGGGCCGGTAGATTTCCACCCGGTCGCCGGATTTGAGTGGGGTGTCGAGTTTGGCGAGTTTGCCGAAGATGCCGACTTTTTGTGTTTCGAGGTCGATTTGCGGGCATTGTCCAAGGATGCCTGAGCACTCGATGGCTTCCCGTACCGTCGCCGTGTCGGGGACTTCGATGTCGAGCCAGACTTGTTGGTCGGGTTCGGAGTAGACGACGCCGATTTGCATGGTGGCGGTCTCCTTTCTCCTTGCGCGAACGCGGTCAGCGCGCCGGCGCGAGACGCTCGTCGAGCACGCGCTTGCCCGCGAGCAGGAAGCCCATCGCGGCGAAAGCGCCCGGCGGCAGGATCATCAGGAGCGCGCCGCCGCGGTCGTGCAGGCGGGTTTCCAGGAAGGCGAAATTCGCCCCCAGGAGTTGCGAGGCTTGCGCGAAGAGCGTGCCGCTTCCCAGCATTTCGCGGATCAGGCCGATCACGACGAGCGCGAGGGTGAAACCGATGCCCATGGACAGACCGTCGATGAAGGCGGCGGCGACGGCGTTGCGGGAGGCGAAGGCTTCGGCGCGGCCAAGGATGGCGCAGTTGACCACGATCAGGGCGATGAACAGGCCCAGCACTTTGTAGAGCTCATGCAGCCAGGCGTTGAGCGCCATGTCGACGACGGTGACGAGACTGGCGATCAGGACGATGAAAACCGGGATGCGCGCCTGCTCGCTGACGATGCCGCGAATCAGGGCGACGAGCACGTTGGAGACGAGCAATACCGCCGTGGTGGCGAGGCCCATGCCGAGGCCGTTGGCGCCGCTGGTCGTCACCGCCATGGTCGGGCAAAGCGCCAGCATCTGCGCGAAGACGACGTTGTTGTTCCAGAGTCCGTCCCTGACCAGCGTCGCAGCGTTCGTGCTCATGATGATTCTCCCAGGATTGCCGCCTTGTGGCGCGCGAAGGTTTCCAGTCCTTTCTTGACCGCTTCCACCACGGCGCGCGGGGTGATCGTGGCGCCGGCGAACTGGTCGAAGTCGCCGCCGTCTTTCTTGACCGCCCAAGCCGCCGTGCCGAGCGCCTTGCCCGCGAAGTTGTCGATCCAGCCGCTTTTCTTCGCCTCGATCTTGTCGCCGAGTCCCGGCGTCTCGGTGTGCTTCAGGACGCGGACGCCCAGCAGCGTGCCCGCTTTGTCGACGGCCATCAGGATGACGATTTCGCCGCCGTAGCCTTTGCCGGAGACCTCGAACACCGCGCCTTCCACCACGCCGGCCCGCCGCGCCCGGTAAACGGTGACGGGCGCCGCCGCCCCCATGTCGACCCCGGCGCTCGCGGCGGCAAGGTCGTTGTCGGCGAAGCCTTCCGGCAGCACTTGCGCGAGCGCGTCGCGCAAGTCGCGCTCTTCCGCCCGGGCGATCGCTTCCCGCGTGGCGCTGGCCGCCCAGGCGAGCGAGGCGGAAGCCAGCAGCGTCACCGCGCCCAGCAGCAACGGTTGATAGAGCGGGCGGCTTTTCCACTTTTCCAGCATTTCAGGCGCTCTCGCCGGAAGACGCGCCCGCTTCGAGCGCTTCTCCCGCGCGGGTGCGCCCGAAGACGCGCGGACGGGTGCAGCGGTCGATGAGCGGCGTCAGCGCGTTCATGAACAGGATGGCGAAGGCCACGCCTTCCGGATAACCGCCGAGGCTGCGGATGATCCACGTCATGATTCCGGCGCCCAGGCCGAAGATGAACCGCCCCGCGCCGGTGATGGGGGTGGTCACATAATCGGTGGCGATGAAGAATGCGCCCAGCAACAGCGCGCCGGATAAAAGATGCGCTTGCGCGTCGAGATATGCGCCGGGCGCGGCGGCGTGTGCGATGAACGCTGGAACGAGGACGCCCGCGAGCATGCCCGCAGGCGCGTGCCAGCGGATCACGCCGCTGGCGAGGAGGAAAAGGCCGCCGAGGGCGAGCAGCGGCGCCGAGGATTCGCCCAGGCTGCCGGCGCGCACGCCAAGCCACGAAATTCGCGGCGCCGCCTGGCCGGCGGCGAACGCCTGCAACAGATCCGCGCCGCGCGCGAGTTCGCTCCTGGCGTAGCCGAGCAGCGAGGCGCTGGTCATGGCGTCCGGCGGCGCCGCCTGTCCGAGCGCGATGTGCAGGCTTTCGAGCCATCCCGGCGATGGCGGCGCGGCGAGCGGCAGCGGCGCGACCCATGTCGTGAGTTGCAGCGGAAAGGAAATGAGCAGCGCCACCCGCGCCGCCATCGCCGGGTTGAAGACGTTTTGTCCGAGTCCGCCGAAGACTTGCTTGCCGATGACAATGGCGATGAAGGCGCCGATGAAGCCGATCCACCAGGGCGCCCACGGCGGCAGCGTCATCGCCAGCAGCCAGCCGGTCAGCAGCGCCGAACCGTCGCACAGGACGCGGCCCGGCGTTTTGTTGCCCATCAGGCGCAGACAGGTGAATTCAAAAAAGAGCGCCGACAGGATCGTGACGAGCCACAGGAAGAAAGCGGGCCAACCGTAGAGCCAGAAGCCGAAAAGCGTCGCGGGCGCGAGCGCCAGTTGCACGAAAAACATGGCGCGCGCGCCCTTGCCGCCGCCGTG
The DNA here is from genome assembly GCA_031277975.1 of Azoarcus sp. Classification (GTDB taxonomy): domain Bacteria; phylum Pseudomonadota; class Gammaproteobacteria; order Burkholderiales; family Rhodocyclaceae; genus WRNU01. The sequence continues at coordinate 2,920 of JAITLI010000094.1, forward strand.
CGCGTGCGGCGAAGCATAGGTGCGCCCGGCCTGGTAGGCGATGGGGTTCATCGTGAGACTGGCTCCGGTGTCGTGGGACGGTTCGGGCGGCGGGTCACGGTGCGATTCCTGCCGTCAGGCATCGACGAGCGCCCGTGCTTCTTCGCTGGCGGCGGCCTCCGCCTCCGCCGCCGCTTTCGCCTTGGCGGCGGCGGCGGCGCGTTCGGCCTTGCGGCGCGCGGCGGCCTCGGCTTTTTCGCGCGCCTCCGCGGCGAGGCGCGCGCTTTTCGCCTGCGCCATCTTGCGGGTGGCATCGAGCCGGAGGCGGGCGCGTTCTTCCGCCGCGAGGCGGCCCCTGGCGTGCGCGAAGTACTGCACCAGAGGAATGCGCGACGGGCATACATAGGCGCAACAACCGCAGGCGATGCAGTCCTTGAGGCCGCGCCCGGCCGCGCCAGCGAAGTCGTCCGCCGCGATGTGGCGCGCCATCTCCAGCGGCAGGAGACCCATCGGACAGGCGCGCGCACAGCTTGCGCAGCGGATGCAGGGATCGGGGGCGCGATCGTCCACTTCCGCCGCGGAAAGCGCCAGGATGCCGCTCGTCCCCTTGACCAGCGGCACGCGCGCGTGCGGTAGCGACATGCCCATCATCAGCCCGCCCATGATGAGGCGCGCCGGTTCTTCCTTGAGACCGCCCGCGAAGGCGAGCACATCGGCGACCAGCGCCCCCACGGGGGCGAGGATATTTCCCGGCGCGCGCGCGGCGCCGCCATTGACCGTGACGAGGCGGGAGATGAGCGGACGCCCGTGGCGGATGGCCTCCGACACCGCTTTCGCCGTGCCGACGTTATGCACCACCACGCCCGCGTCGGCGGGCAGCCGCCCGGCCGGAATCTCGCGTCCGGTGAGCGTCAGCGCCAGTTGCTTTTCGGAACCCATCGGATAACGGACGGGAATCGGGCGGATCGTCACATCGCCATGCGCCCGCGCCGCCTCCCGCATCGCGGCGATGGCTTCCGGCTTGTTGCGCTCGATACCGACCAGGGCCTCGCGCGCGCCGGTGGCGTGCAGCATGATGCGGATGCCATCGACGATGGCCGGAGCCTCGTCGCGCATTAGGCGGTCGTCGCAGGACAGATAAGGCTCGCATTCGCCGCCGTTGATGATGAGCGTCTCCACGCCCGCCTTTTTCGATGACGACAATTTCAGCGCCGAGGGAAACGCCGCCCCGCCCATGCCGACCACGCCCGCCTGCGCGACGCGGCGGCCGATCTCCGCCGGATCGAGGGCGAAAGGATCGTCGCAGGGCGGCGGGCCGCCGTCCGCGCCGTCGCATGCCTCCTCGCCATCGACTTCGATCGTCACCGCCAGTACCGGCAGGCCGGAAGGATGCGGCGCCGGAATCTCGCCGATGGCGGTGACGACCCCGGCCGCCGGGGCATGGATCGCGGCGGAAACCGCGCCTTGCGGATTGGCGATGCGCTCGCCCTTTTTCACCTTTTGCCCGGCCAGCACCGCCGGCAGCGCGGGCGCGCCCAGATGCTGCGCGAGCGGCACGAACAGGCGTTCGGGCATCGGCATGACGCGCACGGGGGCGTCCGCCGCCGGACGCTTGTGATCCGCCGGGTGCACGCCCCAGGAAAAACCGAAGCATTTTTCCATCAGGCCCATGATTTTCCGTTCTCCATGATTCCTCTCCCGGACTTCCCGCGCACCTATGCCGCCAACGGCCGCGGCATGACCCAGTGCGGCAGGGTGACGGGCATCGGGACCAGCCGGATCGCCTCGGTGGGACACGGTTCGAGACAAGCGGCGCAACCGGTGCACGCATCCCTCAGCACGTTGTGGATTTGCCTGGGCGCGCCGACGATGGCATCGGTCGGGCAGGACTTCAGGCAACGGCAACAACCGATGCACAAATCCTCGGCGACCAGCGCCAATTGCGGGCCGTCATCATCGATACTGGCCGCGTCGAGGGCGACGCCCAGCCTTTCCGCGATCGCCATGGCCACCGCCTTGCCGCCGGGCGGACAACACGCGGGCGACGCCTCGCCCGCCGCGATGGCCACCGCCGCGCCGGCGCAGCCGGGAAAACCGCACTGGCCGCAATTGGTGCCGGGTAAGAGCTTTTCCACCTCCGCGACCGCGACGTTCGCCTCCACCGCGAGGAATTTACCGGCGACGCCCAACACCAGCCCGAGCGCAGCGCCCAATACGGTCAAGCTCAAGACAGCGGCGAGCATTTCTCGCTTTCTCCTAGACGTTGAGGCCCGCGAAGCCCATGAAGGCAAGCGCCAGCAGCGCGACAGTGACGAACGCGATCGGCGCGCCGGCGAACGCTGCCGGAACGCGCGCCAGCGCGATGCGCTCCCGCAGTCCCGCGAAAATCACCAGCACCAGCATGAAACCGATGGCCGAGCCGACCGCATGGGCGAGGCTCCAGAAAAACCCGCGCGCCTGCTGCACATTGAGCAGCGCGACGCCCAGCACCGCACAATTGGTGGTAATCAGCGGCAAATAAATGCCCAACGCCTGATACAGCCCGGGGCTGGACTTGCGGATGAACATCTCGGTGAACTGCACGGCGGCGGCGATCACCAGGATGAACGTGAGGATGCGCAGATATTCGAGTCCGAGCGGCGCCAGCAGCCAGTGTTCGAGCATCCAGCTCGCGGCGGCGGCGAGCGTCAGAACGAAAGCCGTCGCCATGCCCATGCCGATGGCGCTGTCGAGCCGCCGCGAGACGCCCATCACCGGGCACAGGCCCAAGAACTTGATGAGCACCACGTTATTGACGAGCGCGGTGGAAACCAGAAGAAGGAACAATTCATTGAACATGGATTCGATGGACTTGCAACCGTAGAACCACTCAAATACCCGAAATACCCGCGCAGGCCGCGCCCGTTTCATTTGTCGCCTCGCACACCGCACGCAATGAGCGTGCCAGATCGCGCCTCGCACCATTCCGGGGCGGTTCGCGCCACGATCCGCAAGAGTTCCGGCGGCGCGCACAAAACGAGTGCGCTGTTCGGCCCGCGCATTTGTCGGGAATGCGACAAAAAGACTGTGCGATTGTCGCCAAGATCGCCGGAGACCTCAGCGGCGCGAAGCGCCGCTGGATAAAGAAGGGGGAGGAAAGGAAGGGGACGTTTGTCCAGTGCGGGCCGATGAAGGTGTCGACACGGCGAAGTCAAGTGTTCGCCACAGCGAAGTCAAGTGTTTGTCGCGGGGAAGTCAAGTGTTCGTCGCCGGGAAGTCAAGTGTTCGCCCCTGCGCGAAGCGTTTCGGCCCTTTTCAACGTTGGGGGGAAGTTGGGCGGATTGCGGTTTGGCTTGCTGCAAGATTGCGGGCGCCGGCGCGGGAAGATGCTGGAGCCGGCGCACGTCGGGTGCGGAAAGGCTCAGGCGTTGCGCGACCGCATGGCCTCGGCGAGCCACTCGGGAAAGGGCTTGGGATTGCGGGTTTTCCGGTAAACCGTTTCCATGTCGTTCCGTGTCCCCTTGGTAAATTGATGCGTTTCACCGAACGTTCGGAAGCGAATTCGATACGCCTTGAGCAATTCTTCCAGCGCTTCTTCATACTTGCCCTGAGCTTGGTACACCGAGGCGATATTGTCGTAGGTCGCGGCCGTGTGAGGATGGTCTTTGCCCAGCACTTTTTTCACGATGTCCAAAGCCTTTCGATACCCTTCCAGCGCTTCTTCGTACTTGCCCTGATCTTTGTACACCAAGGCGATATTGTTGTAGGTCGTGGCCGTGTCAGGATGGTCTTTGCCCGGCACTTTTTCATCGATGTCCAAAGCCTTTCGATACCATTCCAGCGCCTTGTCGTAATCGCCCTGCTCATTGAATACAAACCCTCTATTATGATAGATCAGCGCATAATCGCGTTCCCCGGCGGACAGTTGTCCATAAACGCTCTCCGCTTCCGTAAAATCATTGTTGGCTGCTTCGTATTGGGCCATCCTGAGGCGCATGACGCCCTTGGACACCAAGATGTCCGCCAGGGCCTTTTTCTGGATGTCGCCGCTCTTTCCTTTCCCCTGCGCGGCCTTCAGCGCCTCTTCCTGCTTCTCATAGGCTTTCTCGTAATGTTCCAGCGCCTTGGTGTAATTGCGCTGCACATAGAAACTCTCCGCCATCCGGAGATTTTTGTCGGCATGGTGTTCGAGATTGGGCAGGATCGGTTGCGGTTCCGGACTTGTCCCGGCTGCGGATTTCTCGTCCTCGGCATGGCGGAACTTAAAGACCAAAATTATCACAGAGAAGACCAATAGAGCCACTCCTACGATCTTTCGATCGGGAACGAGACCGAAAATACTGACTAGCCCACCAGAGATACCGATCACTATTGAAATCCACTCGATGGTTTCAAAGAAAGGCCCATTGTTCCGGAAAGGTCGTTTTACAGGCGCAGGCGAATGCCGGAAGAATGATTTGATCATCATGATCTCCTTGCGGTAAAGGGATGTTTTCAGGCTAAGTGCGCGCCATTGTTGCGCCGTCACGACGTGCTGACAAGGGGGCGATGCTATTGCGCGCGTGGATGCACAGGCAGGTTGTAATCAGTGCCGCCGCGCTCCTCGCCATGGCGAGTTCTTCAAAGGATTCTCCCTGCCCAAAGAGTTCTCCTCGCCCCCGCAGGCATAGGTCTACACATTCCGAAATAGCGGGCGATAAGAACAGCGGCGCTGCGCGCCTCGCAATGACGAAATGGAAGGACTGTCGCGGCGACAGACGCTTTGCGATGGCGGTGTGGCCTATTGGAACAGGTTCTGGAGAAGGATTCAGGCGCCGCTGTCCCCGGCCTCGCCCGTCGCCAGCAGCGTGTCGAGCGAGGTGACGGCCTGCGCCGTGGCGCGGTGCTGGAATACGCCGGCGGGGGCGTCGTCGATTCGCCAATCGGGCCGCACGCCGCGCACGAAGAGATAAAGCGCGCCGCCGAAATGGCGCTGGTAATCGTAGCCGGGCAGGGTGCGGCGCAGGTGGCGGTGCAGGGCGAGGGTGTAGAGCAGGTGCTGGAGGTGGTAGCCGTGGCGCGCCATCGCCGCCGCCAGCGCCGCCGGGGCGTAGGCGGCGGGCGCGTCGCCGAGGTGGTTGGATTTCCAGTCGAGTATCCAGTAGCGCCCGCCGTGCTCGAAAACGAGGTCGATATAGCCCCTGAGATACCCGGCGAGGTCGCGCGGGGCCAGGCGGGGGACGCCGTAGCCGTGCGCGGCGAGCCAGCCGTTGAGTGCTTCGGCGGTGAGATGCGGCGCGGGCAGGTAGAACTCCAGTTCGGTCAGGCGGCGCGCCATGGGTATTTCGCCCAGGCGCAGGGTCTCGCCGCCGCTGGCGCGCAGCGGGGTGGCGAGTACGTCGTCGACGAGGCGCGCGAGCATGCGCGGCAGGCGCGCGGCCTCCGCGCCCGCCGCTGTCTGCGGATGGGCGGCGAGCGCCCTGTCGATGGCGGGGGCGCGGGTTTCGGGGCGCGTGAAGTCGATGGCCTCGAACACGGCATGCACGCAGTCGCCCGCCGCCGCGCCGCGCGGAAAGCGCAGGATGTCGTCGTCGGGCGCGGGCATGGGGGGCGGCACCGCCGCCGCGATGATGGCGCTGACGGATTCGGCGCGCGCGTCATGATCCCGCGCCGCGGTCTCGTGCGCGGCGCCGGAGAGCATGGCGCTGAAGCTGCCCAGCCGCCAGCCCTCCGGCACTTTCGGCGCGCGCGCCGCGAAGAATTTCGCCGCGCCGCCGCTGGCCGCCAGGGGCGCGCCGCTGCCCGAGGGCAGCTCCTCCAGCCCGATCGCGCCGCCGCTGGTGTTGGCCAGGCCGCGCCAGCGCGCGTCGATTTCGGCGGGCGAATACTCCGATTGCCGCCAATCCCGCGCCTGCACGCCCGCGCCCGCCGCCAGCCAGTTGAGCAGGCCGCGGGCGCTTTCCTTGTGGCTGGCGCTGTTTCCCGCATAGCAGCCGGTGACCAGATAGCAGCGATGCTCGGCGCGCGTCAGCGCCACGTAGATGAGGCGCAGGGCCTCGGCGTCGTCCTCCAGGGCGATGCGTTGTTCGATGTCTTCCCGCTCCGCCGCCTTGCGCCGCCAGTCCACGACCTGCCGGCACGCGCCGTGCCCCGCCTGTGCGCGCTCGCCGTGCCACAGCCGCATCGGTTTGCCGCCGCCCGCCCGCCGCCGCCCGTCGAACAGGAAAGGGCAGAAGACGATGCCGTATTGCAGACCCTTGGCGTGATGAATGGTGAGGATGCGCACCAGGTCGCGTTCGGATTCCAGGCGCAGCAGCGCGTTTTCGCCGCCGCTTTCGGCGCGCAGGCGGGCGAGGGCGCGCGCCAGGCGGCCGGGGGGAACGCCGGCGCTTTCGCGTTGCAGGAGTTCGGCCAGATGCAGCACGTTGGTCAAGCGGCGCTCGCCGTCCTCGCGGGCGAGCAGACGCGCCGCCACGCCCGCGTCGGCCATCCAGCGCCAGAGCATGACGGCGAAGCCGCGCCCCTGCCAGAGATCGCGCCAGAGCGCGAAAAGCTCGAATTGCCGGGCGAGGCCGTCCTCATCGTCCGCCAGCCGCGCCAGCATGGCGGCGTTCCACCCCATCAACGTCGTCGCCAGCGCCGTCTTGAGCAGGCTTTCGCGCGCCGGGTCGGCGATTGCCCGCAAGACCCGCTCCAGCTCTTCCGCTTCGCGGGAGGCGAACACGCTGCTCTGGGAGAGTTCGACGCTGCCCACGCCCTTCGCCGCCAGCGCCGCTTTCATGCGCGCGCCTTCGCGGTGGTTGCGCACCAGCACGGCGAGATCGTCGGGCGCGAGCGCCCGTTCGCCGATGCGGATGTCCCCGCGGCGGCCCGCCGCGAGCAGGCGGGCGATTTCGGCGGCACTGGCCGCCGCCGCGCGCGCGAACGCCCGCGCGCGCGGCAGGCGTTCGCCGCCCGCGCCGCCTTCATCGCCTTCGCCGCGCGGAATGCGCCACAGCCGCAAGGCCGCGCCCTCGTCGCGCTCCGTCCGGTCGTCCAGCCGCCGCGGCGGTTCGTGCGCCCGCACGGGATGGAAATCGAGTCCCGCCTCCATGAACGCCGCCGGATTGGCGCCGAACAGATGATTGCAGGCGGCGACCAGCCGCGGCGCCGAACGCCGGTTGATGCCCAGGGTGTAATGCGCATCCGCCAGCGCGCGCGCGTCGAGATACGTATGAATATCCGCGCCGCGAAAGCTGTAGATCGCCTGCTTGGGGTCGCCGACGAGAAAGAGGCTGCCATGGCGGCCTTCGCTGTCGTAGATGCGCTGGAAGATTTGTAATTGCAGCGGATCGGTATCCTGGAATTCGTCGATCAGCGCCGCCGGATAGCGCGCGTGCAGGGCCGCCGCCAGCTCCGCCCGCCCGCCGGAAGCGAGGGCCTCATGGGCGTCCAACAGGATGTCGTCGAAACAGACGCGGCGTTCGGCGCGCTTGCGGCGGCGCAGCACCTCGCCCGCGCCCTCGATGAAGCGGCGCAACAGGCGCAGGCGCGCGGATTCCAACCGATCGTCGAAACCCATGCGCGCATCGAGCACATCCCGCGCCGCGGCGAAGAAAGGGTGCGCGGGCGGGGCGATGCCGCGCTTCTGCCCGTCCCTGGTGATCTTCAGCCGCTCGGGGGTAAAGAGGCTCAACCTGCCGTATTCCGCGGGCAAGGGAAAGCGCGCCTCGCCCGCCTCCATCCACTGCGCCCATTGCCGCGCCGCGGTCTGTATCGCGCCGCGCCTGTAGCTGCTCTTGTTGAGACCTTCCAGCGCCGCCTCCAGCGCCGCCATCACGCCGTCGCCATCCCAGACGAAGCGGGCCGCTTCGTAAGCGGCGGCGAGCGCGGCCTCGTCTGCCGCCGCCTCCGCCCCATCCGCCGCTGCCTCATCCCACAAAACGCGCGCCAGTGGCCGCGCCCGCGCCTCCTTGAGCCACCGCGCCCAATTCTCGGGACTGTCCCTGTGCGCCAGCAGACATTCGGCCAGCGCCGCGTCGCAGGCAGCGACCTCTTGCCGCCAGAAATCCCGCGTCACTTCGAGGCGCAGATCGCTGTCATCCTCGCCCACCTCGAACACATAGGGCAGCCCGGCGGTAAATGGCGCATCGGTCAGAATGCGCTGGCAAAAGCCGTGGATGGTGAAAATGGCCGCCTCGCCGAATTCCTCCAACGCGTTGCGCAGGCGGCGGCGGATGTCCTCGTCGCCGACCCCGGCTCCGCGCGCGGCGGCAAGCAGCCGGGTGATGAAAGGATCGTCGCCGTCCTTGCCGCCATCGAGCGCCCACAGGACGGCGGCGAGGCGCTCCCGGATGCGGGTCGCCAGCTCGGCGGTGGCAGCGCGGGTAAACGTCACCACCAGCACACGCCCCACCGGCAAATCCTTTTCGAGCACTTGCCGCAAGTAAAGAGCGCAGATGTTCCACGTCTTGCCGGTGCCCGCCGACGCCTCGATCAAGGCGATACCGTCGAGCGGGCAAGCGAAGGCGTCGAGTTCGGCCGCGGCCATCGCCATCGCGCCGTTCGCCATCTCAGGACGCCCCCGCGCGGCCCATCGCGCGGCGCGCGCCCGCGCGGGCATCCGCACGGAAGTTTCCCCGGATGAAAAAACAGCCCGCGATCATCGTTCGATGGCGGCCGCTTCCATCACAATATGCGCGTTCCAATGTAATAAAAGAAGAAGCGGGAAAATAGAAACAATGATTACCGTATCCTCGCGGGCGGAGACAACGGTCCGCGCGTGGTGGATACCCTTCGGCGCTGCCGCCCGGCATGCCGGGCGTCTCGCTATATACCATGATTTCATGCGGCTGTGTGGCGGTGCTGTTGCAAATACGATAAAATCCATTATTCATCGACACCCGTGCCGCGCTTCGTGGCAGACTATGATACGTCTCCATTTCCTTCGTGGATTCATGCGGAAACAGACAAAAGCGGCGCGGATATGAACCATCGCGGCGCGGATGCAAACCATTGCGTCGACGATATGAGGCAAAACGTCGACGTTTCGGAGCAGAACGTCGACGTTATGAAACAGAACGTCGACGTTCCGGAGTAAAACGTCGACGTTATGAAGCAGAACGTCGACGTTCTGGAGCAAAACGTCGACGTTCCGCCCGGCAGCGGTGCGATATATGGCAAAACGTCGACGTTCTGAAGCAAAACGTCGACGATACGAAGCAAAGCGTCGACGACATGGCGAGGAAAGCGGAGAGTATTCATCGTTGGATCAATGATTTATCGACTTCAACCCTCTGCGCGCACAGCGCGCCAAGGAGATAGGAAAATGAGCAAGACCCAATCCTGGCTTCCC
>JAITLI010000116.1 GCA_031277975.1 Azoarcus sp.
GCGGCGTTCAGTTCCGCGCTTTCCGATTCGCCGGGCATCATGGCCGCGGACAGCCGGGCGTGCTCCAGATCGACCAGGCTTTGCTTGGGTTGCCGCTCCGATTGCGCGCGTGGCTGGATGCGCGGGCGGGCGGTGATGATTTTGTATTCTTCTTCGCGCAGCAGCTTCGCCAGATTGTGTTTGATCAGGCGAAAACCGTCCTTTGCTTCCCGCGCGCTGGATTCGAATCCAGGGTGAATGAACGCCGCCAGTCGTTGGCCGTCATTGCCGCGTTCCTGCTGGAAATGCCGCAAATTGAATTCGAACACGAAGATATTGGGCTGGTCTTGCGGGCAAGGGGTCTTGCGATGGCGCTGTACGCGCCCGGCCAGTTGGATCAGCGAACGCATGGAAGAAGGCTCGACCACCGCCCAGTCGTAGTCATGATCCCGGCCCACTTCCGTGACCGGGGAGCCGAGGACGACGAAGATGTGGTGTTCTTCCGGGTTGGTTTCGATGGCGGCGCGGGTTTCCGGCAGGGCATAGACGGCTTCCCTGTCGCGGCGATTCAGCGCGGCGTCCAGCCGCGCTTCGATGGCCGAGCGCAGGAGGAGTGGGAAGCGCGCGTGATATACGCATAAATGGATGCGGTGCCCTTCCGGCGCGCCGAGCCGCAGCAGTTCCAGCGCCGTCTCGAACAGTGGCTCGATATTGGCCATGCGCACCAACCCGAAGCTGACGTTGACCTTCCTGCCGTCGTTCCAAAGGCGGGCTTCGTGGTGCATAGCGTGCGCCCGCACGATGGCGTCCCGCACGGGGGCGGCGAATTCGCGGGCAATTTCGTCCTTGCGGCGATTCTTGATCGCCAAGGGCAGCAAAACCGCGCGCCGGAGCGGCTCGGCTTTGCTCAATTTATCGACCCGTTTCTGTACGAAGACGGCATGTTGTGCGCGAAATGCTCCCAGATCGGCGCAGGATTGCGCCTGCGCACCGAATTCGTCGACCCACAGGCAGGCAATGTCCGTTTCCCGCGCCAGCCCGCCGTCGGCGCCGCGGTTGCGGCGGAAATGGCTGCGTCCGGCCTGATAGGCCAGATAAAGCCCTTCGAGCAGCGCGGGTGGCAGGGTTGCCGACGAGACGAGAATGCGCGCGCCCAGAAGCCCTGCCCAATGCACCAGCCGGGTCACGGCGGGCAGGTCGTCGATGCCGAAGTCGTCGAGTTCGTCCAGTACCAGATCGCTGCTCATCAGGCGCAGCATGGGGGCAATCTGCCGTCCGCCGCGCTGGGATTCGGTGGCGGGCATCAGGTGGTCGATAGTGCTCACCAGCATGGGCGCGGAAAGCAGACGACGGGCATGGCTGTCCGCCATCGCTTTTTCCAGCAGGCCGTCGGCCATCTGTCCTTCGTAGAGGACGTGGCTGTCTTCCTCGATCAATGCTTGCCGGGATTCCGAGCCAGAGGATTCGGCCTGCCGCTGGTAGTGTTCGAACAGGTCGCGGCTGGCGGAACCGCCGACCAGCACCGCCAGATCGCCGTCGCCCAGGCGCAGATCCCGCTGATAGGCGCGCCCGGTTTGCAGGGTCAGGGTGCGCAGGCCCAACGCGAAGGTGCAGCGCCATCCCTGTTGCGGATCGGCGAGCGCGTACATGATTCGGGCGTTCGCCAGGGTTTTTCCGCAGCCGGTCGAAGCCATGTTGATGATGAAAGCGCCTTGCCCGGCCGTTCGCGGACGCAACGCTTCCGCGGTATCGGCCGCCTTGTTCTGCCAGCCGAAATCCCCCCGGCTACGTTCGCGCAGGCCGCGATGGCGCGCCAGGCGCGGCAGATGCCGTTCGAAATCCGGCAGGGCGCGAACGATGGCGTCGGCGCTCTTCGCCACGCCCAGCAAGTGTTTGTCCAAGGGCTGTTTCAAATGCGCCTTGCCGTGGCCTTTTCCGTCCGTGTTGGCGAAAAGCTGCGTCTCTTCGTTCTGTTTCCGGGATGTGAATGGCATGGACGAATAATGATGGTCAGCCAGCATCAGGGAAAGGCGGGCGAGGTGCGCGACATAAGGATTGTCCAGCCATTGGCCTTTGCCGGGCCGTTCGCGCAGGACAAGCAGGCGCTCAGCGATATTCGCGGCTTTTTTTCGCCAGTGGGGCTGGTCGATGGGGAGAGCGAGTCCGCGAGGGAAGCGCCAATAAGGTGTGATTTTCCTTGGATTAACGCCGCTTTCGGGTTTGCGCTCATTCCAGCAATGGGTAATCCGATCCAGCAGGGATTCCAATTGTCCAAGCTGGCCAAGCTTTGGCGATGGCTTGCCCAGCCATTGTTGTTCGCCATCTTCGTCAATGACCGGAACCGTCGGCAGACGGTGATGGCTCACGATCAACCAGGCGATCGCCGCCGCGAGCGGCGCGCGGGACGGCAAACCGGCGAAAGGATATGGCGCGGCATCGTCCAGCCCGTCACGAAAATACCGCTCAGGCGCTTGCCAGTCGTCGGCCTTGAACGTCCCGGATTTCAGGCGTTCCAGCCAGACCGTGTCGCCATCCTGACCGACAAAGGCCAGGAACAGGCGCAGCGACACCCATTCGTGGCGGTACAGATTGCGCTCTTCATGCCATTTGAGCAGACGCGCCTGGAATTCGCCGCTCGCCTTGCCCATGTCGTGCCAAAGCGCCGCCATCTGCGCAAGCAGGCGGATGTCTTCCAGCGTATGCCAGTCGTTTTCATCCTCGCGGCGCAGGATATCGTGCATGGTGGTATCGGTGGGAACCGCGCCCTGCGCATTGAAGCGGCCAGCGTCGCCGACGATCCAGAGCAATTCGCTGTGATCGAGGCCGCGAATCCAGTGGCAGGCCACCGCCGTGTTCTTGCGGGCGCTCTTGCGCAGCAGCCGGCGCAAGGTCTCCAATCCCGCCTGGGTGATCGGCGTTTGCCAGACCCGCTCGCCGCGCCGTTCGGCGAACTGGTCGAGGATGCGGCGGGTCTCGCTGAGCGCCCGTTTGTCGCACTGGGAAACGAGCAGGATATTCATGCGCCGGCCTTCCCGACCGACAGGGCGACCGCCTTGACCGTGTCGATCATGAAATCCAGTGCTTCGACGCGGGCCAGCGTTTCGATGCAACGCTGGCGGAATTCCTGTGCACTGTCGCCGCGCGTGGCGGAAAGAAATGCCAGAGGCAGTATCGTGGCGTCCTTGACGAGATCGGCGATGTCGAACACCAGCGCGCCGCGCCGGGTCTTGCCGTGCAGGACCGCCAGCCCGTGCGGCAATCCCAGCACCCAGGCGGCGGTCGCGCCCAATCCGTAGGCCAGGTAATTGCCGTGATCCAGGAAACGGTTCGCCGGATCGCTGCCGCCGCCGCGCTGCGCGCGGGTGAAGTCGCCATAGGCCGTGGCGCCCGCCGCCAGCCGGAAGAGTTGTTTGGTGAGCCGCGCTTCTTCGGTCAGCAACGCGGTGTTGTCCGGCGCGTGCGCCACGGCTTCGCTTGCTTTCCGCAACAAATCGCGCAGCAGGGTGGCATCAACGGAAAAACCGGCTTCCGCGCCCAGGATGCGGTGCGTCCACATGGCCTCCGTGCGCCGCAGGCGGGCCTGCTGGAATTGTTTGGCCGCTTCCAGGCGTTTGCCGTCGTCGAACCAGAACCGCAGCCAGTGTTGCAGGTATTCGGTCGGGCGGTATTCGCTCTGGGGCGAAAACCACGCTACCTCGAAATCCGTTTCGTTGGCGGAAAAAAGCGGCGTGCCGCCGCCCCCGCAAAAGCCGACCAGCACGCCCGCTTTCGCCAATTCCCGCATGGCCGCCTGCGTGACCGAAGTGCCGGTTCCCAGCAAAAGGCAGGTCGTGTTGGCAATGGGAATGTTCCAATAAAGCGAACGCTTGCCCGCGTCCGTCACGTATTCGACCCGCCCACCATTGACGAGCACGCGGCAATGCTCCAGATAATAAAGATTGGCGCGCCTGGAATGCAGGATGGTCTTGAGATCGGAGGGGGAGAAAGTCTCCATGATGTCCCCTTTTATCATTGCCTGTCATGACGGGGAGTTTACCCCGGGCAATGCGACGCGCTTCCCGGGCGGTATGGCTTTTTCCAGGATGTCACGGACTCCGGCGTCGGCGCCGCGGCCATTTTGCGCGGCGCGCGCGCCGGTTTACGTTTCGAGCAGGCTGCGCAGCATCCAGGCGGTTTTCTCGTGGACTTGCAAACGCTGCGTAATCAGGTCGAGCGTCGGCTCGTCATCCGCCTTGTCGGCCAGCGGCGCGACGCCGCGCGCGGTCTTGGCCACGGCTTCCTGCCCCTTTACTAGGATGCGGATCATCTCTTCCGCGTTGGGCACATCGTCGGGCTGTTTCAGGCTGGTGAGCTTTTCGAATTCCCTGTAAGAGCCGGGCGCCGGGAAACCCAGGGCGCGGATGCGCTCGGCGATCAGGTCGACCGCCGCGGCCAGTTCGGTGTATTGCGCCTCGAACATCAGGTGCAAGGTATTGAACATCGGCCCGGTCACGTTCCAGTGAAAATTATGCGTTGTCAAATACAGGGTGTAGCTGTCGGCGAGCAGCCGCGACAGCCCCTTAGCGATCTTGGCGCGGTCTTCTCTGTTGATGCCGATGTCAATTTCCATGGTTGTTCTCCTTTTTTCAGGTTTTCATTTCCGGCGGGCCGGACGGCCCAAGCCGACATTGCGCATGCTGGAACGATCCGGCCGGGATGTCCAATTGTATGCGCACATCCATGGTATAGCCGCACGCCATGAAAGTCATCTGAAACCCGCATTTCCGCTTCAGGGTACCGCGCGCGCGGCTCCGATCGGATGTACGCCGGGCAGGGCGCTGTCGAGAATCGCCGCCCGCAGGATGTCGATCGCGCTGCCGCGCTGGTAAGTCACCCGCCATGCCAGCACGACCCGGCGCGAAGGCTCGGGATCGGCGAAAGGCCGTACCGCCACCAGCGGGTTGTTGATTTCCAGGCCATCCGCCGCCGTGCAGGGCAGCACCGTCACGCCCAGGCCGGTCGCCACCATGTGGCGGATGGTTTCGAGCGAGCTGCCTTCGAGTGAGCGTTGCAGGCCGCCGGCGCTGCGGCACAGGGGACAGACTTCCAGTACCTGGTCGCGGAAGCAGTTGCCGGCCCCGAGCAACAACAGTTGCTCATTGGCGAGCGTGGCGGGCGCGATTTTCTCCTGCCCCGCCCATGGGTGCGCGGCCGGCATCAATACGCGGAAGGGTTCGTCGTATATCAACTGCGTGACGATGCCCGTCTCCTCGAACGGCAGGCTGACGACGATGACATCCAGCTCGCCGCGCTTGAGCAGATCGGCCAGCCGCGCCGTGTAGTTCTCCTGGATGATGAGCGGCATGCGCGGCGCGCGCTGGTGCATGCGCGGAATCAGGTGCGGCAGCAGATAGGGGCCGATGGTGTAGATCACGCCCAGCCGCAAGGGGCCGGTGAGCTGATCCTTGCCCGCGGTGGCGATTTCGTTGATGTAGCTGACGTCGAGCAGCACTTTTTCGGCCTGTTCGACGATACGCCGCCCGGTTTCGGTGATCTTGACCTCGGATGCTCCACGCTCGAAAAGCTGGATACCGAGTTCTTCCTCCACCTTCTTGACCGCCACCGAAAGCGTGGGTTGTGAAACGTGGCTTTTTTCGGCCGCACGGCCAAAGTGTCGTTCGCGCGCCAAGGCGACGAGATAACGCAAATCTGTCAAAGTCATGAGAATGTTCTGCCCAACTGTAGTTCCGTGACTCGTTCCCCCGGCATGCCGACGCGCAACCCGCGGGACTCTTCACTCCCGTCATTATACGGGACAATATGCTCCGCATACGTGTTTACCGCAAGAAAGGACTTGATCTTCTGCGCCGCATCCGCATTTTGGGAACAGCTTTGCCAGAATCGCATCAAACGTCGCGTCGACACTCCGCGCCGAGCGGCTCTGTCGTTTTTTCAACCAGACCCGTTTTTCAGGAAAATCATGAAAAAACCTGTTGCCATCACCGCCCTTGCCCTCGCCCTGGCCGCCTGCCTGCCGGACAACGGCTCCATCCCCACCGCCCATGCCGACGATACCGCCGCCGCGGCAGCCTCCGCCCGGCGCGGCCTGCCAGACTTTGCCGACCTGGTCGACAAGGTCGGCCCCGCCGTAGTCAATATCACCGTCGATCAGACCATACAAATCGACGATAGCGACAACCCCTTTGCCAACGATCCTTTCTATGATTTCCTGCGCCGTTTCGGCGTGCCGTCGCCGGGCATTCCCGGTTTCCCCAGCCAGCCCTCTCCCCGCAACCGCCATGGCATCGGTTCCGGCTTCATCGTCAGCAGCGACGGTTATGTCCTCACCAACGCCCATGTGGTGAGCGATGACGGCGCCGAAGTCACCGTGCGCCTGAGCGACAAGCGCGAATTCAAGGCCAAGGTGATTGGTCTCGACCGCCGCACCGATGTCGCCGTGCTCAAGATCGACGCCAAGGGTCTGCCGACCGTCGCCATCGGCGACGCCGACCGCGCCCGCGTCGGCGAATGGGTCATCGCCATGGGCTCGCCGTTCGGCTTCGAGCACACCGTGACCGCCGGCATCATCTCGGCCAAGGCGCGCCGCCTGCCGGATGAAAACTACGTGCCTTTCATCCAGACCGACGTCGCCATCAATCCCGGCAATTCGGGCGGCCCGCTTTTCGATCTCAATGGCCGCGTGATCGGGATCAACTCGCAGATTTATTCGCGCTCCGGCGGCTTCATGGGCATCTCCTTCGCCATCCCGATCGACGTCGCCATGAACGTGAAGGATCAGCTCGTCCAGCATGGCCGGGTACAGCGCGGGCGGCTGGGCATCTACATCCAGGGCGTGAGTCCGGAACTGGCCCCCTCTTTCGGCCTCGACAAGCCGCGCGGGGCGCTGGTTTCCCAGATCGAACCGGGCAGCGCCGCCGACCGCGCCGGGCTGAAAGCGGGCGACATCGTGCTCAAGGTCGACGGCAAGGAAGTGAGCGAATCCGCCGATCTGCCGCGCATCATCGGCGACAAACAGCCGGGCAGCAAAGTCGCGCTCGAAATCTGGCGCGACGGCAAGAGCCGCGAAATCGTCGCCGTTCTCGACGAACTCGTCGCGGAAAACGCCACGCCCGGCCGCGACAACAAGAACCCGCGCGGCAGCAAGTTCGACAAGCTCGGTCTCGGCGTGCGCGCCCTGGAACCCCGTGAAGCTGCCAGTCTGGGCGTCAAGGGCGGTCTGATCGTCGAAACCGTCAACGGCCCCGCCTCCCGTGCCGGCCTGCAAACCGGCGACGTGATCCTGGCGCTGAACAATCAGCCGGTTTCCTCGGTAGCGCAATTCCGCCAGATCATCGACCGGGCGGGCAAACGTTTCGCACTTCTGATCCAGCGCGGCGGATCGCGCATCTTCATACCTCTCAAGATAGACTGACAATGGCGGACGACGCCTCTCGCCCCGTGTACAGACCGGAGACATAGGTAACAGATGTGCCAAGACATGGGTAACGACCGGAACGCCGTGCGTAATGGCCCTTACCCCCTTCACAAATCAAAAAAAGGGGAAGAAGGAACGGAACCAGACAGGTAGGGAAGCAGGACTTGCCAGTGAAGCCGCGCCCCGGGCATTTTCATTTGCGCCGGGGGGACGGTATGGTTTGCCATCCTTCCGGCGACAGGCCCGCGATGTGCGGGGTGATGGTGTGCACATCGCCGCATTGGGCGCGCCAGCGCAGGGCGTGGTCGATCAGCGTCAGCGCCAGCATGGCTTCGGCCACGGGAACGGCGCGGATGCCGACACAGGGATCGTGCCGTCCTTCGGTGCCGATCGTCATCGGCGCGCCGGCGCGGTCGATGGTGCGGCGCGCGATGCGGATGCTGGGCGTGGGTTTGACCGCCAGACTCACGAGGATGTCCTGCCCCGTCGAGACGCCGCCAAGGACGCCGCCAGCATGGTTGGAGAGGAAGCCGTCGGGGGTCAGTTCGTCGCCGTGTTGCGAACCGGATTGACTGACGGCGGCGAAGCCCGCGCCGATCTCGATGCCCTTGACCGCGTTGATGCTCATCATTGCATGGGCAATGTCGGCGTCCAGCCGGTCGAACACGGGTTCACCCCAGCCCACGGGCATGTTGCCGGCGACGAGGTTGATGCGCGCGCCGCTCGAATCGCCGGCGCGGCGCAATTCGTCCATGCGCGCTTCGAGTCCGGGTACGGCCTCGGCGTTGGGGGCGAAAAAGGGGTTGCGGTCGACTTCGTCCCAGGACTCGAAAGCGATCGGTAGATCGCCAAGTTGGGCCAGGTAGCCGCGAATGACAATGCCAAAGCGTTCGGCGAGCCATTTGCGCGCCACCGCTCCGGCGGCCACGCGCGCGGCGGTCTCGCGCGCCGAGGCGCGCCCGCCGCCGCGGTAATCGCGCACGCCGTACTTTTGCCACCAGGTGTAGTCGGCATGGGCGGGACGGAAGGTGTCGGCGATGTTGCCGTAGTCGCGCGAGCGCTGATCCCGGTTGTGGATCAGGAGCGCGATGGGGGCGCCGGTCGTTTCCGCTTCGAATACGCCGGAGAGGATTTCGACTTCGTCCGCTTCGCGGCGCTGGGTGACGTGGCGCGAGGTTCCCGGTTTGCGGCGGTCGAGGTCGGCCTGGATGTCCGCCGCCGCGAGCGGCAGCCCCGGCGGGCAGCCGTCGATCACGCAGCCGATGGCCGGGCCGTGGGATTCGCCGAAGGTGGTGACGCGGAACAGCGCGCCGAAAGTGTTGCCGGACATGGGAGGAGGTTTTCCTGGATCGGGAATGGAAGGCGCGCCTGGAATCTGGCATCCTGGAACATCGGCGCTCGCCGGTTTGTCCGCGGCCGCCATGTTCGAGGGATGCCCGCCTCAGGCGCGCCGGTTGAAGTCTCTTTCTCCGTCTTCTTTCCGTACATTCTTGAACGCGACCGAAAGCATCAGTTTGATGCGGTTCAACTGGTTGACTTCGGAGGAGCCGGGATCGTAATCGATGGCGGTGATATTGACGCCCGGGTAACGATCCTTCAGCGC
>JAITLI010000164.1 GCA_031277975.1 Azoarcus sp.
ATCACGCCGGAAAACTGACCGTTTCCCGTGGGGCGCACCTTGAAACGCAGGCTGTTGGGAAGGCGAAGATTGCCGCCCCATGCCGCTACCGAGTGATTTGTAACGGGATAGCTGAGCCAGTGTCGATTTTCCGTTATAGGCGCGTTTCTTCCTGTCGTGAAAGCAAATTTAGTACGCAAAGCGATCTTGAGCCTTGCCAATTCCACCATCACCTGTTTCCAGTCGGCTTTCGGGCAGGTTTGCCAGATCAGTGGCTTTCCGTTTGCCCCGATCGCGTGCGGCCAATCCAGTCGCAGACAGTCTTGCCAATTACGTAGCGGCAGTTCACCTTGCAAGGCTTCGCCCGCGCCCGGCATCAGCGAAAAACTTCCCCAGCCATTGCGGCTGCGCCCGCCCAGCGCGCCGAAACGATCCATCAGCCACAAGGCTTGCCGCATCAACGCATCGGCCTCGCCCGGCCACGCCAAGCTCAATTGGGCGGATTCTCCGGCCTGGATGGCGGCGTTTTTCTTGAGTCCCGCAACCTCGAGTGGACCGTAACCAAGGTAAAGGCTGGCCTCAATGTTCATCCCGTTTTGGCCGACTTCCTTGTGCCACACGGTTCCGATTTTATCCCAATCACTTTTTTTCAGGCGGCCTTCATTCCACCTGCCCAGCCGCAAGCGCACGAGACTCTTGCTCGCGCCCTCGTCGCCCGCATGGCCGAAGAGCGCGGCTTCCTCTTTGCGCATCCTGGTGACATCCACCTGGAAATTATCCTGCGCGGCGGCATACGCCACCCGCCACCACTGCCTGAGCAGCGCCTTGACCGGCGGTGTGCGCCAAGCGCCGTTTTGTTCGGCATCGCCAAGGAAGGCGGGGCTGGTGAAACCTAGAGTAAACGTTCGGGTCATCATGATCGCGTGTCTGTTGATCGTGGGATAACAGGATGGAGTATATATAATTCTAGGAAGCAAGGGTTCAACACTTGAAAATCATACCGGCGCCGCTCGACAGGGATCGGGAGCCGTGAATGAGTGTCGCGCTCCGCCTGATGATGAACGGGAGCGTATTACAACGCATGACGGCGCATCCGGGGGAATGGCAAGCTTGCGTGGCGATGGCGCCTCCATGATCTTTCCCGAACCCCCGGAAGCGCCACGCGCCGGATCGTGCCGGGGTGCATGCCAAAAAAGCCGGGGAGGGAAAAACGGCAAGCTTGCCGATGTTCATCTGGAACGGAACAGCCGCTATCATCACACGCTTCACTATTCTTTGACGCGGGGAAATTCCAGATGAGAGCGTGATAACGGTTTCCGCATGGCGAAGCAATTCTTTTCTTGACTGAAAAGGGGTGTTTTCGTCCTGCATTCTCAACTTCAAGGAGAAAACCGTGCATACGCAAGATCGTGATCATCTCGTATCATCCCCCCTGCTCGGCGTGACCAGCGAGCAGATCGACGCTTACAGGAAGCTGTACGCGGAGGACCACGAAGCCCAGGAAAAAGCCCGGGCGAAGCAAGACCAGAACAAAAAAGGTACAAAAAAGAAGAAATCCGGCACCAAAAAAGCGCCCCTCCTGACCGAGGATGAGTCTGTACTGGCGCTGGCGCACGCCGTGGGCGATCGCCGGGTGAAAAAAACTGGCGTCATCGAAACGAAACGCCGGTATTGACTTCCACTTCGCGCGTTCCGTTCACGCGGGACGCGCGTTTTTCGTGGTTTTGCCTGGCGAGGCACTCTCTCCCCAAGAGGGATGTTCAGACCGGAGACATCGCAAACACATTTCAAACGGACTTCCCAACGAATACGGCACGTGGCGAGGATGCCAGATCTTCGTTTCCCTCTTTGCCTCCATTTCCAACAGGTCTCGCCTTTGCGGACATTCGGGAGAAAACCGGAAACGTGCGCTCCGGGGCGTTATCATGCCGAAATTACTTTCCCGAAACAGCAAAATCCTCAAAACGAAATAACGAAGGAAAAATATGAAGGCGCTTTTCATCCACCAGAATTTCCCCGGACAGTTTCGCCATCTGGCGGCTCGCCTCGTGCGCCAACCGGGCGTCGAAGCGCTTGCCATCGGGCGCGACCACGCGCCGGGCATGCATGGCGTCCGCCTGCTCCGCTATCGCCCGCACCGTGAGCCGCACAAAGAAACGCACCCTTACGTCCGCAGCTTCGAGGAAGGCGTGCTGCACGGCCAGCAAGTGTTGCGCATGCTGCTCGATCTCAAGCGCAAGGGGTACCGGCCCGACATCGTGATCGCCCATCCCGGCTGGGGCGAAACCCTCTACGTCAAGCAGGCGTTTCCCGGCGTCAAGCTCATTCACTTCTGCGAGTATTACTACCATACCGAAGGCGCGGATGCCGGATTCGATCCCGAGTTCCCGCTGACGCCGCATGGCGCGGCGGCCATTTCCAGCCGCAATGCCATGCATTTGCTCAACCTGGAGCAATGCGATCTCGCCATCGCGCCCACCCACTGGCAGCGCAGCCTGTTCCCGCCCACCTACCACGACAAGATACAAGTCATCCACGAAGGCATCGACATTGCCGGACTCGGCCCCGACCCCGCCGCCGTCCTGCGGCTGCCCAACGGCAAGGTCTTGCGCGCGGGCGAACCTGTCATCACCTATGTGGCGCGCAACCTCGAACCCTACCGCGGCTTCCACCGTTTCATGCGCGCCCTGCCGGGAATCCTGCGCGCGCATCCCGCCTGCCAGGTCGTCGTCATCGGCGGTGACGACGTCAGCTACGGCAGCCGCCCCAAGGACGCGCCCAACTGGCGCGCCAAGCTCTTGCGCGAAAACCCCATCGATCCGGAGCGCGTTCATTTCCTCGGCAAAGTGAGCTATGGCGATTACCGGCACGCCCTGCAAGTCTCCGCCGTCCATGTTTACCTGACCTACCCGTTCGTCCTGTCATGGTCGTTGCTGGAAGCGCTCGCCAGCGCCTGCATGGTAGTCGCCTCGGATACCGCGCCGGTGCGCGAGGCCATCCGCCATGGCGAAAACGGCTGGCTGGTGGATTTTTTCGACGGCGAAGCCTTGGCCGGGCGCGTAGCGCAGGCGCTCGCAGCCCCGCCCGAGGTTGCCACCCTGCGCGCGGCGGCGCGCCGGAGCGCGCGGACGTATTCGGTCGAAAAGGGCGTCGGGCAATACATGGAATGGATCGGGCGCCTGTGCGGCGAACCTGCCGGGGCGCCGCAGGCCGAAGAGGTTTCCCCGTAATCCCGGCCATCAACCGCCAACCGGATTCCTGTCGGCGATCCTTCAGGCGCAACGAGTTCCGAGGAATCGCTCCCGAAACATTTGCCGGCCTTGGTAGAGCGGATTGGCAAATGGAAGCGCATATCCTCCGTCATGTAACGCTCAAGTGATGGGAAAAGTGCGGATCGGCAAGCCACATCACGCTAATTTTGCTATAAAGAAGAGAGGAATGAACGAACGCTCATCCATGCTTCACCGCCGAGAAATCAGCGTCGTTTCGCTCCGTATGGTTGGCCCCCTCTCCTTGGCCCTTGTATCTTCCCCCCATGAACATAAATAATGATGACAGGCTGCGGAGCTTGTGGGCAGCTGCCGGCCTGTGGGTGGGCGGTGGGAAACGCGCAGCGTTTTCCACGGACCATCCACAGGATTGCGCGCAGCGCAAAGGCGGCTCCGGCGCAGCCTGTTTCCCCTCTGGGCCAATAAGCCCGCGGGAGAGCGGATGGCGCGCCGTCGTGACCGTTCCTTGGGAGCCCGAACAGTTGCTGGAACCCAAATCGCATTGGCAAGGAAGGGACAAGAGGAACATGCC
>JAITLI010000125.1 GCA_031277975.1 Azoarcus sp.
TCTCGCCTCGATTGCGAAGCCGCATCAGTCGTTGAGTTCGATATCCCAGCTCTCCAGCGTGGTGCCCAGCGTCTGATCCAACATGGCCTGTGAGTCGAGGTAGGCGATCAGCGAATTGATGCGGGCTGTTTCGGCGCTGCGCAAATCCGCTTCGTATGAAAGCACTTCAAAGTTGCTGGAGAGGCCGACCCGCAGTTTTTCCCGTTCGATTTCCAGTTTGCGGCGCGACAGGTCGCAGGCGCGCCGGGCGATGCCGTATTGCTGCCAGCGTGTATCGAGATCACGCACGGCGTCGTTGACTTCGCGTTCGAGGGTTTGCTGCGCGTCGTTCAGGCGGATGTCCTGGTTCCTGGCGTTTACGCGGGCGTGCACTTCGGCCTGGTGGCGGCTAAGGTCGCCAAAGGGGATGTCGATCTTGATGCCGGCGCGGTTCTCCCAGTTATGGTCGGTGCGGTAGCCATTTTCGGAAGGGTAGCGGTCGCGTACCTGGCTGGCGCCACCGATCAGCGAAACGTCCCACTGGTTTTCGTTGCGGGCCACGGCAAGATCAATGGCGGCTTGTTCGACGGCGAGGCGCTGGATGAGGTAGGCCGGTTGCTGTTCGCGCGCGGCGGCGAGCGCCTGTTCCTGGCTGACGTGGACATAACGGGCGGCAAGCGTGTCGACAACCCGGATTTGCGTGTCCAGATCGAGGGCGAGCAAGCGCAGCAATTTGAGCCGGGCGGCATCGAGTTGGTTGGCGGTCTCCAGGATCGCCGCTTCCTGGATAATGACATCGGCCTCGGCCTGCACGATTTCGGTTTCGACCATGAAACCGTTGGCGATCAGGGTCTTGTTCATTTCCACCAGTTGGTGCGAGCGCGCCAGCGCATCGCGGGCGATCTTTGAGTGCTCCTGCGCGCGCAGCAGTTCGTGGTAGGCGGTAATGATCTGGGTAATGGTGTTCGAGACCGTGGCCTTGAGTTTCAGCCGGTTGACGCGTTCGGCCAGATGCGCCATGCGCAGCGGCGCGGTGACCACATCGCGCCCGGCTCCGCGCAACAGCGGCTGGACGATGGTGAAGGAAGCGCCATCGTTGCGGGTATAGCCGCCGTCGTTGGCCAGCGTGACCCGGTTGTTCCACGACAGACTGAAACGAGTGCCGTAATGGCTCAACAGCGTGGTTTCCGGCGTCACCTCGGTCTGGCTGTAGCGGTCGTTCTGGTTCTGGGCGGCGATGTGGCGGCTCTTGACGACAATCTTGGGTGCGAAACGGTCTTCCGCGACTTTCAGGTCGAACTTTTGCGCGGTGCGTTCGAGGTAAGCGCCATGGATGGCGCGATTGTTGCGCAAACCGAGAAATACCGCATCGTCCAGGGTCAGGTCGACGGATTGCCCATCCAGGGGAATTTCCCTGCCGGGCATGCTGGGGCGGGAAGGTTCTGGCAAGGCGGCGGGCGCCGGGGCCGGGGCTGCGGCTAGCAGGACAAGGCAGCAGGCGAGGCCGCGGAGGCGGGAATTCATCATCACGCTATATGCCATGGTTTTCGGAACAGGAAAGAAAGAAGCATTTGGAACGCCCCGCCCGCGGAACGGAGAAGCACGCAAGGGCGCCAAGGATGTGCCAGTTTCCGCCATATTCCCGCGCCTTCTTCGCGCCGCAAGATTACCAGTAAATATGATCCACGGCGATCATACCGTTCAATATGTACCACTTGCGGCATGTCCGCGCCAAGGACGCGGCATGCATCCGGGCGCGCCCCGCCTGCAAAAAGTTCTCGCCCCTCTTGAAATCCGCCATGCCATCCCCAGCTTGGAAAGCTCGCACAGCACCTTGAGGATAGCCGCTCATGCCGCCCGATCAACCCAATCCGGTCAGCCAGGCCCAGCCTGTTCCGCCCAAGGACGCCGATCCCGCCGCCGCCTCGCCCCCTCCCGTCCCGGCAACGCCGGAAGCCGCGCCGGCGGCGTGCGCCGGCACCGGCGCGGAGGCATACCCCGCCGAGGCGGACGCTGGCGAGGCATATGCCGCCGACACATGCGCTGATGCCGCCTGCCCCGATGCCTGGCAAATCGTCGAACCGCAGATCGCGCGGGTCGACCTCTCCGCCGCGCTGGACGAAGCCCGGGCGCAGGCCGCCGAACACTACAACGCCTGGCTGCGGGCAAGAGCCGAGACCGAGAACGTCCGCCGCCGCGCCCAGGAAGATGTCGCCAAGGCCACGAAATTCGCCGCCGAGAAGTTCGCCGGCGCGATGCTGCCGGTCAAGGACAGCCTGGAAACGGCGCTCGCCATCGAAAACCAGACGCTGGAAAAACTGCGCGAGGGGGTGGAACTGACCCTGCGGCAACTCGCCGCCGCCTTCGAGAGCGCGAATCTCGCCGAGGAAAACCCCCTCGGGCAGAAATTCGACCCCAACAAACACCAGGCCATCGGCACGCTCGAAGCCGATGCCGAACCAAACACCGTCATTGATGTGTTGCAAAAGGGGTACTTGCTGCACGAGCGCGTCATCCGTCCCGCAATGGTGATGGTTGCGAAGGCCAAAACTTGAAAGCGCGCCGCGCCGCCCCATATTCGTTCCAACGCCGGGCCGCCGGAGGTTCCGCGCACAGATTTTCATCGACAAAGGAATAGACTCATGAGCAAGATCATCGGCATCGACCTGGGCACCACCAACAGTTGCGTTTCGATCATGGAAAGCGGCAAGCCCAAGGTCATCGAAAATTCCGAGGGCGCGCGCACCACGCCGTCGGTGGTCGCCTACGCCGACGATGGGGAAATCCTGGTCGGCGCGCCGGCCAAGCGGCAGGCGGTCACGAACGCCAAGAACACCCTTTTCGCGGTCAAGCGCTTGATCGGCCGCCGCTTCGATGAAAAGGAAGTGCAGAAGGATATCGACCTGATGCCCTTCAAGATCGTCAAGGCCGACAACGGCGACGCCTGGGTGGATGTGCGCGACAAGAAAATCGCCCCGCCGCAGGTCTCCGCCGAAGTACTGCGCAAAATGAAAAAGACCGCCGAAGACTATCTCGGCGAGGAAGTCACCGAAGCGGTTATCACCGTGCCCGCCTATTTCAACGATAGCCAGCGCCAGGCCACCAAGGACGCGGGCAAGATCGCCGGACTGGAAGTGCGCCGCATCATCAATGAGCCCACCGCGGCGGCGCTCGCCTTCGGCATGGACAAGAAGCCGGGCGACTCCAAGATCGCCGTCTACGATCTCGGCGGCGGCACTTTCGACATCTCCATCATCGAAATCGCAGACATCGACGGCGAACACCAGTTCGAGGTGCTCTCCACCAACGGCGACACCTTCCTCGGCGGCGAGGACTTTGACCAGCGCATCATCGACTACATCGTCACCGAGTTCAAAAAAGAACAGGGCGTCGACCTCAAGAACGACGTGCTCGCCCTGCAACGCCTGAAGGAAGCCGCCGAAAAAGCCAAGATCGAACTATCTTCCGGCCAGCAGACCGAAATCAACCTGCCCTACATCACCGCGGACGCGAGCGGCCCGAAACATCTCACGCTCAAGATCACGCGCGCCAAGTTCGAAGCGCTGGTCGAAGACCTGATCGAACGCTCCATCGAACCCTGCCGCGTCGCCCTCAAGGACGCCGGGCTGAAAGTCGCCGACATCGACGACGTCATCCTCGTCGGCGGCCAGACCCGCATGCCCAAGGTGCAGGAAAAGGTCAAGGCGTTCTTCGCCAGGGAACCCAGAAAGGACGTCAACCCGGACGAAGCCGTCGCCGTCGGCGCCTCCATCCAGGGCGGCGTACTGCAAGGCGACGTCAAGGATGTGCTCCTGCTCGACGTCACCCCGCTGTCGCTCGGCATCGAAACCGAAGGCGGCGTGATGACCAAGCTCATCCAGAAGAACACCACCATCCCGACCAAAGCGAGCCAGGTATTCTCCACCGCCTCCGACAACCAGTCGGCGGTGACTATCCACGTCCTGCAAGGCGAGCGCCCCCTGATCGCCGGCAACAAGAGCCTCGGCCAGTTCAATCTCACCAGCATCCCGCCCGCGCCGCGTGGTGTGCCGCAGATCGAAGTCACCTTCGATATCGACGCCAATGGCATCCTGCACGTCTCGGCCAGGGACAAGGCCACCGGCAAGGAAAACAAGATCACCATCAAAGCCAACTCCGGCCTGTCGGACGACGAAATCCAGCGCATGGTGCAGGATGCCGCCGCCCATGCCGAAGAAGACAAGAAAACGCACGAACTGGTGAGCGCCCGGAACGAATGCGACAACCTGATCCACGCCACCCGCAAGGCGCTCGGCGATCACGGCGACAAGCTCGGCGCCGAGGAAAAGACCAAGATCGAAGAAGCGATCAAGGAGGCCGAAGAAGCGATCAAGAACGACGACAAGGAGCGCATCGAAGCCAAGGCCCTCGCCCTCGCCACAGTGAGCCAGAAGCTGGGCGAAGCCATGTATGCCCAGCAACAGGCAAGTGGTGCGCAGAGCTCCGGCACAGGCGCAGACGCCAATAACGACAGGGCAGCCGAAGCCGACGTAGTCGATGCCGAATTCACCGAAGTGAAGAACAAGAACTGAAAGGAACACGCCCTTTCCCTCTCTTTCGCCACCATTTCTGGACAATGCCTTTTCCACGCCTCGCGGCACGGGGATGCTCGTCATCCCCGTTGTCCGTTAACCCCCCGGAGAATTCCATGCGCCAATCACCGCCATCCGCCGCCGCGCCGCATCCGGCGATGGACCCGCCTCCTGACATGCGTGGCAAGCCGGAAAACGCCCGGAAAAGCGAATTCCCCGCCGGAAAAATTTCCTTGGATGACCAAGCGTTTGCCCCCGGGCGGGCGGCGAACACACCGGAATAAACCATGGCCAAGAAAGACTATTACGACATCCTCGGCATCAAACGCGACGCCAGTGACGACGACATCAAAAAGGCTTATCGCAAACTGGCGATGAAATACCACCCGGACCGCAATCCGGACAACAAGAGCGCCGAGGAAAAATTCAAGGAGACCAAGGAAGCCTACGAAGTGCTCTCCACCCCCCAGAAGCGCGAGGTCTACGACCGTTTCGGCCACGCTGGCGTCGAATCAATGGCCGCGGGCGGCGCGGGCGGAGGCGGCTTCAGCGGCGGTTTCGAAAACTTTGACGACGCCTTCTCCGACATCTTCAGCAATCTGTTCAGCGGCGGCGGGCGTGGACGGGGACGCTCCAACGTCTACCGCGGCGCGGACTTGCGCTACAACCTCGAAATCACCCTCGAAGAAGCGGCGCGCGGCGCGAACAAGACCATCCGCATCCCCACCATCGAAGAATGCTCCACCTGCCACGGCACCGGAGCCAAACCTGGCACGCAGGCCAAGACCTGCCCGAGTTGCGGCGGTTCCGGCCAGATCCGCATCCAGCAAGGCTTCTTCTCCCTCCAGCAACCCTGTCAACAATGCCACGGCAGCGGGCGCATCATTCCCGACCCCTGCCGCGACTGCGGCGGCGCGGGCCGGGTGAAACGGCAAAAGACCCTTGAAGTCAAAATCCCCGCCGGCATCGACGAAGGCATGCGCCTGCGTCACGCCGGTCATGGCGAGCCGGGCGTCAACGGCGGCCCTCCGGGCGATCTCTACGTCGAAATCCACATCCGCGCCCATACAGTATTCGAACGCGAGCACGACGACCTGCATTGCGAGATGCCGATCAGCTTCGCCACCGCCGCGCTCGGCGGCGAGATCGAAATCCCCACCCTCGAAGGCATGGCAAGACTGAGAATCCCGGCGGAAACACAAAGCGGCAAAGTATTCCGCCTGCGCGGCAAGGGCATCAAGAACGTGCGCAACCAGACCCGCGGCGACCTGATGTGCCATGTCGTCGTGGAGACGCCGGTCAACCTCACCGAGCGCCAGCGCGAACTGCTGCGCGAATTCGACGAAATCTCGTGCGGCAACGCCGACCGCCACAACCCCAAAGCCAAATCGTGGATGGACAAGGTCAAGGAGTTCTTCGGAACCTGAGCGCCCCCCGCCAGGCGTTCCCGCGACACCGGCCTGGAAGGGGCTTCCGCGCAAAAAAATCGCCAAGCCCTGTTTTCCGGAAAACGGGCGTATCTCCCCGCGTGACAATCCACACGGCGCGGAAGGCCTTCACTGCTTCCGCGCCATGACAACCCTCCCGCATCCACACAAACGCCCCCCTCGTTTTACATAAACGCGCGGCTCGTTTACACCCCCGGATTCAGAAAACGGACAGCCGCTTGTCTCGTCATTGCGAGGGCCGTAGGCCCGCGGCAATCCAGCGCGTTCCATCCGGCACACAGCGCCGCTGGCCAAAGCGCGGAAAAGCTGAAAGACAATGGGGCTTTGAGTGGAAGCCGTATCAGGGCTGCGCGCCGGCGGTGTCGTTGTCGGCTTCTTCCAGGCGTTGTTGGCCGAGCCGCTGCGTTTCTTCCAGCGCTTTTTGCGCTTGCTCCAGTTTGGCCTGCGCCTGTCTGGCCTCTTCGGCCTTCAGTTGCGCGGCGGTGGCTGTCGTGCTCGCCACATCGGCGCCGCACGCCGATAGCGCCAGACTTGCCAGGCAGATGATGCCGAATACTTTTTTCATGTGTCGCCTCCAGGATGGAAATGGCGCAATTGTAGAGGATGGCGTTCCGCCGGGCCGGGCGGATTTTTGTGCGCATCCGGACGGATTGCCCGCTTCCCGCGCTTTGTGTTTGCCGGTCTTGGTGGAGCGGGGCGGATGTGCTACAAGGGCGCGTCCTTTTTCTCCGCGCCGGGGCGGCCTGGCGCGGCGGTCGGCCCGAGTCTTGTCCATGAATTCGATTCTTCCATCTTCCCCGGCGTCCGCCGATGAATGCGCCTGTTATCACTGCGGCCAGCCGGTGCCGCCGCGGAGCGGCTATCGCGTGCTCATAGACGGCGGGGAGCGCCGCATGTGTTGCGCCGGATGCGAGGCGGTGGCGCAGGCGATCGTCGGTAACGGCCTGACCGATTATTACCGCCACCGCGATGCCATGCCCGAGACCAGGGCCGAGGCGCTCCCGGATGAACTGCGCGAACTCGGACTTTTCGATCACCCCGAGTTCCAGCGCGGCTTCGTGCGCCCGGCCGGCGAAAATGAGCACGAGCGCGAGGCTTCGCTGATTCTCGAAGGCATCACCTGCGCCGCCTGCGTGTGGCTCAATGAGCAGCACATCGCCCGCCAGCCGGGCGTTGTGGCGGTGCGGATCAATTACGCCACCCGGCGCGCGCGTGTGCGCTGGGATGAACGCCGGATCAAACTCTCCGGCATCCTCGGGGCGATCCAGGCCATTGGCTATCGCGCTTACCCTTACGATGCCGCGCGCGCCGAGCAGGTGGCCGAGCGCGAACGGCGCGCGATGCTGTGGCGGGTGTTCGTCGCCGGTTTCGGCATGATGCAGGTGATGATGTACGCCTTCCCGGCTTACATGGCGGGCGATGGCGACATGACGGCGGATGTGGAGCTGTTGCTGCGCTGGGCGAGTCTGATCCTGACCCTGCCGGTGGTGCTGTATTCGGCGGCGCCGTTTTTCCAGCGCGCTTGGCGCGACATCCGCCTGCGCCGCCTGGGGATGGACGTGCCGGTGGCGCTCGGTGTCGGCAGCGCGTTCCTGGCGAGCCTGTGGGCGACGTTGACGCATGGGCCGGCGGTTTATTTCGATTCGGTGACGATGTTCGTGTTTTTCCTGCTTGGGGGGCGTTATCTCGAAATGCTGGCGCGGCAGCGGGCGGTGCGCGGCATCGAGGAACTGGGCAAGGTCTTGCCGGTGTTCAGCGAGCGTCTGCCGCACTGGCCGCAGCCCGGGGGCGAGCGCGTACCGGTCTCGCGACTCGCGCCCGGAGACTGCGTGCGCGTGCGGCCGGGAGAGGTCGTTCCCGCCGACGGCACGGTGATCGACGGCGCGAGCGAAGCCAATGAGGCCCTGTTGACCGGGGAAAGCACGCCCGTGCCCAAGGCGGCGGGTTCTCCTCTTACCGGCGGCAGTATCAATGTTTCCAGTCCGCTCGTGCTGCGGATCGAGCAGGTGGGGGACGATACCCGCCTGGCGGCGATCCGCCGCCTGATGGAGCGGGCCGCAAGCGAAAAACCGAGGCTGGCGGCGCTCTCCGACCGTTGGGCGGCGTATTTCGTCATGGTATTGTTGGCGCTGGCGGCGACAACCGGGGCGGCGTGGTATTTCGTCGAACCGGCGCGGGCGCTGTGGGTCTTCGTGTCGGTGCTGGTGGTGGCCTGCCCTTGCGCCCTGTCGCTGGCGACGCCCACCGCGCTCACGGTGGCGACCGACGCGCTGGCGCGCCTGGGCGTGCTGGTCACGCGCGGGCACGCAATCGAAACCCTGGCGCGGGCCAATCATTATGTGTTCGACAAGACCGGCACATTGACCATGGGGCGGATGACGGTGGAGGAGATTCGCCCGCTGGGCGGGCTGGACGCCGGGGCGTTGTGCGCGCTCGGCGCGGCGCTGGAGCAGGGGTCGGAGCATCCGGTGGCGCTCGGGCTGCGCGCCATGGCCGCGGGGAAAACGCTTGCCGCGGTCAGCGAGGTGGTCGCGCTGACCGGGCAGGGAATGGCCGGCCGCCACGATGGCGGGGAAGTGTGGATCGGACGGCCGGATTTCGTCGCCGCGCGCCTGGGGCAACCCATGCCCGCCGCCGTCGCCGAACTGGAAGCGAAGACAGGCACGGTGGTGGCGCTCGCCGATGCGCGCGGCTGGCTCGGGCTTTTCCGCCTGGCCGATGTCTTGCGCCCGGCCGCAGTCGAACTGATTCGCCAGCTCGCCGCGGCGGGGATTCCGATGACGATCCTGTCGGGCGACGCGCCAGCCGTGGCGGTGGCGGTGGGACGTGAGTTGGGCATTGCCGACGTGCATGGCGGCATGACGCCGCAGGGCAAGCAGGCGTTCATCGCCGCTTTGCAAGACGATCCGGCCAATGTGGTGGCGATGGTCGGCGATGGTGTAAACGACGCGCCGGTGCTGGCGCAGGCGCATGTCTCGGTGGCGATGGGCGGCGGCACCGATCTCGCCCGCAATCAGGCCGACATCGTGCTGCTCGGCGAAGGGCTTGCCGGACTGGCCGCCGGCGCGGGGCTTGCCCGCAAGACCTTGCGCATCATCAGGCAAAATCTTTATTGGTCGTTCGCGTACAATTTTTCCGCAGTACCGCTGGCGATGCTGGGCTGGGTGACGCCCCTGATGGCCGGTGTCGGCATGGCCGGCAGTTCGCTGCTGGTGGTTCTCAACGCGTTGCGGCTGCAACATCGCGGCCGCGCCTGAGGCAAGGATGGAAAGTCTTTTTCTGCTGATTCCGATCTCGCTCATACTGGTCTTCATCATCGGCGTTTTGTTCTGGTGGTCGTTGCGTACGGGGCAGTACGACGATCTCGAAGGCCCGGCCTATCGCATCTTGCTCGATGACCGGGACGAGCCGGGGCTGGAGAAAGAAAATGGCAAGGACAAGATGGGGCGTTCCGGGCAAGAATGAAGGCGGGTGCATCCGTAAGAGCGAGAAAAATTTGTAACAAATCGCATTGCTTTTGATCTTGGTCAAG
This sequence comes from Azoarcus sp., assembly GCA_031277975.1. Taxonomy (GTDB): domain Bacteria; phylum Pseudomonadota; class Gammaproteobacteria; order Burkholderiales; family Rhodocyclaceae; genus WRNU01. The sequence continues at coordinate 9,531 of JAITLI010000125.1, forward strand.
GGGAGAGGGTGGAGAGGGGGCATACTGGCTTCCGTCCATATAGTTAGCTGCCGCAGCGATTTCCGGTAGCGCAATGTTTTCTTGTCTCTCTGTTGGGGTTGGGGGTGCGTATATGCGCACCCTTTTTTTTATGGCGCGCCGCCGATGTCCTGAGGGCGATAGGCTTTTCCATTCCCGTGCCCTGCAATACAATGCACACCCGTAGGTTGATCTGTATCAAATTGTGGTTTTGGCTCGAAGGTATCCTTCGCCCGGTGGTGGCGGTTTCATGGCCATCCGAGGCGCAGGTGTCTCAAGAGAGGTTTTTCAAACTAAGAGGTGACTCACATGCAATCGCAAGCGACTTATAACTACAAAGTCGTGCGTCAGTTCGCCATCATGACGGTGGTGTGGGGCATAGTGGGCATGCTGGTCGGCGTGATCGTCGCGGCGCAGCTCATATGGCCCGAACTGAATGTGCACGAATTCCTGCATTTTGGCAGGTTGCGTCCGCTACATACCAACGCGGTGATTTTCGCGTTCGGCGGTTGCGCCTTGTTCGCAACGTCCTTTTATGTCGTACAAAGAACCTGTCATACCAGGCTGTTCGCGCCGGGGCTGGCCGCCTTCGTTTTCTGGGGTTGGCAACTCATCATCGTCGCGGCCGCCGTCACCCTTCCTCTCGGCATCACCACGGGCAAGGAATACGCCGAACTCGAATGGCCGATCGACATCGCCATCGCCGTCGTGTGGGTCGCCTACGCGATCGTGTTCTTCGGCACCGTCGCCATGCGCAAGGTCAGTCACATCTATGTGGCGAACTGGTTCTACGGCGCCTTCATCATCGCCGTGGCGCTGCTGCACATCGTCAATAGCGTGGAAATCCCGGTATCGCTGTTCAAGTCCTACTCCGCCTACGCCGGGGTGCAGGATGCCATGGTGCAGTGGTGGTACGGTCACAACGCGGTGGGCTTCTTCCTGACTGCCGGCTTTCTGGGCATCATGTACTACTTCGTGCCGAAGCAGGCGGGGCGTCCGGTGTATTCCTACCGGCTGTCCGTG
>JAITLI010000203.1 GCA_031277975.1 Azoarcus sp.
GTGTTTTGCTCTTTCATCTCATTGCCCCAAGTCGGGAAGTCCTTTTTTCATAAATACAAACGCCTTCCTTTCCCTTTTTGGAACGGCGCGTAACGCGCGGAACTATGCTTCGCATGACAGGTGATGTCAACGCTATTGCATCAAAAATTTTTCGAACCGGCTAAGGAAACACTAAATAAACCCCTGGATAACAAGCGATTGTTATGCTATGGTAAATGAATAATGAAGTACCTTGAGGAAGGATTTTGGGAAAGATCGGGATGAAACAGCAGAGTTTTGCGACGGTGAAGGGCTTCGATGCGGTCGGTCTTGGCCAGATGGCCCATGGCCTTGGCGAAATCGCGTGCCTGGCGTGGATTGACGATGGCCACGGCAAGGCCGGCGGCCTGGCAGGCGCAGGCCAGGTCACGTTCGAGACCGCCGGTCGCCTCCATGACGATCAGGTCAACGGCTTCTCCCGCCAATTGGGCGAGCAAAGCTTGCTGGCCGCTGTCGTCGTTGGTGAAAGTCTCGATTCCATCCGGCGCGCAGCGCTGCTGGTTTTCTGGCGGTGGAGAGTAGCCGGGCGTCCTGTCTCTCCTTCCCTTTTTCAATTAGCGACGCTTCGCTTTACTCGAATTCGATGATGACTTCGTCTACCGACAGGCTCGCGCCCGGTTGGGCGGCGATTTTCTTCACTTTGACGTCGTTGTCGGCCTTGAGGATGTTTTCCATCTTCATCGCCTCGATGACGACGAGCTTCTCGCCCGCCTTGACTTCCTGCCCTTCGGCCACCGAGATCTCGCGCAGCAGGCCGGGCATCGGGGAAATCAGAAACTTGGAGAGGTCGGGCGGGGCTTTTTCGGGCATCAGCGAGAGTAGTTGCGCCGTGCGGGGCGTCATCACGATCGGCGCGACTTGCAGGCCGAAATGGGAGATGCGGTAGGCAAGGTTGTGCCGCTCGATTTGCAGGCAGATGGGCTGGCCGTTGACGGTGCCGGTGAAGAGCTGGTCGCCGAAGCTCCAGTCGGAGACGATGTCGTAGGTCTTGTCGCCGTGGGTGATCGACATGCCGCCCTTGGTGCGGGTGACGATGAGGGGGTAGTGGCGCCCGCCCATCACCGCGACCCATTCGCTGGTGATCTTGCGGCCCATGCCGGGATGCTGGCCGCTGATTTTCATGGCGCGGTCGATGTAGCGCAGGCGGGCGAAGGCGGCGACTGCGGCCAAGAGCGCGGGGTCGTCGTGCGGCACCATGGAGGCGTCGAAGCCGTCGGCATATTCTTCAGCGATGAAGCCGGTATTGAAGTTGCCGGACTGGAAACGCGGGTGCTGCATGAGCGCGGCCTGGAAGGGGATGTTGGCGCTGATGCCGCGAATGACGAAGCCGTTGAGGGCGTCACGCATGCGCTCGATGGCCTGCTGGCGGGAGGCGCCATGGACGATGAGCTTGGCGATCATGGAGTCGTAGTACATGGAAATTTCGCCGCCCTCGAAGACGCCGGTGTCGACCCGCACGCTCTTGCTGCCCGGCGGGGCGCGGAATTTGACGAGACGGCCAGTGGAAGGCAAAAAGCCCCGGAAAGGGTCTTCGGCGTTGATCCGGCATTCCATGGCCCAGCCGTTGAGCTTTACGTCTTTTTGGGTGAAGGCGAGTTTTTCCCCGGCGGCGATGCGGATCATTTGTTCGACGAGGTCAAGCCCGGTGATGTATTCGGTGACCGGATGCTCGACTTGTAGACGGGTGTTCATCTCCAAGAAGTAGAAGCTTTTGTCCGCGCCGACGACGAATTCCACCGTGCCGGCGGATTCGTATTGCACGGCGCGGGCAAGCGCGATGGCCTGTTCGCCCATGGCCTTGCGCGTCTTGGCGTCGATGAAGGGGGAAGGCGCTTCTTCGACGACTTTCTGGTGGCGGCGCTGGATGGAGCATTCGCGCTCGTTCAGGTAGACGTAGTTGCCATGGGCGTCGCCAAGGAGCTGGATTTCGATGTGGCGCGGCTCCTGGACGAATTTTTCGATGAAGACGCGATCGTCGCCGAAGGCGTTTTTCGCTTCGCTCACGCAGGAGGAGAAGCCTTCGCGCGCTTCTTCGTCGTTCCAGGCGACGCGCAACCCCTTGCCGCCACCGCCGGCGGAAGCCTTTATCATGACGGGATAGCCAATCTTCTTGGCGATCTCCACGGCTTCGTCGGGGTCGGAAATGGGTTCGTTGTGGCCGGGGATGACGTTGACACCCGCGTCCAGCGCCAGTTTCTTCGATTCGATCTTGTCGCCCATGCGGGCGATGGAGTGGTGCTTCGGGCCGATGAACTTGATGCCTTCTTCTTCGATGCGGCGGGCGAATTCTTCGTTCTCGGAGAGAAAGCCGTAGCCCGGATGCACGGCCTGCGCGCCGGTTTCCTTGCAGGCCGCGATGATCTTGTCCATGACGAGGTAGGACTCTTTCGAGGGCGCGGGGCCGATGAAGACGGCTTCGTCGGCGAGCTTGACGTGGAGCGAGCGCCGGTCGGCCTCGGAATAGACGGCGACGGTGCGGATGCCCATCTTGCGGGCGGTTTTGATGATGCGGCAGGCGATTTCGCCGCGGTTGGCGATCAGGATTTTCTTGAACATGCGGGTGTCCTCAGGCGGCGGTCAGAGCGGGATGTTGCTGTGCTTGCGCCACGGGTTTTCCAGTTTTTTGTTTTTGAGCATCCTCAGCGAGCGGCAGACGCGCATGCGCGTCTCGTGCGGCATGATGACGTCGTCGATGAAGCCGCGTGCGCCCGCCACGAAGGGGGTGGCGAAGCGGGCTTTGTATTCGGCCTCGCGGGCGGCAAGTTTTTCGGGGTCGTTCTTTTCTTCGCGAAAGATGATTTCCACCGCACCCTTCGCGCCCATGACGGCGATCTCCGCCGTCGGCCAGGCGAAGTTGACGTCGCCGCGCAGGTGCTTGGAACTCATCACGTCGTAGGCGCCGCCGTAGGCCTTGCGGGTGATGATCGTAACCTTGGGCACGGTGCATTCGGCGAAGGCGAAGAGGAGTTTGGCGCCGTGCTTGATGATGCCGCCGTATTCCTGCGCGGTGCCCGGCAAAAAGCCCGGCACGTCCACGAAGGTGATGATGGGGATGTTGAAGGCGTCGCAGAAGCGCACGAAACGCGCCGCCTTGATGGAGGATTTGATGTCCAGGCAGCCGGCCAGCACCATGGGCTGATTGGCGACGATGCCCACCGGCGCGCCTTCCATGCGGGCGAAGCCGATGATGATGTTCCTGGCGTAGTCGGGTTGGAGCTCGAAGAAGTCGCCATCGTCGACCATCTTGACGATCAGCTCTTTCATGTCGTAGGGCAGGTTGGTGTTGTCCGGCACGAGAGTGTCGAGCGAGTAGTCGAGGCGGCCGGCGGGGTCGATGGGCGGCAGGAGCGGCGGCGGCTCGCGGTTGGACGAGGGGATGTAGCCGATGAGGCGGCGAATCATCATCAGCGCTTCGACGTCGTTGTCGAAGGCGAGGTCGGCCACGCCGGACTTGGCGCTGTGCGTGACCGCGCCGCCGAGTTCTTCGGAAGTCACTTCTTCGTGCGTCACGGTCTTTACCACGTCGGGGCCGGTGACGAACATGTAAGAGGAATCCTTCACCATGAAGATGAAGTCGGTCATGGCCGGACTGTAGACCGCGCCGCCCGCGCACGGCCCCATGATGAGGGAGATTTGCGGCACGACGCCCGAGGCGAGCACGTTCCGCTGGAAGATGTCGGCGTAGCCGGCGAGCGAAGCGACGCCTTCCTGGATGCGTGCGCCGCCGGAATCGTTGAGGCCGATGACCGGCGCGCCGACTTTCATGGCGTGATCCATGATCTTGCAGATTTTTTCCGCGTAGGCTTCGGAGAGCGCGCCGCCGAAGACGGTGAAGTCCTGCGAGAAGACGAACACCAGGCGGCCATTGATGGTGCCGTAGCCCGTGACTACGCCGTCGCCGGGGATTTTTTCGGCTTCGTCCATGCCAAATTCGGTGCAGCGGTGTTCTTTGAGCGTGTCCCATTCCTCGAAGCTGTCGTCGTCGAGGAAAAGGTCGATGCGCTCGCGCGCGGTGAGCTTGCCTTTTTTGTGTTGGTTGTCGATGCGCTTTTGCCCCCCGCCAAGGCAAGCCTTGGCGCGCTTCTCTTCCAACCGTGTAATGACATCTTCCATGAATGGCCTCCTTGAAATTCCCGAATTCTCCAGGGCGACGAATCGCCGGTTTTCTTATTCCCTCAAATGCGCCAGCAGCGCGAGCGCCGCCGCCGAGGGCGTGGCGCGCCCTTCCTCCACGGCGGCGGCGAGGCCCGGCAAGTCCGCCCTGACACGCGGATGCCACCGGAAACGCTGGCGCAGGCCGGCGTCGATCAATTCCCACATCCAGGCCGCCGCTTGGCGCCGCCGCCGGGCGGCGAATTCGCCGCTGGCGGTCATCGCCTCTCGGTAGCGCAGGATCGTTTCCCAGAATTCCGCGACGCCGTCCTTTTTCAGCGCCGAGAGGGCCAGCACCGGCACCGTCCAGTTGGGGCTGGCGGGCCGCAGCATGTGGAGCGCGGTCTTCATCTGCGCGCGCGCCGTCAGCGCGGCGGTGGGGTTGATGTCGGCCTTGTTGATGGCGATGAGGTCGGCCAGTTCGACGACGCCTTTCTTCATCGCCTGCAAGTCGTCACCAGCGTTGGGCAGTTGCAGCAGGCAGAAAATATCGGTCATGCCCGCCACGGCGGTTTCGCTCTGGCCGACGCCGACGGTCTCGACGATGATGACATCGAACCCCGCCGCCTCGCAAGCCAGCATGGTTTCGCGCGTCTTTTCGGCGACGCCGCCCAGGCTGCCCGAGGAGGGGCTGGGGCGGATGAAGGCGGCCGGATCGCGCGAGAGCAGTTCCATCCGCGTCTTGTCGCCGAGGATGGAGCCGCCGCTCAGGCTGGACGACGGATCGACCGCCAGCACCGCCACGCGCAGGCCCTGTTCGATGAGATACAGCCCGAACACCTCGATGAACGTAGACTTGCCCACGCCCGGCACGCCGGAGATGCCGATCCGCATCGCCCCGCCCGTATGCGGCAGCAGGGCTTCCATCAGACGGCGCGCGCGCGCCTGGTGATCCTCGCGCCGCGATTCGATCAGGGTGATGGCCTTGGCGAGCGGGCGCCGCCGCCCGGCCAGTACGCCTTCCGCCAAGGCCTGGTCGGAGGTAAGTGGCGCGGACGGGCTATCCGTGGCGCGCCCGGGGCTGGTCTGTATGTTCATTCACGATGGTGGTGTACTGCGGGTCCGTCTGGACCGCCGGACGTTTTTTCCGCGTGGCGGGCCTTTTGGTCTTCCTGACGGCCCGGATGTTTTTCTCGCGCGTCCCGCTTCTTTCCCGCGTTTCGCTTCTTTCCCGCGTCCTGTTTTTCGTTTCCCTCGCTTCCGCTTTTGCCGCTTTTGCCGGTTCATTGACGCATTCCAGCAAGAGGATGACCGCTGCGGCAAAGATCGGCAAATGGCCCAGGATTTCGTGTAGGCCGTGAATGATGGCGGTGGTCGTGAAGGCCACGGCAAGCGCCGCCAGCACGATACGGCAGGCAATGCCCAGCGCCAGCATGCCGCCCAGCGCCAGTTCGGCAATACCGATGAAATAGACGAAATGCAGGTTGCTCACCTGCTCCAGTCCGAGGGCGGGAAAGAAATTGTAGAAGGGATACATCTCGACGAAGACGAGTCCCAGCCCGGGATTGATCAGTTTTTCCGTGAGGGCGAGCACGACCAGTTGTAGGCCGATGCCGATGCGCAGGATGCGGACGGAGAGTTTCCAGCGCTGTTCCGCCTTGTCCGCAGACAAGGCCCATTGATCCGCCCTGCTGATCACTGGCCCGTTCAATATCATGAAAATGCCGATGGCCCCCAATTCGAATACGTAATTGACAGAGATCGGCGTGAAGACGGACAGGACGACCCCCGTCGTGAACAGGACGGCAACTCCCGCCAGCGCCATGCTGAAGGACGAACAGACAACAATGACGGCTTGCAGGAAAACGCCGACCGGCAGCAGGGAAACCGGCAGGATCAGGTTGGGCGCGAGAAAGCCGCCCTGGAGCAGGATCATGACGAGGAAAGTGTCGATCAGGGCCATGAAATAGACCAGGTACAGCCTGTGGTCGACCGGGGGAATACGGGAAACCAGCTTTCCCGTGATGGAAAAAACACCGCTGTAGCGGGTCAGCAATATCGCGGCCAGTACACAGGCGAGTACGCCCGCGCTCAGCCATATGCTCGTCGCGTCCAGCGGCAAGGCGACATCCTTCATTTCCTCCGGCTTGACGAACCATTGCACATGGGCTTGCGCCGCCAGGGGGAAAAGCGCCAATAAAGGCAGGAGAGTCAATTTGTGTTTCATTTGGATGCGTCTTCCGTTCCGAGTACGTTCAAAAACGACAACAACTGTTCTCTCTGATGCGGAAACAACGCCGCCGGACGGATATCCACATGCCGCAGCGGCAAGGTGGCCGGGTTCCGATAATGTTCAATGACGGCTTCGAGATTCTTGAAACGGCCATCGTGCATGAAGGCGGGCGCGTGGCGGAGATTGCGCAATGAAGGCACTTTATAGGCTCCGGCCGTTTCCGCCTCGTCTTTCTTGATGTACAGCAATTTGGGACAATTTTCCGGCGCGCCCCATTTCAGGCAGTTGAATTCGCTGTTCAAGAGAATTTCGATGCCGCGCCGGCGATCATGCTCCGGCTGTCCGGGCGTGTCCGTGGCGACGGCGAAAAACCCCGAATTGGAAAACATCGGGCCGTTGTGGCAGTTGATGCATCCGACCCGCGCATCGAGAAACAGCTTCAAGCCGGCCACTTCCTTTTCGCTGAGAATGGCGGCGGCGGTGGAATCCCCCGCAGCAATCGCGTCGACGTAAAGGTCGAAACGGGAAGCGCCCGGCAACAGCCCGGCCTCGAAAGCGGCAATGCTTTTCCCCAGGATGACGAAAAGTTTATCGATGCTTTCCCGTTGCGCGGCGGAAAGCCTCCGCCAGTTTTCTTCCGCCGCCAGCGGCGAGGCATGCACGGGCGCGCCGGGCAAGTCGACCCGCGAGCAATCTTTCAGCAATGCGGGAAAACTTTCGCTGTATCGCGCGCACAGATGCCGAACCGCCTGCAAACGGCTCGACGCATGTTCCGACGGGTTTTCGATGACGGCAAGCGCCTGGCTCCAGAGCGAATCCGCGCGCCCGTCCCAGAAAAACCAGTCCTGCAAGGCGACCCCCAGCAGGCCCGGGGCGCGGTGCCGCGCTTCGGGATCGAGCTTGAACGTCATGAATTCCGTATCCTGATAGCCGTTTTCAGGGCGATGGCAGGTCGAGCACGCCACCTGGCCGGAGCCGCTCATTCCGGGATCGTGGAACAGGCGCCTGCCCAGTTCGATGGCATCGTCCCGCTGGAGCAGTTCATTGGAGCGGTTCTTGCCGGCAATGCCCGCGACGGAAAGGCGCAGTCCCCGCATGTTGCGGATGTCGTCCTCCGACCATCCCCCGTGAATATCATCCGCGGCGTGGACGTGGTGAAAGACCAGGAACAGGACAGAAAGCACAAGCAGTCCGAAGAAACCCGCCAGAGTCCGGGACATGGCTCAAAACTGTACCGTGAGTTCTTGACGAAGCAGCGGCTTGCCGTCGCGCAGGATCTCGATGACCCACCGTCCAGGCATGTTGAAGCTCAAGCCCCTGATCCGATAGTGCCCCCCGCTTTCTTCACTGATCCGGGGCGCGGTGGGCAAGCCGTGCGCATGCTCGGGCATCCTCCCCCGGATTTGCAGGCGCAAGCCCGGCAACCCGGTGCCGTCCGCGTCCGTGACCAGCAGCAGGCATTCGTAGAACTGGTTGACCAGCACGGGCGCCGGCAACCCGTCGAGCCTGGCGACGGCTTCCGCCGCAACGGCACGCGGCGCGCCCAAAAACGCGCAACACGCGAGCAACGCGGCAATCATGGACGAGATACGGTTCGACATGCCCCGGCGGCCCCTCAAGTATTCCGGCATTCCATGGACAACCCGCTTACACGGATGGCAACGCACGGGCTGCAATCGAAGCGGGAACGAAACGCGCCGCCGCGGACGGTACGGAAACACGGCGGGAGCGGGTAACGCGGCGGCCGTCCCGATGGCGAAACCGTCTCATGCGTTGACCTTGCGGATTTCTTCCAGCACCCTGCGGGCGGAATCCTCGATGCGCGTCCCCGGTCCGAAGATGGCCTTCGCACCGGCAGCATACAGGAAATCGTAATCCTGCGCCGGAATCACGCCTCCCGCGAAAACAATGATGTCATCGGCGCCCTCGGCCTTCAGCGCCTGCACCAGCGCGGGCAGGAGCGTCTTGTGTCCGGCGGCGAGCGAGGAGACGCCCACGGCGTGTACGTCGTTTTCCACCGCGTGGCGCGCCGCTTCTTCCGGCGTCTGGAAAAGCGGGCCGATGTCGATGTCGAAGCCGAGATCGGCGAAGGCCGAGGCCACCACCTTGGCACCGCGGTCGTGCCCATCCTGGCCGAGCTTGGCGATCATGATGCGCGGACGGCGGCCTTCTTCGGCAGTGAAGGCTTCGATGTCGGCCTTGAGCGCCTTCCAGTCGGCATCCCCTTCGACCACGGCGGCATAGACGCCGGAGACGGCCTGCGGATTGGCGCGAAAACGGCCAAAGACTTTTTCCAGTGCATCCGAGACTTCGCCCACCGTGGCGCGCAGCCGGATCGCCTTCACCGCCAGGTCGAGCAGATTGCCTTCACCGCTTTCGGCGCAACGGGCGAGCGCCGAAAGCGCGGCATCGACCGCCGCCGCGTCGCGGGTGGCGCGGATACGCTCCAGGCGGGCGATCTGCGCCTCGCGCACGGCGTGGTTGTCGATTTCGAGGATTTCGACAGGGTCTTCCTTGGCGAGCTTGTACTTATTGACGCCGACGATCACGTCCTTGCCCGAGTCGATGCGCGCCTGTTTGTCGGCGGAGCACTCCTCCACCTTCATCTTCGCCCAGCCGGATTCGACCGCGCGGGTCATGCCGCCCATGGCCTCGATCTCCTCGATCAAGCTCCACGCCTTGCCCGCCATGTCCTGCGTGAGCTTCTCCATCATGTAGGAACCGGCCCAAGGGTCGACCACATTACAGATGTGGGTTTCTTCCTGGATGATGATCTGGGTGTTGCGGGCGATGCGGGCCGAAAACTCGGTGGGCAGCGCGATGGCTTCGTCGAGCGAATTGGTGTGCAGCGACTGCGTGCCGCCGAAGACCGCCGCCATCGCCTCGATGGCGGTGCGCACCACGTTGTTGTACGGGTCCTGCTCGGTGAGCGACCAGCCCGAAGTCTGGCAGTGGGTACGCAGCATCATCGACTTCTGGTTCTTCGGGTCGAACCGCTTCATGATCCGCCACCACAACAGGCGCGCGGCGCGCATCTTGGCGATTTCGAGATAGAAGTTCATCCCGACCGCCCAGAAGAACGACAGACGCCCGGCGAAAGTATCGACGTCCATGCCGGAGGCGATGCCGGTACGCACATATTCCAGCCCGTCGGCGAGCGTGAAAGCCAGTTCGATGGCCTGGTTCGCCCCCGCTTCCTGGATGTGGTAGCCGGAAATCGAAATGGAATTGAACTTCGGCATGTGCGCCGAGGTGTATTGGAAAATGTCCGCAATGATCCGCATCGAGGGCGTCGGCGGATAGATATAGGTGTTGCGAACCATGAACTCCTTGAGGATGTCGTTCTGGATCGTGCCGGAGAGCTTTTCCCGCGGCACGCCCTGCTCCTCGGCGGCGACGATGTAGCCCGCGAGAATCGGCAACACCGCGCCATTCATGGTCATCGAAACGGAAATGCGATCGAGCGGAATGCCGTCGAAGAGAATCTTCATGTCCTCGACCGAATCGATCGCCACGCCGGCCTTGCCCACGTCGCCGAGCACGCGCGGGTTGTCGGAGTCGTAGCCGCGGTGCGTGGCGAGATCGAAGGCCACCGACACGCCCTGCCCGCCGGCGGCCAGTGCCTTGCGGTAGAAGGCGTTCGATTCTTCGGCGGTGGAAAAGCCCGCGTACTGGCGGATCGTCCAGGGCTTGACCGCGTACATGGTCGGCTGCGGCCCGCGCAGGAACGGTTCGAAACCCGGCAAGGTGTCGGTATTGGGGAGGTTCTCCACATCCGCCCTGGTGTAGAGCGGCTTGACCCGCAAGCCCTCCGGCGTGATCCAGTCGAGATTTTCGACCTTGCCTTCCGGCGCGTGCCTGGCGGCGGCCTTCGTCCAGGCATCGAGATCGGGCGGCGGGTAGGCGGGCGGGCGGGCGTCGGACATGGCATGCCTCATTCGGAGCTGCCGCAAGGCAAAAAATCGCCGCTTGACGCGGCGCGGTTTTCCTCTTGCGGCGAGAGTTGATTTATAGAAGATTTCAATCTGACCAAATGATGATACCTTGCACACAATCGTCAAGGCAATGCAGCGACATCCCGGGTTTACCTGTACCAAGGAACATGGGTGTCGCATCCGCCGGAATGTAACCGGATCCTGCTTCGTCATTGCGAGGGGGGGGCGGATTGCCCTCCGCTCCTACGCACGGAGGCGGCTTTCGCCTTTGGCGAGTTCTTCCGATGGATTTCCCTCTCCCGCTCTGTACATGCACGGAGGGCGAGGGGAAGCCTTCGCGGGGACGCGCCATTGCGGGCGGCGAGGGGCATTCATCCGCGTTCCCGCGCGCCGGGGGGGGCGCCGTCCGGGAACTCGTCGCCCAGGAAACCGCCGCTCTGGCGCGCCCATAGCCGGGCATAAAGGCCGCCGCGCGCAAGCAGATCTTTATGTCCGCCTTCCTCGGCGATGCGGCCCTGGTCGATGACGATCAGCCGATCCATCGCCGCGATCGTCGACAGGCGGTGCGCGATCGCCACCACGGTCTTGCCTTCCATCAGGCGGTAAAGGCTTTCCTGGATCGCCTCTTCGACTTCGGAATCGAGCGCGCTGGTCGCCTCGTCGAG
>JAITLI010000086.1 GCA_031277975.1 Azoarcus sp.
CTGATTGCGGGAGCGGTTTACCGCCATTCCCGGAGATAATGAACAGGTTCTGATACCTGATCCTTTCAGCCGCCCGTGAATCCGGTCAACGCGAAAACCTTGGCGCCCTGCCGCTCCAGGCGTTGGCGTCCACCAAGGCCGGGCAGGTCGATGACGAAGGCGCACTCGACGATCCTGCCGCCCGCTTGGCGCAAAAGCGCGCATGCCGCCCCGGCGGTGCCGCCAGTGGCGAGCAAATCATCGACGAGCAGGACGTGTTCGTCGGCCGCGATGGCGTCGGTATGGATTTCGATGCGATCCGCGCCGTATTCCAGATCGTAGTCGCGCCCGATTGTCGCGGCGGGCAGCTTGCCTTGCTTGCGTATCGGCACGAATCCCGCCCCCAGCGCATAGGCAAGCGGCGCGCCGATGATGAAACCGCGCGCTTCAATGGCGGCGACCTTGTCGATCTTCGCTCCGGCGTAACGGCCAGTCAGTCGCTCGATGACAAGCCGGAAGCCGGCGCTGTCCCCGAGCAGGGTCGTGATGTCGCGGAACTGCACACCCGCTTCGGGGCAGTCCGGGATGGTGCGGATGCGGGATTTGATCGCCGCGCTGGCCTGTGCGGCGGACATCCCCGCCTCCGGCGCCGGAACTCCGTTTTCTGCGCTTTGCATGATCGTCTGTCCGTGTGGCGGCGTTGCCCCGCCGCGCTCAATGCGCCCGCGCGGTGCCGCGCCGGACGATCTCGGAGTTGGCGTGGAGAAGATCGACCATGTCATCGAGAATGTGCGCGGTTTCGTCGAGGATGATGTCGCGCGCGCTCTTGCGTGCCTTTTCGGCGGCGAGTTGCCGGGTCAAGCTGCGTTCGCTGTCGAGCAGACCGTCGTCACGGAGCATTCCCTCGCTGTCTTCTTCGTCGCCCTGCGCGCCGATGATCCTGGCGCGCGCCTTGGCACGGACTTCGAGACGGTCGCGCTCGGCGCGGCGGACGCTCTCCTTAAGAGAGAGCGTCTTGCGCTCGCGCAGGACTTTCAGATCGCTGACTTCCTCCCGGAGCATGCGGAAACCCGGATCGCGGGCGGTTCTTTGCTCGTGGCGCAGGGTAAGCGCGGGCACGAGCGGCGCGAGGCTGCCGGCGCTGCGGAATTCGGCGGGGCCGATGCGCGACCACGGCATGGCGTTATCGTAGGACGATTCGCCGAAGTTCCTGGCGTCGATCAGCGAGGGCAAGGCAATGTCCGGACTGACACCGCGCAGTTGGGTGGTGCCGCCCGAGATGCGGAAAAACTGGGCGATGGTCATCTTCAATTCGCCATAGCGCCGTTTTTCGCTGCCCTTGCGCGTATCGCCGTTCAAGGCGTCGAGGTCGATCAGGGTTTGCACCGTCCCCTTGCCGAAACTGTCTTCGCCGATCACGATGCCGCGTCCGTAATCCTGTATCGCGGCGGCGAAAATCTCGGAAGCCGAGGCCGAGGCGCGGTTGATGAGCACGCCGAGCGGCCCGTCCCAAGCCATACCCGGCACGGGATCGTGCTCGACGCGCGTCTGGCCGCGCGCGTTGTGGTGGATGACGACGGGGCCGGAATCAATGAAAAGCCCGGTGAGGGAGACCGCTTCATCAAGCGAACCGCCGGCGTTGTTGCGCAGATCGATGAGCAGGGCGTCGATCCTGTCGCGCTTGAGTTCCGTGATGATCCTGGCGACATCGCGGGTGGCGCTGCGGAACTGGGCGCCATTGTTGCGGCGCGCCTCGGTGTCCTGGTAGAAGCCGGGCAGCTTGATGACGCCGATGCGCCGGGCTTTCCTGCCTTCGCCATCGCCGCCGACCGTGTGCACCGAGCCGGAAGCGGCCTGGTTTTCGAGGCGGATGGTGTCGCGCACCAGCACCACGCGGCGGTGTTCGCCATCGCCCGAATCGGCGGGCAGAATATCGAGCACGACCGGAGTATCGCGGTTGCCGCGGATGAGCGTGACCGCTTCGCCGACCCGCCAGCCGGTGATGTCGACCATGGGCGTATCCTTGCCCTGGGCGACGCCGACGATGCGATCGCCGATATTGATCTGGCCCGAGCGCGTGGCCGGGCCGCCGGGAACAAGCTCGCGCACGACAATATAATCATCGCGCTCTTGCAGCACCGCGCCGATGCCGACGAGCGACAGTTTCATCGAAATGGCGAAATCCTCGGCGGCGCGCGGGCCAAGATAATTGGTGTGCGGTTCGAGCGCGCCGGCCCAAGCGTTCATGAACAACTGGAACACATCGTCGCTGTTGAGTCTGGCGGAACTCTCCAGCGCGTGTTCATAGCGCTTGGCGAGCGTCTGGCGAATCGCGGCGTCGTCCTTGCCCGCCATGCGCAGGCGCAGCCAGTCGTTCTTGATGCGTTTGCGCCATATCTCGCGCAGTTCCGCCTCGGAAGCCGCCCACGGCGCTTGCCTGCGATCCGGCGCGTAACGCTCGTCGACAGTGAAGTCGAAATCGCTGGCGAGCAGACCGCGGATCACGGACAGTTGTTTTCCGGCGCGCTCGGCATAGCGGGCGAACATGACGAAAGGCGCGCCGAGCTTGCCTTCGAGAATAGCGTCATCGAGAACGGTGCGCAGGGGCGCGAAACCGTCGACGTCGGACTGGAGAAAGAAAAGGCGGGCGGGGTCGAGCGCTTCCAGGTAGCGGACGAAGATTTTCTCCGAAAGCGCATCGTCGAGCGGCGAAGCCTGATAGTGATAACGCGACAACAAATGCGCGCTGGTCATGGCGGCCTCGGCGTGCGCCTGGGTGGGCTGAAGAGGGGCGGGGGCAGCAGCCACGGGCGCGGCGAGCAGGCACGCGGCAGCGCTTGTGGCGATCCAGTTCAAAAGGCGAGTCGGCATGGGGTTCAACTGTTTCGGCAAGACACGAATACGCGGAAGTATGAACGAAAACGCGCGCCAGTACACCTTTGCCATGCCCCGGCGCATGAAATCACAGGCCCATAGTGTAGGCGTCCGCGCGGACTTATGCGTGCGGCTTTATCCACACGCGGCCCGCGCGCGGGGTCGCCGCGGCCTGAGGTAACGCATTTGCTGTGCCGGGCACATGCACGCCGCAAGTTCGTCGACGCCCGGCGCGGGCGGAAAGCGTCGTTCCTGGCCTGAGCACCGCCCGCTTCACCGGCTTGTCGATACTGATGATGTCGTCCCGCCCCAGCTCGATCGCCGCCGCCAGCAGGGATTGCCCGACGCGGTTCTTCTCCGCCA
>JAITLI010000141.1 GCA_031277975.1 Azoarcus sp.
CGCTGCAGATCCTCGTAATCGGCGTGGAAGGAATAGCCGTCCTTCATCAGGAATTCCCGGCTGCGCATGACGCCGAAGCGCGGGCGGATTTCATCGCGGAACTTCGTCTGCACGTGGTAGAAATGCACCGGCAACTGGCGGTAACTCTTGATTTCCCGGCGCACGGCGTCGGTGATGACTTCCTCGTGCGTCGGCCCGATGACGAAATCGCGCTGGTGGCGATCTTTGAGCCGCAGGAGTTCGGGTCCGTACTCTTGCCAGCGGCCCGATTCCTGCCACAGTTCGGCCGGCTGCACGGCCGGCATGAGAAGCTCGACGGCCCCGGCGCGATCCATTTCCTCGCGCACGATGTTTTCCACCTTGCGCAGAACGCGCAGGCCCAGGGGCATCCAGGTGTAGATGCCGCCCGCCAGGCGCTTGATCAGGCCGGCGCGCACCATCAACTGGTGGCTGACGATCTCGGCGTCGGCGGGCGCTTCCTTCAGCGTGGAAATGAAGTATTTCGAGGTTCGCATGGTGGTCGGGATCGAGGTGAGTGAATCGGGATGGCGGAAACGAATTCTACAGGACTGCTCCTGAAGCGAACTTTTTCGACACGGAGAACGCGAAGACGCTCCGCCGCTACGATTCGACCCGCTTCAGGTGGCTGCCGCAGCCGGCGTGGCAATCGCTGGCGCCGAATCCGGGAACGGGAATCCCGCCCGCGGTATTCCGGTTGACCGCGCACTCCGCTTGGGCCAAACGTCTCACTTCGCGTATCCGGACGCCCGGAGCGGCCAGCAGATAATCGATATGCCAATGCATCTTCTTCACCGGCGACAAATGACGCCGAACGCGCGCCTCGAAATTGCGCACGGCGCTGCCGGTATAACAGTAGAGCCCGGCGGGAAACTCGAATTCGCCCAGGCGCCCGACGGCAACGCGCACCGGTTCGGCCACTTCGATCAGCAACTGGTAGGTCCGCGCGGGACCGTGTTCAGGACCAGTCGCCGCAAAAGGGGTTGCTGAACCGCTCTTCGCCAAAAGTCGACATCGGCCCGTGGCCGGAAATGAACGCCACGTCGTCGCCGAGCGGCCAGAGTTTCTGCCGGATGGAAGCGATCAGCGTGTCGAAATCCCCCTTCGGGAAGTCCGTGCGCCCGATCGATCCCCGGAACAGAACATCGCCGACGACCGCGAGGCGATCGGCTTCACTGAAAAAGACCACATGGCCCGGCGTATGGCCGGGGCAATGCAGAACGCGCATTTCCACCTGCCCGAAGCGGACCGTGTCGCCCTGCTCCAACCAACGGTCCGGCACGTAAACACGGGCGTCGAAAAGGCCGAAACTCTCCGCCTGCCGCGGCATGCCGTCGATCCAGAAGCGGTCCTCTTCCTGCGGACCCTCGACTGGCGCCGACAGGCGCTCGGCCAGATCGGCCACACCCCCGGCGTGGTCGATATGCCCGTGGGTGACCAGAATCCGCTCGACGGCAAGCCCGTATTTTTTTACCGCCGCCAGGATTCGGGGAATATCCCCGCCCGGATCGACCACCGCGGCGCGCCTCGTTTCATCACACCACAGGAGCGAACAATTTTGCTCGAACGGCGTGACCGGAACGAGCTGGTATTTGAGGGCCATGACGGAAAACCCGTGAACGGATGAAGCGACCATTCTGCCACAACGCATGGCATGTCCGCCCTTGCCAGGCTGGCGCCGCTTGTCTGAGTCATCGTGTAATTCCGATTCACGATAAAGATGGAAAAACCGGATCGCTCCCGCGCGAATTTCGTTCACCACCGCTCGCCTTCCCTTCCCCCGCCGGGCGGGCATAGGTATCTACACCCTCTGATGGAAACCTCTTTCGACACGGAGACCACGGAGACACGGAGATGGCAGGCAAGGAACCGACGGACAAGCTTCTGAAGGAAAGCATACGGCGCGTGAGGAACGGATCCTGAATGATCGATTTTCTCCGTGTTGAAAGAGGTTGAAAACTCCGCCAGGGGCGGGAGAGGGCGCCGTCCGCCGTGCTCATTCGGATTCCTTCCAGATGCCCTGTTCGACCATCTGCCGGGTCGCGGCGCCCGCCCAGTCGCGGTTGGCGGCCGGACTGGCCGGGCTGGGGTGCAGGATTTTGCCGATGCGTATCCCGGTCCCTGGCAGCGCGGACGCGGCGCGTTCCGCTGCAAAGCCGCCGACACCGACGAGCCATTCCGGCTCCAGCGCCTTGGCCAGGGCGCGCAAATGCTCGTCGCAGGCGGCGTAGAGCGGCCCGGTTTCCTGCGTCGGCAACTTGTCCGGAGTCAGGTTGCGCCCCCCGTCGAAGAAGGCCAGCGGGCAGTAATTGGCGACGAAGTGTTCCGTGAAAAAGGCCTCCGCCGCGCCGAAGCGCTCGCGGAACAAACCCCACAGACGCTGGCCGCTCACTTCCGAGCGCGCACAGGCAAAGCCTTCGATCGGGCGCTTCGGGTTCTCCCGCGCCGGTTTGCCGATCGGAGCGAGAATGCCCATCCAGTCGCGCACCGCGGCAATCTGGCCGAAGGGAACGCCGCATTGCACCATGCCGAACGGGCCGGGATTCATGCCGAGAAAAACCACGCGCTTCGCGCCGTTGGCAAAACGGCGCAGATACGCTTCATGCGCGGCCCAGGCGTATTCCAGCGGGTTGTAGACGTAGTTTGCCGGCGGGGAAAAGCTCATCCGTCCGACATCGCCCGAGAGTTTTTGTGCCGCCGCGACCAGCCTGGCCGCAACCATCGTTTCCGGGTCATTCATCTTGAGAACCTCTGTTTCCCTGGAGCTTCCTGCAAAACTGTCTTTGTTGAAAAAATGCGGAATTCCGCGCAATTCTTGGGCAATCATGAGATTTTTTCCAGCTTTCGCATACGACATGACATATGCCGTAGTCAAGCAAAAGGAAGGCAGGAATGGGCAGGACGGGTACGGGATGCATCAAGTTACCCTGCTCCAGCCAACGGATGCGCGAACGCCGGGCACTCGACGCGACTCAATGGCCGCTCTGTGGCCGGAACTGCGCGTTGTCGTTTATCCAGCGCTATCCGGGGCTGTCGAGGGATCATCCTTGATGTCGTCAGCAAGCCTTCGCATGAGCCGCACCAAGTCCTCGATATCCTCTTCGTCCCATTTGGCGAAAATGCTCTGCCCGATCTTTTCCCGCGCCTCATCGATACGATCGGTCATTGCTTTGCCTTTCCTGGTGACAACCGTCTCGCGCACACGACGGTCCGCCCCGCTTTCTCGGCGCTCTACCAAGCCGAGAGTTTCAAGTTTCGCAATTTGCCGACTGACCGTGGTGTAGTTGCGCCCCACGCGGTCGGCCAATTCGACGACGCCGACGGGGCCGAGCCGTTCCACCAAAACCAGCAACGGGAACAGAGCGCGGTCGAGCGAGATGCCGGCCGCCCGGACCATGGCCTCGTCGCGTTGAGGGCGGATCACGACGCCGACGATATCGAGCAATGCCCTGTGAAGTTCTCGAAGTCGCGTGACATGTGTATTTCGCGCTTTTTTTGCTGACATCGGTCTCCCCTCGTCGAGATATGTGTATTATGCACGTATTTGGGCTGGAATGCGATGCGGGCGCAGCTGGTTTGACGCTGGCGATCGACTTGGCGCGGTGGGCTGTCGTCCTGAATTCAGGTGAAAATATGAACACACAAGAGCAATTGCGCCTCTGCGCCCTCCTGTTCGTCGCCTTTCTCGCCGCCTGCGGTCCACGGGACGAAGCCCCGCCGCTACCCCGTCCGGTCCTGACGGTCACGGAAACCCGTCCCGTCTCCGAGACCTGGCCGATCCGGATTTCGGCCAATGGCGACATCGCGGCATGGCAGGAAGCGGTGATCGGCGCCGATGTGCAATCCCTGCGCCTGACCGAAGTGCGCGCGGATGTCGGCGACGCGGTGACGGCGGGGCAAATCCTGGCGGTCTTCGACGACGAACCCGTGAAAATCGAGATCGCGCAAGCGAGAGCGGCCCTGGCGCAAGCGCGCGCCGCCGTGGACGCCGCGCGCGAAAACGCCAGGCGCGCCCGGGAACTGCGCGGCAGCGGCGCCTTGAGCGAACAACTCGTCACGCAATACCTGAGCACCGAACAATCGACGCAAGCGCAAAGCGCGGCGGCGAAGGCGGCGCTCGCGGCGCAAGAACTACGACTGGCCCGCACCCGCGTGCGCGCCCCCGACGACGGCGTGATCTCGGCGCGCAACGCGACCGTGGGCGCGGTATTCGGCCCGGGCAGCGAGCTTTTCCGCCTGATCCGCCGGGGACGCCTGGAATGGCGGGCGGAATTGACGGAGGCCGAACTGGAGCGCCTCGCCCCCGGCGCGCCGGCGCGGCTCGCGCTCGCGGACGGGCGCACGGTCACGGGCGCGGTGCGCATGGTCGCGCCGACGGTCGACGCGCGCACGCGCACCGGCCTGGCCTACGTCGATCTGCCCCCGGAGGCGGCGCTGCGGCCCGGCATGTTCGTGCGCGGCGCGTTCGATCTCGGCGGCAGCCCGGCCCTGACCGTGCCTTTGCAGGCTGTGCTGATGCGCGAGGCGTTCAGCTACGTTTTCCGTCTGGAAGCGGACGGCACGGTGCGGCAAGTCAAGGTCGCCACCGGGCGGCGCATGCAAGAGCGCATCGAAATCACCGCGGGGCTGGAAGCGGACGCGCGGATCGTCGTCGCGGGCGCGGGCTTCCTGAACGACGGCGACGCGGTGCGCGTCGAACCCGCCGCGCCCTCCCCGTCCGGCGGCGAAGCGGATTGAAACATCGCTACGCCGAACAACAAGAAAAGGCTCCGCTTGAACGTCTCCGCCTGGTCGATCCGCAACCCGATCCCGCCCATCATGCTCTTTGTGCTGCTGTGCGTCGGCGGGCTGTACGGCTTCCACCGCATGAAAATCCAGAACTTCCCCGACATCGACATGCCGATGGTGTCGGTCGCCGCCGCCCTGCCGGGCGCGGCGCCGGGGCAGCTCGAAAACGATGTCGCGCGCCGCATCGAGGATTCCGTCGCCACCGTGCAGGGCCTCAAGCACATGTCCACTTCGATCCAGGACGGCATGGTGTCGATGCTGATCGAGTTCCAGCTCGAAAAGCCCTTGCAGGAAGCGGTCGACGACGTGCGTTCGGCGGTGGCGCGCGTGCGCTCCGAGCTGCCCGCCGACTTGCTCGACCCCATCATCAACCGCGTGGACATGGCCTCGCAGCCCATCCTCGCCTACGCCGTCCGTTCCCCCCGGCTGGACGACGAAGCCCTGTCGTGGTTCATCGACAACGAACTCTCCCGCCGATTGCTCGCGGTCAAGGGCGTCGGCGCGGTCAAGCGCGTCGGCGGCGTCAGCCGCGAAATCCGCGTCGTCCTCGACCCCCTGCGCCTGCAAGCGCTGGGCGTGACCGCCACTGAAATCTCCCGCCAGATCCGGCAAGTGCAGATCGAGAGCGCGGGCGGGCGCGTCGACCTCGGCGGGGGCGAACAACCCATGCGCACGCTGGCCAACGCCGCCTCGGCGGAAGAAATCGCGCGGCTGGAAATCCCGCTCGCGGATGGCCGCCGCGTCCGCCTCGCCGATGTGGCCGACATCCGCGACACCGTGGCCGAAGTGCGCAGCCTCGCCTTTCTCGATGGCCGTCCCGTCGTCGGCTTCGAGGTTTCGCGCAGCCTGAACGAGAGTGAAGTCGACGTCGGCGCGGGCGTGCGCGCCGAATTGCAACGCCTGCTCGCCGCCCATCCCGGCCTCGACATCATCGAAGCCTTCGACTTCGTCGCCCCCGTGCGGGAAAACTACGACGGCTCGATGAACATGCTCTACGAAGGCGCGCTGCTCGCCGTCCTCGTCGTTTTCCTTTTCCTGCGCGACGGGCGCGCGACCCTCATCTCCGCCCTGGCCCTGCCGCTGTCGGCCATCCCCGCCTTCCTCGGCATGTATCTTTTCGGCTACACCATCAACCTCGTCACCCTGATGGCGCAATCGCTCGTCGTCGGCGTCCTCGTCGACGACGCCATCGTCGAAGTCGAAAACATCGTCCGCCACCTGCGCATGGGCAAAACCCCCCGCCAGGCGGCCTTCGACGCCACGGCGGAAATCGGCCTCGCCGTCGTCGCCACCACCTTCACCCTCGTCGCCGTCTTCCTGCCGACCGCCTTCATGGACGGGGTCGCCGGTCTTTTCTTCAAGCAATTCGGCTGGACGGCCGCGCTCGCCGTCCTCATGTCGCTGCTCGTCGCCCGCATGCTCACGCCGATCCTGTCGGCCTACTGGCTGCGCCCCTTCGCGCAGCGCCCCTTCGAGCCGCGCTGGGTCGAGTGGTACACGCGCAAGGCCGGATGGTGCCTGACGCACCGCCTGGCGACCTTGCTGTGCTCCGGGCTTTTCTTCATCGGCGCCCTCCTGCTCATTCCCCTGCTCCCGTCCGACTTCCTGCCCGCCGACGATAACTCGCAGACCCAGGTCTACCTCGAACTCCCCCCCGGCACGCCGCTCGAACACACCCGCCGCGCCGCCGAAGAAGCCCGCCTGCGCCTCACCCACCTCGCCCATGTGGAACGCATCCACACCGCCATCGGCGGCGGCAGCGCCGGAGCCGACCCCTTCGGCGCGCTCCTGTCCGGCGGCGACGTGCGCAAGGCCACCCTGACCCTTCAACTCTCGCCGCGCGGCCAGCGCCCGCGCAAACAAATCATCGAAGACCAGATCCACGCCGCCCTCGCCACCCTGCCCGGCGTCCGCTTCAAGATCGGGCTGGGCGGCGCGCGCGGCGGCAGATACGTCCTCGGCCTCTCCGGCGACGACCCGGAAGCCCTGCGCACCGCCGCGCTCGCCATCGAACGCGACCTGCGCGCCCTCCCCGGCCTGGGCAACATCACCTCCAGCGCCAGCCTCACCCGCCCCGAAATCGCCGTCCGCCCCGACTTCGCCCGCGCCGCCGACCTCGGCGTCACCAGCCGCGCCATCGCCGACACCCTGCGCGTCGCCACCCTCGGCGACTACGACACCGCCCTGGCCAGGCTCAACCTGCAACAACGGCAAATCCCCATCCTCGCGCGCCTCGACGACCAGGCCCGGCACGACCTCGCCATCCTCGAACGGCTCACCCTCCCCGGCAAACACGGCCCCGTCATGCTCGGCGAAATCGCCACCCTCGAAATGTCCGCCGGGCCCGCCCAGATCATGCGCTACGACCGCGCCCGCGCCATCCGCCTCGAAATCGACCTCGGCGCCACCCCCATGGGCGAGATCGCCGCCCGCCTCCCCTCCCTGCCTTCCGTGCGCGCCCTTCCCCCCGGCATCACCCTCAACAACGTCGCCGACGCCGAAATCATGGCCGAACTCTTCCAGAGCTTCGCCCTGGCCATCCTCACCGGCATCCTCTGCATCTACACCGTCCTCGTCCTGCTCTTCAAGAGCTTCCTCCACCCCTTCACCCTGCTCACCGCCCTGCCCCTGTCCATCGGCGGCGCCTTCGTCGCCCTGCTCCTCACCGGCACCGCCTTCTCCATGCCGTCGCTGATCGGCCTCATCATGCTCATGGGCATCGCCACCAAAAACTCCATCCTCCTCGTCGAATACGCCATCACCGCCCGGCATGAACACGCCCTCCCCCGCCGCGACGCCCTGCTCGACGCCTGCCGCAAGCGCGCCCGCCCCATCGTCATGACCACCATCGCCATGGGCGCCGGCATGCTCCCGCTGGCCCTGGGGCTGGGCAACACCGACGGCAGCTTCCGCGCCCCCATGGCCATCACGGTGATCGGCGGACTGGCGACCTCGACGGTATTGAGCCTGC
>JAITLI010000001.1 GCA_031277975.1 Azoarcus sp.
TGGCGCTTTGTTCCGGCACGGCGGCCAGCACATTGTCGAGTCCGGCGATGGCCTTGACATCTTCGACGACCAGGGTGGCGGTGGTGTCGCGCCCGCGCTGGTTGGGTGCGCCGGGACGCACCGTGAGAAGGTTGGTGCCCATGGCGCTGATCCGGTCGACGACTGCCTGCTTGGCGCCGTCGCCGATGGCGAGCATGGCGATGACCGAGGCGACGCCTATGACGATGCCGAGCAGCGTGAGCGCCGAGCGGAAGAGGTTGGCCCGCAGCGCCCGCAGCGCCGTGCGGGTGGCCTCGATGAGGTCGGTCATCGGCGAACTGCGGTCGATGTGCGGCGCGAAATCCGGCTCGGGGGCTTCGGGACGCCGCGGGCCGGGATCGGAAAGAATGGCGCCGTCGCGGATCTCGATGACGCGGTGCGCCAGCGCGGCAATTTCGTGCGAGTGGGTGATGAGGATGATGGTGTGCCCTTCGGCGGACAGGCGGGTGAGTAGTTTCATCACCTCCTCGCCGCTCTTGCTGTCGAGCGCGCCGGTGGGTTCGTCGGCCAGGATGACGCGCCCGCCGTTCATCAGCGCCCGCGCCACCGAGACCCGTTGCTGCTGTCCGCCGGAGAGTTGGCTGGGGCGATGGCCGCCGCGGTCGGCAAGCCCGAGCGTGGCGAGCAGCTTTTCGGCGCGCGCGTGGCGCTCAGCGGGCGCCATGCCGGAATAGACCGCGGGCACTTCGACGTTTTCGCGCGCGCTGGAGCCGCCGAGCAGGTTATAGCTCTGGAATACGAAGCCGAAGGTCTCGCGGCGCAGGCGCGCTAGTTCGTCGCGGTCGAGCTTGGCCACGTCTTGCCCCATGAAGCGGTAGGTGCCGGAGCTTGGGCGGTCGAGGCAGCCGAGGATGTTCATCAACGTCGATTTGCCCGAACCCGACGCGCCGACGATGGCAACGAATTCGCCGGGATGGATGGCGAGGTCGATGCCGTGCAGCACCTTGGTTTGTATCTCGCCGTTGATGAAGCTGCGGGTGACGCCGGAGAGTTCGATCAGGGGGCGGGGGGCGTTGCCCGTGGCGGACGTGTTCATAGGCGCGGCGGCATGCCGGAACGGCGCATGTTGGCGGGCTGGGCGATTTGTTGCGCTTGGCTGACAAGGCCGGAGACGACTTTTTCGCCTTCTTCGAGGCCGCTGATGACCTGTGCGTGAACGCGGTTGCTGACGCCGATCTCCACTGCGCGCTCGCCGAGCTTGCCGTTGGCGCCGAGCACTTTCACCGTGGCGCGGCGCGGGCGCGGCGCGGCGGAGGCGTCACCGGTGGGCGCGCCAGCGGTGTCTGGACGCGGCGGGCGCATGCCGCCCATCCGCTCGCCGCCCCTGGGCCGTTCGCCATTGCCCGCCCGTTCGCCGCTCCTGGCCCGTTCGCCGCCCACGCCTCTGGGCGGGCGGGCGGATTGCTGCAAGGCGCCCACTGGAATCTGGAGCACATCCCCTGCCTGCGCAACGATGAAGAATACCTGCGCCGTCATGTTGGTCATCAGGCGGCCATCCGGATTGGGAGCGTCGAAAAGCGCATTGTAGAGCACGACATTATTGGTCGTGGTCGGCGTGGGTTCGATTTGGTCGAGCTTGCCGTACCAGCGCTGGTTCTGGCTGCCTAAAGTGGTGAAGTAGACCTGCATGCCCGGGCGCAGGCGGCTGATATCGGCCTCCGAAACCTGGGTCTGCACGGTCATCGTTGTCAGGTCGGCGACCCGCAGGATGGTCGGGGCCTGCTGATTGGTATTGAGCGTCTGGCCCTGGCGGGCGCTGATCGACACAACGGTGCCGTCCATCGGCGCAAGCACACGTGCATATTGCAGATTGGCCGTATCGCCGCGCAGGGAAGATTCTGTCTGTTCGATCTGGGCGCGCAGCGCTTCGAGCGAAGCCTCGGCGGATTTCAGCCCCGCCTCGGAAGTTTGCAGGCTCTCGACGGTGGTAGCGTCCTCGGCCATCAGTGCTTTCTGGCGGCGGTACTGGATTTGCGCCAGCGTCAGTTGCGCCTCACGCTCCTTGAGCTGCGCGCGCTGATTGCGCAACTGGGCGCGGGAAGCGTCGACCTTGGAAAGATAAACGGTCGGGTCGATTTCGGCGAGCAAATCGCCCGCCTTGACTTCGGAGCCGACCTTGACGTGGATCTTCTGGAGTTGTCCCGAGACCTGCGCGCCGACATCGACATAATCGCGCGGCTGCAAGGTGCCGGTGGCGGTGACGACGTCCTCGATGTCGCCGCGCTGCACGGTGGCGAACTGATAGTTTGCGATCGCGTCGCCGCCGTTGGACAGGCGCGTACCGGCAAGCCAGCCGCAGGCGGCCAGCAGCGCGGAGATGCCGATGACGATCAGCGCACGGCGCGGCCGGCGGCGGACAAATGTTTTTTCAGGAGCGTTCATGATGTGATCATTGGATGGAGAGCCGGGGGGCAAGCATGGCATGTATATCTGGGGCGTGAGCATAAAAGAGCGCGCGCCGGGGCGGGTACCGTTTTGTATCGCGCACGTATCGAAATATCGCCGGGGGTGCCGGGGATCGGATTTATTTGGCCAGCAGCGCTGATTAAAAAGAGGGAAGGAGGAGCGAGACGCCTGTCCACGCTTCACCGTCAAGAAATCAGCGGCACTGCGCGCCGTTTGGTACGAACTGGATTGCCATCTCGCCGCGCTCTTCGCAATGACGAGTCCGAACAAATCCGATCCCGATCCCCGTAGGCCTCGCGTCATTTGCGCCCGGCGCTCGCTTGCCGGGCGAAAAACCGCGCCAGTTCGTCGCTCATCGGCAAATTCATGTTGGCGCCTGATGGCGGAATGGGGCGCATGAACCAGCGATCATATATTTCCCCGATCTCTCCGGAAGCAATGATGCGCGTGAGCGCTTTGTCGATGATCGCTTTCAGCGGGAGATCCCCCTTGCGTATCATGATTGCGTAGCTCTCGCTGCTCAGGGGCGGACCGACGATTTCGTAAGTGTTGGGGTCGCGGGAACTGGCGATCAGTCCCGCCAGCAGGACATCATCCATGGCATAAGCGGCGGCGCGTCCCGTCCTTATCATCAGGAAAGAGTCCGGATGGGTCTTGCCTTCCAATACCGTAATATTGTTGCGCTCCACGCCCAGCTTTTCCCGAATGGCCCGCCCGGCGGTCGTGCCCGCCGTGAATACAATGGTTTTGTTTTTCAGATCGCTCAAATCCTGGATATGGTAAGCCTTGCGGGTGAGCAGGCGGACGTTGGAGATGAAATAGGCAATGGAAAAATCGACAAATTCTTTGCGCTCTTCAGTGACGGTCGTGGAACCGCATTCCAGGTCGATCGCACCGTCTTGCAGCATGGGAATGCGTTCCTGCGGCGTTACCAGGCGATATACGGCTTCCAGCTTCGGCATGCGGAATTCGCGCCTGATCGTATCGACAACCCGGTCACACAATTCCTTGGTGTACCCCGTGGGTTGGTGCGAGGCATTCTGGTAGGAAAGCGGTACGTTGGCGGAGTGATATCCGATAATGATCGTTCCGCGCTGCCTCGCCCTTTCCAGGGTCTTCAGCGCCTTGGGCCTAGGCGCGTCCGCCGCGCCGGGCAATGTATTCCCGGGAGCGGGAAACACATCCTCCGTTCCGGGAACGGCAGGGGTATTTTCCAGGGCGCTATCCTGCGCGGGCGGCGTATCTCCGGCGGCGGCCCGCTCCGGCAACAGGAAACAGGCGAGTATGCAAGCAAAGGCAAATGGCGCGATTGCCCGCATGTGTATTCGTTGTATGTTCACTGTTGTGCGCTCCATCTGGAAACAAAGGAAGTATCCTGGCCGCGATGGTGCAGGGCAATTTCTTCGAAACCTTCGGCGACATCACGGAAAACGTGGATGAGCGCCGGATCGAAATGTGTTCCTTCTCCATCCAGGATGATGGATTTCGCCATATCCAGCGGCATGGGGTCTTTGTAGGGGCGCGCGGAAATCAGCGCGTCGTAGACGTCGGCGATGGCCATTATCCTGCCTTGCAGCGGAATATCTTCCCCGGACAGACCGTTTGGGTATCCCGATCCATCCCATTTTTCGTGGTGATAACCCGCGAAGCATTTGGCGTGGTGCAGGAAACTGTGCGCCTGTGTTTCTTTTTCGATTCTCTCGATTGCATCCACGCCACGGTTGACATGTGTTTTCATGATCGAAAATTCGTCCGGCGTCAGTTTTCCCGGCTTGTTCAGGATGGAATCGCTGATGGATATCTTGCCCACATCGTGCAGCTGCGCCGATGGAATCAGGAAAGTCAAATCCCACGATGAAGCTTCTTCTCCATAAACGCCGTCTGTAATCATCCGATGCACCAAAAGGCTCAAATAACGCTGCGTGCGTTCGATATGGCCGCCGGTTTTCTTGTCCCGGAACTCGACCAGTTCGGCAATGACATTCAGGATGCCGAATTGCAGCTTGAGAATCTGTTCGGTTTTTTGTTCGACCATTTTCGCCAGGTTTTTATTGTAGTTTTCCAGGTTTTTTTCTTGCGTGGCGATCAGGAGCTGGTTTTCGATTCGCTTCTGCAACAGCGGGGCGGAGAATGGTTTGGTGACGTAATCTATTGCGCCCAGCGAGAGTCCTTCCAGTTCGCTGCCCTCGTCGTTGCGCGATGTCAGGAAAATGACGGGTATCCGGCGGAAACGCGCGTCGGCTTTCAGTTTCTTGATGGCCTCGTAACCGCTCATCTCCGGCATCTCGATGTCCAGCAAGATGAGATCGGGCGTGATCTTTTGCAACAGATCAAACAGCATCTGCGCCGAGGGCAGGGCATAAATGTCGTAATGCTCGGAGAGCATGCTGCGAGCAATCTTCAGATTGGTCACATTGTCGTCGACGACGGCCACCGTTTGCCGCAATTTCGTGATCGCATCCATTTTCGTTCCTTGTCGGCCCTCAGGTCGTTTCCTGTCTCCGTTGAACAAGGCGTTCGCGTATCGCCGCGAATTCCATCCGGTCGACTTGTTCGTGCAACCAGGCGATCAATTCCGCCTGCGTTTCGTATTTGAAAGCGTCAAGGGCATCCATGGTTTCTTCCAGAATGTCGATCTTGAAATCCGCTGCGGCTTCTTCCATTTTGGTCAACAGGGCTTCATCGGGAGCATGGCGGCTTTCTTTTTCTTTTTCGCTACTGTCCGGAGCAGTATCGCCCGACAGGGCGGCAAGGCGGGACAGTAATGCCTCGGCGGCTTCGATGAAGGACGGGTTATTCCGGAGTACGAATTCAGTATTGCCCGCCTTGGCGGCGAATTCCAGTTCTTCGGCCTTCTTGCCGATATCGCGGGCTTCGATGCCGTAACTGCTACCCTTGATGCCGTGAATAGTGATCGCGTAATCCGGCAAAGTTTGTTCGCTCACCTCGCGGATTCGATCAAGGAGATGCGCCGTGTTCGCCTTGTATGACTGGATGACCGAGAGATAGATGCTTTCGTCTCCGCCAAAACGTTCGAGTCCCGCCACCCAGTCGACGCCGTCGATTTGCGGAATGATTTCGTCGATGTGTTTCACCGTATTGGCGGAGGACGCGGTACGATCCGCTTTTTCCGGCGTTTCCGGCTCGTGTTCGAGTTCCTTTTGGCGAACCCATTGGCGGAGGATGGAATCCATCCTCATCATGTCTATCGGCTTGGTCAGGAATGCCTGGAAACCATGTTGCAGGAAAATTTCTTCGTTGCCGATGATGGCGTTGGCGGTCAGGGCGATGATGGGAACGGTCCTGGCGTAATCGCTGTCGATTTCTTTCCGGATGATGCGCGTGGTTTCCATGCCGTCCATTTCCGGCATCATGTGATCCATGAATATTGCATCATATCTCGGCTCGCCCGCGCGCACGAGATCGACCGCCTCGAAGCCGCTGGCGACACAATCCACTTTCATGCCATAAGGTTTCATGATGCCCTTGGCGACATCAAGATTGGTTTGCACATCGTCCACCACGAGCACCCTGGCGTAAGGCATTTGCACCCGGATCAGTTCCTTGCCGCGCATGCGTTTGTTGGTGGAATAGCGAAAACCGCGCAGGGCTTCGGCGGTCATGGGGCCGATCGGCGTATCGGAGACGAGTTTTTGCCAGATGCGCACGGTAAACGTACTGCCTTGCCCATAGACGCTTTCGACCGAGACCGAACCGCTCATCATTTCCGCCAGGCGCCGGGTAATGGAGAGTCCCAGTCCCGTGCCTTCGATCGCGCGATTGCTGCGGGTATCGACCTGATTGTAGTCGGCGAAGAGTTTGCCGATGTCTTCCGGGCGGATGCCGATACCGCTATCCTTGATGCTGCTTATCAGCCAGACGCCGTCATCGCCATCCCGTTTCCAGCCGATCGTCCATTCTATTGTTCCTTCGCGCGTGTATTTGCAGGCGTTGCTCAACAGATTGTTGAAAATCTGCTTGATCCGCAATTCGTCGCCGTTCAGCCTGCTCGGCAGCGTTTCGTCGACCAGCAGCTTGAAAACGATGGGTTTGTCCGCGATGCGCAATACGTTCAGGCTGCGCGTATCGTTGATCGTGCTTGGCACGTCGTAATCCACCGCGATAAGCTCCAGTTTGCCGGATTCGATCTTGGCGATATCGAGCAGGTCATTGACGATGCCCAGCAGCGTCATTCCGGAGTTATATATCTTCTCCAGGTTGATTATTTCCTCGTCCGGCAGCTTGCCTTCATTCAGCGCCAATTCGCTCAGGCCGATGATGGCATTGAGCGGGGTGCGCATTTCGTGGCTGGTATTGGCGAGGAAAGTGCTCTTTGCCGTCGAGGCGTTTTCAGCGATCAATTTCATTTCGTGCAGGGCTTCAAAAGGCTTGGCAATGACTCCCGCGGCAAAAAACGCCACGATCGCGCCGATGACGAGAATGGTCGTGCCTGAAACCAGCAGCATCTTTTCTGTCTGGGCGATGGGCGTCGCCGACGCCGGCACGGCGACGCCCACGGACCAGCCATCCGAACCGGGTATGGGGTCATAGGCGCAGAGGTACTTCACGTTATCCTGGAAGTAGTGCCCTATTCCGGATTCGCCCTGTGTCATGCGCTCGAAAATATGCTCTTTGTCATCGTACAGGAGTTTGCTCCTTGCCATTTCGACGAGGTTGTAACGCTCCCGCTCCGATACGTGACGCGTATTGGCGATAATGTTGCCGGTCTTGTCGAGCACGAAGACATGGCCGCTGCCGAGAACCTCGAATTCGTTTACCAGGTCGCTAATGATGAGACCGGGCAGGGTGGAAATGAGGATGTGCCCGTTGATCGGCGCGTAAACCCGGATGAGCAGGCTGCCGTCCCCGGCGATTTCCGTGGGCGAGACGATCGCCTCTCCACTGTAGGCGCGCCGGGCGAGTTCGTTGCCGGCGTATGAGGCATCCGGCACATAGTCGCCGTAAGCTGCAACGTTTTTATGTTTGGAATTGAAAACCGCCATTGAAATATATTGATAGTTTTGCACTTCCGCTTGCAGCACTTTGACCGCGTCCGCCGGCCTGAGCATTTTTCCTTTCGAAAAGTCGTACAGGCGGTCGGATGCTCCCCGCGCTTCGCGCTTGAGCAATTTCAGGCGTTCCGAAACGAGCTTGCTGGCGACGCTGCTGAGCATTTTCATATCATCGGCAACAACCGTCTCCATGCCGTTCCGGATGGAAGAAAGCCCTGAACCCAGGCTCAATACCGTGACCATCGTCGTGATGACGATGATGGTGAGAAGCGCTTGTAACCTGATTTTCACGATGGCCGGCCCGTGTATGCCTGCCAGTTGTGACAGGCAAAATATCAAAACGATGTCAATTGCAGATACTACTTTTACGTCTTGGCTATTTTTACCACTGTCCAATATTGACGTTGTGACCTTTGCCACGACAAGGGCATTTCATGCAAATGGAGTGTAAAATCCGGCGCACCGCGCTCACCGCACGCCCCGCGCTATTTTTCCCGGCGTGGAAAATGGCGCGCCCGCGCGCGGGAGAAATGCACGGCGGGAAAAACGCCGCGAAAAAACAGGGGAACGAACCTTCGCGGAAGAAGTGCGGCGGATGGCTCCGCCCGCCTCCGCTCCGCTGGAAGCGGCGCGCGCCGGAAAGCGTCCGGGGTCTCAGCCTTGGCCGTCGGTCTTTTCGCGGAATTTGCGGGAGGCGTGCTCGTCGGCGGCGCGTTGTTCCTGGCGCGCGGCCTTGCGGGCGAGTTCGTTCTGGAAGCGCTGCGAGAGGGTATCGAAGGCGCGCACCTTGGTGCGTTGCGCGATCCATTGCCGCTGGCCTTGCGAGGTGTGCAGGTGCGACTGCTCCACGACGCGGCGCTGCGCGTCGATGGCTTCGTCGAGGCGGCCAATGAAATTGCTGTAATTGCGCATGGCGTCGGGGCCGATGCCGCCGCGCGCCGCGGCGGCGAAGCGCTCGCCGTATTCGGCGCGGTAGCGCTGGAGCAATTCCAGCTTTTGCTGGCCGTCGCGCTCGGAGGCGATCAGTTCCCCGAGGTGGCGGGTGGCTTCGTCCATGCGGGTGTTGGCGAGGTCGAGCAAGGGCTGGAGGGGAAATTTTTCCGGCATTATTTTCTTCGGGTGAAGGGGGCTTGCATTTTAGCCGTTCCGTCGGGACGCGTTCGGGGAAACGGGCACGGTGCGGTTCATCCCGCCACCAGTACCCGGTTCTTGCCCGCGCGTTTGGCGGTGTACATAGCCCGGTCGGCGCGGGCGATGGCCGCGCCGGGATCTTCGTCGCGGGCGAGCAGCGCGATACCGGCGCTGAAGGTGATGAGCAGGCGTTCGCTGCTGGGGGCACAGAAGATGCGGCGGGTCAATTCGCGTTGCAGGCGCACGAGAATGTCGTTGGCGGCCGCGGGGGCAGTTTCCGGCAGGAGGATGATGAATTCTTCGCCGCCGTAACGCGCGACGATGTCCTGCGGGCGCAGGGTTTCGGTGATGGCGCGGGTGAGGTGGCACAACGCGCCGTCGCCGGCGGCGTGGCCGTGGGTGTCGTTGAATTGTTTGAAATTGTCGACATCGAGCAGGGCGACGCACAGGTGCATGCCGTGGCGGCGCACGCGCGAGATTTCGCGCGCGAGCGCTTCGTCGAGTCCCTTGCGGTTGAGCACGCCGGTGAGCGGATCGTGGCGCACGAGGCGACTGGCGGTATCGAGCTCGTCTTGCAGGCGGGCGATTTCGCGGTTGGCGCTGTCGACCCGTTCGCGCAATTGAGTGAGTTCCTGTCCGGCGCGCAGGGTCGATTCTTGCGCGAGGCGGGTTTCGCGCAGCAGTTCGCCGACGACTTCGGACAGGTCGGCGATGTCGGACGCTTCGTTGATCCGCCGCGCGCCGCGCCCGAGCAACTCGTGGTAGTCGCTGGTGTGGCTGGTGATCTCGGAGAGACGATCGACGAAGCTGGCGAGCATTGCTTTCAGGCGGCTCTGGGCTTCATCGAGGTCGCGTTTGAGGCGGCTCTGTTTGTCGATGACCTCGCGCAGCCGCAGCCCGGCATCGTCGAGCGCGCGCAGGTCGAGCGGGCCGGAAAATGCCTGGGAGATGGTCGACAATTGCCCGTGCAGCCAGTTGTTGTCGATGACCAGTTCGCGGATGTTGTTGACGATCAGGCGCAGGAGGTTGAGCAAGGCTTCGCGCACGGCATGCTGCTCCTCGCCGGCCCATTCCATGCAGTCGATGAGGTTGACGAGGCGGGCGGCGAGGCTTTCCATCGCGGCGGCGCTGTCCGCGCCGGACAGCGCATCGGCGAGGGCGAGGGCTTCGCGGGCCAGGGATTCATCGCCATCGGCCAGCGGCGCGATGCCTTCGGCCAGCAGGCGGACGAGCAAGGGACGAAAAGGGTTGTCCACGGGCGCGACCTCGCTTTCCGGAGCGCCGCCGCCAGCGCCGGAGGCGGGCGCGGGAGGGAGATCCAGAACGGGCTGCGCGTCGTCACTGGTCTGGCTCCAGCTATTCACGAGGGCACTCAATCGTTCGTGGAGGAGGTCGGCACCGGGGTTGGCGGCCAGGATGCGGTTGAGCGCCTCGCGCTTGCGGGCCTGGGTCAGTCCGGCGTGGCGGCGCTCGAATTGCGCGATCAGGCCGTGGATCAGTGCGCTCCATGGCCGCTCGCCGCCGGCCTGCGCGCCGCAGAGATCGACGATGGCCTGGCGCAGCACGGGCCATTCGCCGCTGGCGATGGCCGCCTCGAAAGCCTGCGCGTTGCGTTGGCTGACGGGGGTGGCGCGTGGCAGGGCGCTGGCGATGCCCTTGAGCGCGCGGGCGGGAAAAGGCTCGTCGTCGACCGTGCCGCGAATCTGGAAATACAGGTCGCGATAGTTGTCCGGCGTGGGCGGCACTTTGCGCAAAGCGAGCTGGCGCAAGGTTTCGCGCGCGATCTCGGAAGGCGAGTCGATGGCGTTCCCTCCGCCCGCCTGTCCGGATTCTCCGGTGGAGCGAGGAGCCTGAAGCAATGTTTTGAGTCTGGAGAGCGTCATCGTGAAACCGGGATCAGTCTGGCATCCCGCACGACAGAAGCATGGCGGCGGAGGACGAAGTGCATGGCAAGCTTCTCGGCGTGGAAGCGGCGTATCGAATGGACGGTGCGCGCGGATGAATACGTGAAGTAAACGGCGAATGGATGGGCGAGCGTTCGATAGTACGGGAAAAATACCCGCATGCCGGCACGCCATGCTTCACGCTCGCGGGAAAGGGAGCGCCCGCAATGAGAAAGAAAGGCCGCGTCCGCTTGCGCAGGGACGAAGCCCGCGGGCGCCGTCCGCGAAATGCTGCGCGGGCCTTGCAGAAATATTCATTTGCTCGCGGGTTTGTCCGTATCCACCGCAACCGCGGGGGCGTCCGCCGCCGCTTTGCCCGCCGCGCCGGCGATCGCCGCCAGTGTTTCTTCGATACCGGCGGCGTCGCGGTAGCCGCCGATGCGGGAACCGTCGGCGAAGAACAGGGTGGGCGTGCCGGTGATGCGCAGTTTCCGGCCAAGGAGCATGTTGCGTTCGATGGCGGCGATGTCGCATTCGGCGGTTTTCGGGGTCTTGTCCTTGACGATCCAGTCCAGCCACGCGGCGGCCTTGTCCTTGGCGCACCAGATGTCGCGGGACTTGGTGGCGGAATCTTCGGAGAGGATGGGATAAAGGAAGGTGTAGATGGTGATGTCCTTGACTTTCTCCAATTCCTGCCCCAGAACCTTGCAGTAGCCGCAATTGGGGTCTTCAAAGGTCACGACCACCCGCTTGCCGTTGCCGTTGGTGCGTTTGACCGCCTGTTCCAGCGGCAGGGACTTGAAGTCGATGGTGGCGAGTTTTTCGAGGCGGGCGCGGGTGATGTCCCGCCGCGTCTTGGTGTCGATGATCCTGCCGTCGATGATGAAACTCACCGCGTCGTCGGTGTAGATCAGTTCGCCGCTGTTGAGCACGACTTCGTACAGCCCGCCGTGCGGGAGGCGGCTGACCGATTCGACCACCGGCACGCCGACGTACTTTTCCACCTCGCGGCGCACGCTGGCTTCATCGGCGGATGCCATGCCGCTTGCCAGCGCAAGCAAGAGGGAAATGGCGCGGAATGGGAGGCGGGAGGCGATGGGCATTGTATTCTCCGGGTTTGTATGCATGTGGGTTTTTGCTTCGATCATTGTTGCTTCGATCATTGCGATGTGCCGGCGCGAATCGGATCAGATATTTCCGCTCGCCGCGTAACGGGCGAGCGCTTTGGCAAGCGGCGGCAGGCGCGCGGTGAGATTCAGCCCCGCGTTGCGCAATTTCGCCGCCAATGGATTGCGGCAGGCGAACAGGCGGGCAAGGCCATCGGTCGTATATTGCAGCATGAACGGTTCTTCGGCCCGCGCGCGCGCGTAACGCCGCAGCAGACCGTATTCGCCGATGTCCTGCCACTCTCCGGTTCCGGCCAGGAGTTCGGCCAGCACGCGAACGTCCTGGAAACCGAGGTTGATGCCGTGGCCGGACAAGGGATGGATGGCATGCGCCGCGTCGCCGGCGAGGGCGATTCGCGGCGCCACGACACTGTCTACCCGCATGAAGCGCAGGGCAAAGGCGGCGCGCGGGGTCTCAAGGGCAAAATCGCCCAGCAAGCTGCCGCCCGCCTCCGCCGCGCGGCGGCAGAAATCATCGTCGGCAAGGGCCATGAGCGCGGCGGCGGTTTCGTCGGGCGCCGACCAGACCAGTGAAATGCGTTCTCCGGGCAATGGCAGCCATGCCAACACGCCATCTTCGCGGAACCATTGATGCGCGGTCTGCCCATGCGGGCGCGAAGCGCGGAAATTGGCGACGACCGCCTGCTGACCGTAGGCGCGGACGCGCGCGGGAATACCGGCGGACTGGCGCACCCAGGAATCGCGCCCGTCGGCGCCGACGACGAGGGATGCCGCCAGGGTCTGCCCGTTTTCCAGCGTGACCTCCATCGCGTCGCCGCCGCGCGCGAGTTTCGCCGGTGCGGCGGGCGCGAATACGGTGACGTTGTGCTGGCGGATGAGGCTTTCCCACAATTCGCACAACAGCAAATCCGCTTCGCCGATCCAGGCCAGTTCGGAGAATCCGCCGTCCGGCGCCGCGAAATCGAGCCGTCCGCCCGCGTCGCCATGGATGTGCATGCGCTCGACCGCGCACAGGCGCGCATGATCAAGCCGGTCCCAGATGCCCAGCGTTTGCAGGAAGCGGGCGCTGGCCGGAGTATAAGCGTAGATGCGCGTGTCCCACCCCGGCGTCTTGACCGGCCCCTTGGCGGGGATGGCGCTATCGACCAGCGCCACCGACAACCGGCTCGCGCGCAGGGCCACCGCCAGCGCCGCCCCGGTCAACCCCCCGCCCACGATAATCAGATCGAATTTCATCAAAGAATTGCTCCGAATCAATGATAGCGCGCCTCGATCAAGTCGATCTGACGCACCAGCCGGCGCGACATCTCGTCCGAAATATGCTTGCCGCGCGCCAGGCGGAAAATGCTTTCGCGTTCGGCCCGCAAGGCCGCCAGCCGCAGGGCGATCTCGGCGCGGTCGGCGGCGCGCAGGTAGGCGCCGCCGGTTTCGGCGCGCTCTTCGTCCGCGCCAAGCCGGTATTTGTAATCCGCCATCACCCGCACCGCCGCCTGCGCGTAGAGATCGGCTTCGGCGGCGTTATCCGCCGCCAGCGCATGGCTGGCTTCTTCGATCGCCTTGATGGCTTCGGCGGCGGCGACGCGCAGGGCTTCTTTTTCCTCGTGTTCCCCAGCGGATTCCGACGGCATGGCGGCGTCCAGCCCCCGCAACAGCCGGGGCAGGAGCGCGCTAGAAGCGATCAGCGAAATCAGGATGACCATTGCCGCGAGGAAAATCGCCACGTCCCGCGCCGGAAAAGGCTGGCCGTCGGGCAACAGCAAGGGCAGGGAAAGGACGCCCGCCAGCGTGATCGCGCCTCGCACGCCGGACAGCGACATCACCCGCACGAGGCGCGCATCGGGCGCGCGCATCTCGCGGCCATTGCGCCAAGCGTTGAAAAAGACCAAGT
This sequence comes from Azoarcus sp., assembly GCA_031277975.1. GTDB lineage: Bacteria > Pseudomonadota > Gammaproteobacteria > Burkholderiales > Rhodocyclaceae > WRNU01. Next base: position 13,487 of record JAITLI010000001.1, read on the forward strand.
GCAAGGATACCCACATCCAGGCATAGCGCAGCGCAGCGAGGATAATGACGATCGCCAGCGCATAGACCACCAGCCACAAGCTCGACTGCTGCCCGACTTCCCGCACCGAGATCGCGGCGCGGCTGAAAATGGCCGGCAATTGTTCGCCCAGCAGCACAAACATGAGGCCATTGAGGGCAAAGCGCGCCATGTCCCAGACGGCGGCGCGCTGTACCCGCGTCGTCGCCAACGCCCGGCCGCTCAACTCCACATAACTCATCGTGACCCCCGCCGCCACCGCGGCCAGGATACCGGAAGCATGGAGCCGCTCGGCCAGCAAATAAGCGCCGAAAGGGATGAGCAAGTTCACCAGAATGGCGGAGCCGCTCTCTTCGCCCCAATGGCGCGACAGCCAGCGCTGCGCGTGGCTGATGGCGAGCGTCGCCGCGATGCCGATCGCCAGCCCGCCCAGCGCCAGCCACAGGAAAGTGAGCGAAGCCGCCTGCAACGAAAAACTGCCGGTCATCGCCGCCAGCACCGCGAAGCGGAAACACACCAGACCGGAGGCATCGTTGAGCAGCGATTCGCCTTCGAGGATGTGCATCAGCCGTTTCGGCATCGGCCCGCGCGAAACAATGGACGACACCGCCACCGGATCGGTGGGCGAGACGACCGCCGCCAACGCGAAAGCCACCGCCAGCGGCATCGACGGAATCATCCAGTGAATGAGATAACCCGCGCCGACCACGGTGAACAACACCAACCCGAGAGCAAGCTCCACGATCACCAATTTGTCGTGGAAAAGACCAGCCTTGGGAATGCGCCAACCGTCGAGGAAAAGGAGGGGCGGCAGGAAAAGAAGAAAAAAGATTTCCGGCTCCAGCCGCACCGCGCTTTTCGAAAACATGGCCAGCAACGCCCCGAGTGCGATCTGCACGAGCGGAATGGGCAGCGAAACCGGCAGCGCCCGCACCAGATAGCCACTGACGACCACCGCCAGCAACATGGCCAACACAACCTCGATCGAATGCATCCTCTCCGCTCCGGGAACCCCTTCCGCCGCACACAAGGGGAGAGAGTCTAACGGTTTGGGCGGTTTTGCGGAAATGCCGGATTCACGTCGACGCCCGATGCACCACCCGCGCCGCCGCGCCGATCCTCCCACTCCGTCATTGCGAAAGTCTCTTCCCCCCTTCCCTGTGTACATACATCCCGCAAGCGGGGGAGCTTCACAGTCTGTCATCATTATTTATGTGCATGGGGGGAAGATACAAGGGGAATCCCAAGCGCCGCTGTTTCGTTGAGGCGTGAGCGCCGGGCGGGCGATGACGGACCGCCGGGCCGCGAGGATTGCCTTCCCTTTCCGGGAGACCCGCCTCGCTTTTTTTCCTTCGCGGAGGCGCGTTTTGCGCGCAAACCTCGCGCGCGCCGCCGCTCCCCGATAGAATGCGTCACTGGAGGAGACGACCGTCGGAATGACGGACTTCCCGCCAATAACTGTTCATCGGCGCCTTGCGCAAGACGGCGCGGGCGCACGTTTGGGAGAAGAGGGAAATGAAATCAAAAAGACTTGAAATCGACAAGGTCGCATCGTTCCTGCGCGATGGCATGACCATCATGTACGGCGGCTTCATGGGCAATGGCACGCCGCCGCGCCTGATGCGGGCGATCCTGGACTCCGGCGTCAAGGATCTGACGGTGATCGGCGACGACGCGGCGTTTTCCGACGCGACCAAGGGCCCGGAAGGCATCGGCCTTCTGGTGCGCAACAAGCGGGTCAGGAAAATGATCACCGGCCACATCGGCCTGAACAAGGAAGCGCAGCGCCAGATGCTTTCCGGCGAGATGGAAATCGAGCTTTGTCCCATCGGCTCTATCGCCGAGCGCATCCGCGCCGGCGGTTCCGGCCTGGGCGGCGTGCTCACCCCCACCGGCGTGGGCACGAGCGTGGAAGACGTGCCGCAGGATCTGACCATCAACGGCCAGAAATACACGAAGAAGCCAGTGTTTACCATCAACGGGCGCGATTTTCTCTACGAAACCCCGCTCAAGGCCGATCTCGCGGTGCTGGAGGCCGTGCAGGCCGACAAGAGCGGCAACCTCGTCTATTACACCTCGATGCGCAACCACAACCCGCTGATGGCGCTCGCCGCCGAGACGGTCATTGCCGAGGCGCACCAGATCGTCGAGGTCGGCTGCATCGACCCCGATCACGTGATGACGCCGGGCGTGCTGGTCGATTACATCGTCTACCCCAGTTGAGAAAGGTGAGGAGAAAACCATGTCAGAGCAAATAAGTGCCAAGGAATTCATCGCGCGCCGCATCGCGCTGGAATTGAACGACGGCGATGTCGTCAATCTGGGCATCGGCCTGCCGACGCTGGTCGCCAACTACCTGCCGCCCGGCGTCACCCTGATGCTGCAATCGGAAAACGGCTTCCTGGGCATTGGCCCGGTACCGCAGGAAATCACCCCCATCGGCCAGCCGCGCGTGGTCAACGCCGGCGGCGCGCCATGCAGCATCATCCCCGGCGGCTCCACCTTCGATACCTCGATCTCGTTCGCGTTGATGCGCGGCGGCCATCTGGATGCCTGCGTGCTCGGCGGCCTGCAAGTCGACGAGAACGCCGACCTCGCCAACTGGATGGTGCCCGGCAAGAACGTCCCCGGCATGGGCGGCGCGATGGATCTGGCCGTGGGCGCGAAGAAGGTGATCGTCGCCATGGAGCACACCAACAAGGGCGAGAAGAAGATCCTCAAGAAGTGCAACCTGCCGCTCACCGCCAAGGGGCGCGTGTCGACCGTCGTCACGGAACTGGCGCTCTTCCGCTTCCACGACGGCAAGCTCGTGCTGGAGGAATACGCCCCTGGCGTCAGCGTGGAAGACATCCGCGCCGGTACCGAAGCGGCCTTCATCGTCTCCGACAAGCTGAAGGAAATGGAGATCAGCCGGGTCGGGCTGTGAGCGTCCGCGCAGTAATGCAATAAGCCGAAAGTGACAGTCCGGCACGGCAAACTGTCAAACCCTGACAAACAGCCGCGCCGGATTGTCACGTCCGTGGGCGCGAAACCCCATGATTTTCCGCATCCCGCCCGCTCCGCGAACTTGGCACGCCGCTTGCTATACTCCTGTCAGCGGAAGACCCGCTCTTTCCTCTCAGGAGAACTCAAATGCTGAAAAAGATTCAACAGGGTTTCACCCTCATCGAACTGATGATCGTCGTGGCGATCATCGGCATCTTGGCGGCCATCGCGCTGCCG
>JAITLI010000063.1 GCA_031277975.1 Azoarcus sp.
CCGGGTGAGCGCGTCGAGGCGGCGAGCGTGGAGCGGGCATGGCGGCTGCTCGTTGGAATACTGGCGGGCGTCGGGGATCGGGGATCGGATCAGATTTGAATCAGCGGCGCTTCGCGCCGTTTGGAACGAACTGGATTGCCACGGCGCTGCGCGCCTCGCAATGACGAAGGGGGGGGCGCAATGACGAAGTGGGGGCGCAATGACGAAGTGGGGAGTTTCGCAATGATGAGTTCTCTCGATGGATTCCCCTCGCCCGCTTGCGGGGGGTGAGGGGAATTCGCCAGCGCCGCTGATTTTGCCGTCCGGGCGGAAAAGGAAGTGGCCACGGTTTGTCGAAAGTCCCGGATAAATTTCCAGTAACAGGAAACGGAAATGTCAAAGACCATCGTCCTGATCGCCTCCGGGCTGGCTATCGGTATATTGGCGCTGTTGTTGGCGGCGAACGGCAATCCGCCCAATATGGGTATCTGCGTCGCGTGTTTCCTGCGCGATGCGGCGGGCGCGCTGAAGTTGCATGAAGCCGCGCCGGTGCAGTACTTGCGCCCGGAAATTCCCGGTTTCGTCCTCGGCGCATTCGCCGCCGCGTTGGCGGCGCGCGAGTTCAGGCCGTCGGCGGGGTCTTCGCCATTCCTGCGGCTCACGCTCGGCTTTTTCATGATGATCGGCTGCCTGGTGTTCCTCGGCTGTCCGTTGCGCATGGTGCTGCGCATCGCGGGCGGCGACTTGAACGCCATTGTCGGGCTGCTCGGTTTCGCCTGCGGCGTCGGCATCGGGATAATATTCCTGCGCAAGGATTTCACCCTGCCGCCCCATAATCCGCAGCCCGGAAGTGAAGGCGTGTGGTTCCCCTTGTTCGCCCTTGTGCTCCTGTTGCTGTTTTTCTTCAAGAACGAACTTTTCGCCGCCAGCCAGCAAGGCCCAGGCGCGCTGCGTGCCCCCGCCTGGCTGTCGCTCGGCGCGGGACTCGCCATCGGCGCCATCGTGCAACGGACGCACTTTTGCTTCGTCGGCATGATTGGCCATATCTTCCTTTTCCGGCGATTTTCCATGCTGCTGGGCGTAGCGGCGCTGATGGCCATCGTGTTCATCGGCAATGCCGCGGCGGGCCGCTTCCATCCCGGTTTCGACGGACAGCCCATCGCCCACGGCGACGCGGCCTGGAATTTCCTCGGCATGATGCTGGCCGGTCTGTGCGGCGCCTTCCTCGGCGGTTGCCCGCTGCGTCAGGTCGTCGGCGCGGGCCAGGGTAATACGGATGCCGCGATGACCGTGACCGGCATGTTGCTCGCTGCCGCCGCCGCTCATAACTTCGCGCTGGCCTCCAGCCCCGCCGGTCCGACGCCCGGCGGCAAAAGCGCCGTGATCGCCGGCATCATCCTTGCCCTCATCGTCGGCGCGCTGCATGCGCGTTTCAAGCCATTGAATACGGTGATGTCGAGGTAGCAATAGCGCGCCTGTATGCGCACACTCTCGCCGACTATGCTATCGTCGCGCGATCATGAAAGAGGGGTGCGCGGATGCTCTGGAAGCGCCGCGAATGAGACCAGCGAGGAGATGCGCAAATGCCTTTGCGGGATTTTGCCGTCAGGATTCTCGTCGATGAGCGGCATTGCGGCAGTGGATTTTTCCTGACGCGGACGCGCATCGTCACCTGCCTGCATGTGCCGGGAGGCCGCACCGCGATGACATTTTCGTTTGCCGGAGAGGGGGGTGTGACCTACCCGGCGCGTGTCGTCGAGACTTTGCCGCGGCACGATCTCGCCATCCTGTCCGTCGATGAGGCGATTCTTCCCGCCGGGCGGCGCGCGCGCATTGCGCCGCTCACCATTGTTTCCGTGTGCGGGAAAGGTGAGACAGAAACGGAAAGTCTTGGTTATCCGCTCGGGGACAAGGGCGCCGTCGTTGCGAGGGCGGGATATATTGATGGTTCCTTGAAGGACGGCGGCACGAGACTTTTGCGGCTTGCCGCCGCGAGCGGGATCACGGCGGGGTTCAGCGGCGCGCCGCTCATGGCGGCGGGAAAGTATCTGATCGGCGTCGTCAGCGTTTCTCCCGACGAGCGGCAATACGAAGAGGCGCATGGCATCGCCTGGGCCATTCCCGCCGATGTCCTGAAGGAATATTTCCCGGAACGATACGACGACACTTGCCGGTATTATCTGGGCGGGCCTGTGTTCCGCGATCTGGCGCGGGACGATTCCGGCGCGAACGGCCTGTCCCGTTTCTGTTTTGCCGCGCGGAAAACCAGGTTTGCCTGGCCGCCGGGGGTTGGGGAAGCGTTCGAAGCATTTCAGCGCTCCGGGGCGGCGTTTTCGTGGTGGCTGATCTTTGGCGGCGCGGGAACGGGGAAGAGCCGGACGGCGCTCGAATTCTGCGAAACCCTCGAACAGCGGGGATGGATCGCGGGTTTTCTTGCGCCGCGGGGCGGGAAGCCCGGTTTTTGGGAAACATGGACGCCCGCGCGCGACACCCTGCTGGTCGTCGATGACGCCGCGCAGCCATTCAAGACCGGAGAAGCCGGGCTGGCCGGAGAAGATGTCCCCATTGATGCCGCCGCGATCATCCGCCGCCTCGCCGCGCGGGCGAAAGATGGCTTTCCCGGCGGGAAAAAAATCCGCCTGCTGCTGCTGGCGCGGGAATACAGGAAGCGTCACGCCGCGAGGCATGCGTTTTCCTGGTATGCGGCGCTCAACGAAGGCTTGGGCAGGGACTATCGCCACGGCAAGACGCCTTTTGCACTGCCCGTTCCCGGCGGCCGACAACTGTATGGAATTGCCCGGGACACGCTTCAGCCCCTGCGAGACGCCGCCGCCGCGCGCCTGCTTGGCAACGAGGAGACATTCATCCGGAAACTGACGGAAATCGACCCGAAAAAACGCCCCCTCTTCGCCATGTTGCTGGCCAGCTATCTTGGCGAAAACAGGCGGAACAGCGGAGGGATCACGCAGCGCGGCGCGCTCGGACACGTCATTGCACAGGCGTTCGGGCGGACGCTCAAATCCGCGCGCGTCGCGCGCGACAGGACGCGCCTCGAAGCGCTGGTCATTTCGACTCTGACCGGCGGCAAGGCTGGGGATCTCGGGCTGGAAGACATGGGCGATCCCCTCTGGGGCCATGGCCTGGGTTGGGCATCGGCATCGGATGGCGGCAATCGGCAATTCCGCTTCTATCCGCTCGAACCCGCGCTCGTGGGCGAATATTTTATCCTCGAAGGCGGCGGACACGCCGGAAATGGCTTGCCCCGTATCGCGGACAACGATATGGCGGACTGGATTTGGCGCGCGTGGCAAAGCGATCCCTTGGCGACGGCGGTATTTTTCATTCGTTGTGCACAGGACTTTTCGTCTACTCCGGAATGGGTCGAAAAGCGTTTTTTGCCGATAAGGGAAAAATTGCAATCAGCGGAGCGCTCGCCGGAAAGCACAAAAGACGCGATTGCCGCGCTGCAATGGATATACGACCAGGTTTCGATAAATCTGACAGCGTTTCTCGACGGCGGCACGGGCAAGAAAGTGCTCGCCGCAATACAGTCCCCGCAAGCGCGCGCCGAGGCGTCGGTCAATCTGGTTGCCGACTATGGCAGGGCGGGCGATCTTGCCGGAGCGCGGGCGATCTTCGCGGCGATGGGGGCCTTGGGCGATGCGGAGGCGATACGGTTTGCGCGCGCCCGGGCGTCGGTCGATCTTGTCGACGCGCATGGCAAGGCGGGCGATCTTGCCGGGGCGCGGGCGATCTTCGCGGCGATGGAGACTTTCGGCGAAGCGGAGGAAATACGGATCTTGCGCGCGGAAGCCTCCGCCCATTTGATTTACGACTATGGCGAAGCGGGCAGCCTTGCCGAAGCGCGGACGCTTCTCGATAGAATGGAAGCGCTCGGCGACGCGGAGGAAGTGCGGATTCAACGCGCCCAGGCGACCTTCAATTTGATTACCGATTATATCAATGCGGATGAACGCGCCGAGGCGCGCGCCATTTTCGAGGCAATGGGGACTTTCGGCGACGCGGAAGGCGTGCGGCTTGCGCGCGCCCAGGCGTCTGTCAATCTTGTCAACGCTTATGGCAAGGCGGGCGAACGCGCCGAAGCGCGGGCGATCTTCGATGCCATGGAGGCCTTGGGCAACACGGAGGAAGTGCGGGTCCTGCGCGCCGGGGCGGCCTTCAATCTGATTCTCGCTTATGGCGGTGACCTCGCCGGGGCGCGGGCGATCTTCGAGGCAATGCGGACTTTCGGCGACACGGAAGAAGTGCGGCTTTTATGCGCCGAGGCGGCCTTCAATCTGATTCTCGTTTATGGCGGCGACCTTGCCGGGGCGCGGGCGGTCTTCGCGGCAATGGAGACTTTCGGCGAGGCGGAGGAAGTGCGGCTTTTACGCGCGCGCGTGTCCGTCAATCTGATTTTCGACTATGGCAATGCCGGTGATCTTGCCGAAGCGCGCGCGATCTTCGCGGCAATGGAAGCGCTTGGCGATTCGGAAGAAATGCGGGTTTTACGCGCGGAAGCGTCTTTCAATCTCATCAATGCCTATAGCAGAACGGGCGATCTCGCCGAAGCGCGCGCGATTTTCGCAGAGATGGAGACTTTCGGCGATTTGGCGGAAGTGCGGATGGCGCGCGCCATGGCATCTGTCAATCTGATAAACGGCTATGGCAATGCGGGCAAACTTGCCGAAGCGCGCACTGTTTTCGAGGCAATGAAGGCTCTCGGCGATGCAGAGGAAATACAAGGCCCATGCGCCGAAGCGTCTTTCAATCTAATCAACGCCTACGGCAAGGCAGGCGATTTCGTCGAAGCGCGCGCGATCTTCGCGGCAATGGGGGCCTTTGGCGATGCGGAAGAAACGCGGCTCGCGCGCGCCAGGGCGTCTGTCAACCTGATCGCCGACCATGGCAATGCGGGCGACCTTGCCGAAGCGCGGGCAATTTTCGAGGCGATGGCTGCTCTGGGCGATTCGGAGGCGGTGCGGCGCGAGCGCGCCAAGGCGTCTTTCAATCTGATCGGCATTTACAGCAAAACGGGCGACCTTGCCGAAGCGCGGGTAGTCTTCGCAGCGATGAACGCTTTGGGCGATTCGGAGGCGGTGCGCGTTTTGCGCGCCAAAGCATCGGTCAATCTGATTCTCGTCCATGGCAATGCGGGCGACTTCGTCGAAGCGCGGACAATTTTCGAAGCGATGGCGGCTTTGGGCGATTCGGATGCGGTGCGGCTCGAACGCGCCAAGGCGTCGGTCAATCTGATCAGCGCCCACGGCAGTACGGGCGGATTTGCCGAGGCGCGCGCGATCCTCGACGCAATGGAGAGCTTCGACAATTCGGAAGAAGTACGGATCAGGCGCGTCAAGGCATCGGTCAATCTGATTCTCGACTATTGCAAAGCGGGCGAATTGGCCGAGGCGCGCGCGCTCTTCGATACGATGGAATCTTTCGGCGACACGGAGGAAATACGGGTTTTGCGCGCCAGGGCATCGGTCAATCTGATCAGCGCCTATGGCAATATGGGAAAACTCGCCGAAGCGCGGAAAATCTTCGCGGCGATGGCCTCCCTTGGCGATTCGGAAGAAGTGCGGCTCAGACGCGCCAGGGCGTCGGTCAATCTGATCAACGCCTGCGGCAAGGCGGGCGAACTGGTCGAAGCGCGCGCGATCTTCGCGGCAATGGGGGCTTTCGGCGACGCGGAAGAAATACGGCTTTTACGTGCCAAGGCATCCGTCAATATGATGGCATTTTATAGCAACGCGGGCGAATCCGCCAAGGCGCGCGCGATCTTCGCGGCGATGCGAGCCTTCGGCGATTCGGAAGAAGTGCGGATTTTGCGCGCCAGGGCGTCCCTCAATCCGATTCTCGACCATTGCAAGGCGGGCGAACTGGCCGAGGCGCGCGCGATTTTCGCGGCGATGGAAACCTTTGGCGATGCGGAAGAAGTCCGGCTCGAACGCGCCAGGGCGTCTGTCAGCCTGATCGACGCCTATGGCAATGCGGGCGAACTTGCCGAGGCGCGGGCGATTTTCGCGGCGATGGGCGCCCTGGGCGATTCGGAGGCGGTGCAGGCCGAACGCGCCCAAGCGTCCGTCAACCTGGTTCTCGCCCATGCCAATGCGAACCAACCCGCCGAAGCGCGGGCGGTCTTCGCTACGATGTGGGGCCTTGGCGATTCGGAGAAAGTGCGGGTTGCGCGCGCGCAGGCGTCTTTCAATCTGATTTTTGCCTATGGCAAGGCGGGCAAAGCCATCGAAAGGCGGGCGATCTCCAGGGCGCTGGCGGCCTTCGGCAAACCGAGGGCCGCCGCGCGGCGCGAACGCGCCAAGGCGTCCGCCGATCTGGTTGCCGCTTATGGCAAGGCGGGCAAATTTGCCGAGGCGCGGGCGGCGCTCGATGCGATGGAAGTTTTCGGCGATGCGGAAGAAATCCTGGGTTTCCGCGCCAAAGCCTCGGTCAACCTGATTCTCGACTATTGCAAAGCGGGCAAACCCGCCGAGGCGCAGGCGATCTTCGCGGCGATGAGCGCTTTGGGCGACTCGGAAACCGTGCGGGCGGAACGCGCCAAAGCGTCTTTCAATCTATCCATGCGCAAACTTGGCGGCATACTTTTCCGCGCGGGAAAGCGCGGCTGAACCGCCGCCGCGTCCGGCAGGGTCTTTGCGCCCGAAAGCCATATCGACAGCGCCGCCCACCAGGGGGGGCTGCCGGTATTCGTCACTGCGAGGCGCGCGGCGACGCGGCAATCCACGCGGCGGTTCAAATCAGCGGACGCCTCGCGCCGGATGCCCGGTAACGCGGGGATCGTCTCGATGGCGGAGCCGTGTCAGGTTTGCAGGCTGTCGGCGAAACCGAGCGCCGCCAGGTGGGCGCGATTGACTTGTTCCGCCGTGAGTCGCAATTCGTCCGCGACCCTGGCGAGCGCGCCGTAGTCGAAACTCTCGCAACTGCGGGCCAGGCGCAGGATCTGCGCATAGTCGCCCTGATCGTAGAGCAGGGCGTCGGTGACGGATTCGGGCAGCAGCAGTTCGTCGAGCACCGCTTGTATCGAAGCGCCCAGCAGGAGGCTCAGCATCGAGAACGCACCGGTGATGAAAAGATTGTCGCAGGCCGATTCGTCGAACAGGATGGCGCCGATCTGCTCCATGAAGCGGCCCCGGGCAATGGCGGTCTGCATCATCGCGGGCGCGCCCGGATCGCGGCTCGCGGTCACCAAGAGCAGCGACAACCATTTGTTGAGCTTGTCGTAGCCGAGGATGCTGACCGCGTGGCGGAAGGACTGGATTTCGACCATCAGGCCAAAACCGGCGGAATTGATGTAGCGCAGCAGTTTGTACGACAGCGCCACGTCCTGCTTGAGCACATTCTCGATGTCGCGGATTTCGCCGTTTTTGCGCACCAGGTTGAGCAAGCGAACGATCTGGGCGTGATTGGCCGACAGTTCTTTCGCGGGCGGGTTGCCGTTGAGGAAGAACCAGCCCGAGGCGCCATCGTAGCCGCTGGCGATGGCCTGCTTGAACGCGGGCACGTCGGACAGCCCCCAGGCAAGGCTCAGCCCCGGCGAACCCGTGGGCGTCGGGTTCTTGCGCCCGTCGATGAGCACGAAGCGCCAATTCACATCCGGCGGCAACACGACCGTCTGCGTAAACCAGGTCAGGCAGACGCCGATGCCGGCCTCCTGCAACAGCGGCAACAGGGCCTGGGTCTGCGGGTAGCCGAGGGTCTGGGCCGGGATTTCGATGTGGGCGTTGGGCGGCGCTTGCCAGCCCATCAATTCGGGGGTGGGAACGAGACGGCCAAAGCTGAGGAACACCGGATATTGCGCCGGCCAATATTCGCTCGCGGCATTGAGCGCCCCGGCCGCGTCGGCGATGCTGGGACTATGCACGATCAGGCGATTGGCGGTGATCGCCCGCTTCTTGTTGACTACGGGTTCCCGGGTGAAAAAAGTATTCTGGCTCATCGGCGCTCAATCCTTGGCGGCGGCTGCGGCAAAAGTAAAAGCATCGGCATGAAAGGCATCGCCGGGCAATCCGCGTTCGCGGGTAAAACTGTCGCGCGCCGCCTCGATCATCGCGGGCGCGCCGCAGGCGTAGACCTCGTGCCGCGACAAATCGGCAAAATCGGCGAGCACCGCCGCGTGCGCCAGCCCCCGGCGTCCCGTCCAGCCATTATCCGGACAAGCGCCGGAAACGACCGGAATATAGCGGAAACCGGGCAGCGCGCTTTGCCAACTTTGCGCCAGTTCGTCCAGATAAAGCCCGGCGGGGGTGCGCGCGCCCCAGTAAAGAGCGAGCGGGCGTTCGAGACCGAGATGGATCGCGTGCTCGATCAGCCCCTTGAGCGGGGCGAAGCCGGTGCCGCCCCCGAGCATGATGATGGGGCGGACGCTGTCTTCGCGCAGGCAGAACGTGCCGAGCGGCCCCTCGATGCGCAAAATGTCGCGCACGCGCATGTGTTCGAATACATGGCTGGTAAACAGGCCGCCAGGAACCCGGCGGATGTGCAGTTCGAGACTGCCCGTCTGGTGAGGGGCGTTGGCGATGGAAAAACTGCGGCGCCGCCCATCGGCGAGCACGATGTCGATATACTGCCCGGCGCGAAAGCTGAAAGGCTCGCTGGCGGGCAATTGCAGCGTCACCAACATGACGTCCTCGGCCAGACGTTCGAGGCGGTTCACGCGGCACGGGAGTTCCCTGGCCGGGGCGGCGGCGGTTTCCGCCCGAGGCGCTTCGAGCACGAGATCGGAACGCGGACGCGCGCAACAGAGCAGGACATGGCCGCGCGCGCGCTCGGCGGCCGGCAAGGCATGCTCGGCATACTTGCCCGGATCGACCTCGCCCTGGAGAACCCTGGCCTTGCAGGCGCTGCACGCGCCGACACGGCAACCATGGGGCAAGGACAGGCCGGCGGCGAGGGCGGCATCGAGCACGGAGCGGTCGGCGTCGGCGGCAAAGCGCTGTCCGCCGGGTTGGAGCATGATCTGGTATGACATGATGAAAAGAATTCTCGTGATTGGCTGTGGCGATATTGCGCGACGCACGATTCCCCTCCTGACGCCGCGTTTTCGCGTGTTCGCCCTCGTCCGCCGGGCGGAAACGATGGACGTCGCGCGCTCGCTCGGGGCCTTGCCGCTGCGCGGAGATCTCGACGAACGGCGCAGTCTCGCGCGGCTGGCCGGCATTGCCGACGCGGTACTGCATTTCGCGCCGCCCGCCGCGCGGGACGCCGCTGGCGCGGCAAGCGAGCGGGATGCGCGCACCCGCCGCCTGCTGGCGGCCCTGAGCGCTCGCGGCAGTCTACCACAGCGCCTCATCTACCTAAGCACGACAGGGGTCTACGGCGATTGCGGCGGCGCGTGGATCGACGAAACCCGCCCCTGCCGGGCGGAAACGGCGCGGGCGAGCCGCCGCGTCGACGCCGAACAACGCCTGCGCGCATTCGGACGCCGCCGCCGGATCGCCGTGACCCTATTGCGCGCGCCGGGCATCTATGCCGCCGGCCGCCTGCCCATCGCCCGCCTCGCGCGCGGCGATCCCGTCCCGGCGGACGACGTGTTCACAAACCACATCCACGCCGACGACCTCGCCCGCCTCATCGTCGCGGCCCTGTTCCGCGCCCGCGCCGGACGGGTCTACAACGCCGTCGACGGCCACGAACTGCGGGTGAGCGATTACTTCGACCTCGTCGCCGACGCCTGCGGACTGCCGCGCCCGCCGCGGCTGCCCTGGACGGACCTGGCCGCGCGCCTGCCGCCCGCGGCGCTCTCCTTCCTGCGCGAATCGCGCCGGATCGGCAACGCGCGCCTCGTCCGGGAACTGGGCTGCCGGTTGCGCTACCCGAGCGTGGCGCACGGACTGGCGGAAATCCCCGCCTTATACTCCATGCCTCGCGCCCTCCGGACAAAACAGACACACCATGCTCTATAACATCCTCAAAATCCTGCACATCTTCTTCGTCATCAGTTGGTTCGCCGGACTGTTCTACCTGCCGCGCATTTTCGTCAATCACGCCATGGCCGAAGACGCGGCCACCCGCGAACGCCTGGGACAAATGGAAACAAGGCTTTACCGCTTCGTCACGCCCATCGGCATCCTTGCCATCGCCTGCGGACTGGGGCTGTGGCTCATCTTCCCGGAGCTTTTCGCCGGAAACTGGCTGCACGCCAAGATGGCGCTGGTGGCGGTGCTGGCCGCCTACCACATCCACTGTGGACGGCTGCTGCGCGATTTCGCCGCCGGACGCGACCGCCATGGACATGTGTGGTACCGCGTATTCAACGAAATGCCGGTCTTCCTGCTGCTCGCGGTGCTGGTACTGGTCGTGATGAAACCATTCTGAACATACCGGCCCCCCTCCACCATGAGCGAAACCTTTTTCTCCCCCGTACCGCGCGGCCTCGAAGAAACCCTGGCGGACGAACTGCGCGCGCTGGGCGCGGCCGCGCCGCGCACGACGCCGGGAGGCGTGGAATGGCGCGGCGACTGGCAGGCATGCTGGCGCGCCAACCTCGAAAGCCGCCTCGCCACCCGCGTGCTGTGGCGCGTGGGCGGCGGGCGCTACCGCAACGAAACCGACATCTACCGGCTCGCCCTCGGCGTGGGCTGGGCGCAATGGTTCACCCCGGACGACACCATCCGCGTCTTCGTCACCGCGCGCCAATCGCCGTTGCGCAGCCTGGAATTCATCACCCTGAGAATCAAGGACGCCGTGTGCGACCACTTCCGCAACGCGCGCGGCCGCCGTCCCAACGTCGATACCGCCCGGCCGGCGGTGCGCATCCATGCCTTCCTGAACCGCGACACACTCCTGCTCTACCTCGACACCTCGGGCGAACCGCTCTACAAGCGCGGCATCAAATCGGCCATGGTCGAAGCACCGCTCAAGGAAAACCTCGCCGCCGGCATCCTGCGCCTCGCCGGCTGGCGGGAAGACGAAGCGCTTGCCGACCCGATGTGCGGCAGCGGCACCTTCCTCATCGAAGCGGCGCAAATGGCGCTCGGCATCGCCCCCGGCCTGGAGCGGCGTTTCGCGTTCGAGCGCCTGCGCACCTTCGATGCCTCCCAATGGGCCGCCATCCGCGGAGAAGCCCAGGCGCGCCAATCGCCCCCGCGTCCGCTGCGCCTGCATGGCTCGGACATCGCCGAAGACCAAGTGCGCGGCACGCGCGCCAACCTCGCCGCCGCCGGGCTGGAATCCTGCGTCACGCTGGAATGCGCCGACCTGCTCGAACTTGCGCCGTCGGCGGCGGGCGGCGTCATGGTGACCAACCCGCCCTATGGCGTGAGACTGGGCGTGGCCGAAGAACTGACCGCCTTCTATCCCCGGCTCGGCGACGTGCTCAAGCAACGCTGGGCGAACTGGCGCTGCCATCTCTTTTCCGCCGACATGAACCTGCCCCGGACAATCGGCCTGCGCGCCAGCCGCCGCACACTGCTGTTCAATGGCGCACTGGAATGCCGCCTGTTCGAATACAAAATCGTGGCACCGGGGATCAGATATCAGGAATCGGGGAACGGATCCACTGGATGAGCGGACCGCCGGTTCCTGGCCACCGCCGCTGACTTGTCCGGAAGCGATTGCCCGATGGAAAGCCTTCCCCTCCCCATGCGGTACGGGCAGGAACGTTGGCGGTATGCTCAAGAACGTTGGCGATACGCTCAAGAACGTTGGCGGTACGTGCAAGAACGTTGGCGATATGCTCAGGAACGTTGGCGGTACGCGCAAGAACGTTGGCGATATGCTCAGGAACGTTGGCGGTATCCCGGAATTGCTCACCAACCGCGAAAGCTTCCCCCACAGTGAAAAGGGGAAGAAGAAACAGAACGCCTGTCCACGCTCCACCGCCAGGAAGTCAACGGCGCTGCGTGCCGAATGGTTAACCCCCTCTCCCCCCTGCGGAGGGCGAGGGGAATCCTTTGGGAGAACGCAGCATTGCGAAAAAACCTCCCCACCTCGTCATTGCGAGGCGCGAAGCGCCGTGGCAATCCACGCGGCGGTCCAACTTTCCGGGACGTCCCGGCAACCTGCAAGGCCGTCTGGATTGCCGCGGGCCTGCGGCGGCCCTCGCAATGACGAGGCGGGAGGACTGGCGTGGCGACAACGCCTTGCGTTGT
Organism: Azoarcus sp.; assembly: GCA_031277975.1. Taxonomy (GTDB): domain Bacteria; phylum Pseudomonadota; class Gammaproteobacteria; order Burkholderiales; family Rhodocyclaceae; genus WRNU01. Next base: position 12,090 of record JAITLI010000063.1, read on the forward strand.
CGATACTTTGCCTTTCCTGCACGGCATGACCATCCCTCGATCACCGCTTGCCGCCACGCTACGGGCAGGGATACGGATGCCGCTTGTGTACCGCCTCGATTTCATCCAGTACCGCCGCATCCAGCCGCGCGTCGATGCTGCCGATGTTCTCCTCCAGTTGCGCGAGGCTGGTTGCGCCGATGATGTTGCTGGTGAGAAAAGGGCGGCTGTTGACGAAAGCGAGCGCCAGTTGCGCCGGGCTGAGGCCGTGCCGGCGGGCGATGTCGACATAGGCGGCAGTGGCGGCTTCGGCGATTTCGCCCTTGTAGCGCCCGAACCGTTCCCAGCGGGTGATGCGCGCGCCCGGCGGCAGCCGCCCGTCGAGGTATTTGCCGCTCAGGACGCCGAACGCCAGCGGCGAATAGGCGAGCAGGCCCACTTTCTCGCGGATGGCGAATTCGGCCAGCCCGACCTCGAAGCTGCGGTTGAGCAGGTTGTACGGATTCTGGATGCTCGCCGCGCGCGGCAGTCCGGCGCGCTCCGCGTGGCGGAGGAATTCGTGTACGCCCCACGGCGTTTCGTTGGAAAGACCGATATGGCGGATTTTGCCTGCCGCGACCAGATCGCCGAGCACCTCCAGCGTTTCTTGGATCGGCACCGTATCTTCGCCCTCGGCGTGGCGGTAGCCGAGTTCACCGAAATAATTGGTCGTGCGGTCGGGCCAGTGCAGTTGGTAGAGATCGACGTAATCGGTTCGCAGACGCCCGAGGCTGTCATGCAGGGCCGCCTCGATGTTGGCGCGGTCGAGCCGGGCCTTGCCGCCGCGCAGATGCGAAGGGCGCGCTTCCTGCCGCGCCGGTCCCGCCACCTTGGTGGCGAGAACGATCCGGCCCCGCGCTCCGGGCCGCGCCTTCAGCCAGGTGCCGATGTACGCTTCGGTGCGCCCCTGCGTTTCGGCGCGGGGCGGCACCGGGTACATCTCGGCGGTGTCGATGAGGTTGATGCCGCGCTCCAGCGCGAGATCGAGCTGGGAATGCGCTTCGGCTTCGCTGTTCTGTTCGCCCCAGGTCATCGTGCCCAGGGCGATGAGGCTGACGTCGATGCCGGTACCGCCGAGTTCACGGTATTGCATCAGGCGTCCTCGAAACCGAAGCGGCCTTCGGCGACGAAGCCGGCAAGCGGCTTGCGGGGAGTGGGCGCTTCGCGCGCCTGCAACTCGGGCGGCAGGATGCCGCTGTCGCCGCGCCGGCCGATGACGATGGCGCTTTCGATCCGGAAATCGTCCGGAATGCCCAGCGCTTGCCTGACGGCATCCTTGTCGTAACCGGCGATGATGTGGGCGGCCAGTCCGGTGGAATTGGCTTGCAGCGCCAGATAGGCCACGGCCGCGCCGGTATCGTAGGACTCGAAGCCGGTGCTGATGGCTTCCGTTTTGCCGGGCGGAACGAACTTCCGCGCCGATACCGCGAATACCAGCGCCGAGGCGCGTTGCGCCCAGCCGCGATTATTGGGAATCAGCAGATCAAGAAAGGTCTGCCACTGCGGCGTGCCCCGGCGCGCGTAGATGAAGCGCCACGGTTGCGCGTTGTGGGCAGAGGGCGCCCAGCGCGCCGCTTCGAACAGGGGCTTGAGTTCATCCGCGGTGATTGTGGATTCGTCGTAGGCGCGCGGCGACCAGCGCTCGACGAAGATGGGATTGACGTTGTTTTCGGCAATGCGTGTCATGGATGGATCTCCGTTGTTTTTCCGTTGGCGGGAATCCCGCTCAGTTCTGGAGGGTGATGCCGATTTTCAGCGCCACCTGCCAGTGCGCCACTTTATCGGCATCGATGTGTCCGCGCGAGTCGATCACTTCGAACCAGCGCAGGCGTCCGGGATAGGCGCTCGATGCGCGCGCCACGGCTTTCTCGATGGCGTCCTGCTGGCTGACGGTGGATGATCCCACGAGCACGATGCGCTGGTAAATATGGTCGCCGCCGTCGCTCTCGCGCGCCGAACTCAGGGTCGGGCCGCCGGCCGGCAGAAGCTCGCCGGCAAGCTCGGCTTCCCGCGGGACGAACTGTGGCGGCTCCGGTTTCTTGAACTGATTGCGCGGACGGGCGAGGCCGAGGTTTTCGCGCAGGGTCGAGCCTTCGTAGGCGGTGCGGAACAGGCCGCGCCGTTGCAGTTCGGGAATGACAAGGTCGACGAAGTCGTTGAGGCCGTCCGGCAGGAGCGGCGGCAGCACATTGAAGCCATCGGCGGCGCCATTCTCGAACCATTCCTGGAGCTGGTCGGCGATCTGCGCCGGCGTGCCGGCGATGGTCCAGTGCCCGCGTCCGGAGGCGACCCATTCGTACAATTGGCGGATGGTGAAGTTGTTCTTGCGCGCGATGTCGAGGATGAGATCCTGGCGGCTGGTCATGCCCTGCGTGGGCGGCAAGTCGCCGGGCAGCGGGCCGTCGAGCTTGTATCTGGACAGATCGAGATCTTCCACGCCCAGCAGGCCGCCGAGCAGCGCCAGCCCGGCCTCGGGCGGAATCAGATCGTGCAGGGCGCGCTGCTTGGCGCGCGCCTCCGCCTCGGTATGTCCGACGTAAGGCGACACTCCCGGCATGATCCGCAGGCTGTCGGGCGAACGCCCGTATTTGGCGAGGCGTCCCTTGAGATCGCGGTAGAACGCCTGCGCGTCCGCGAGCGTCTGCCAGGCGGTGAAGACCACTTCGGCGGTCTCGGCGGCCAGTTCCCGTCCCAGTCCGGATTGCCCGGCCTGCACGATGACCGGATGCCCCTGCGGCGGACGCGCGATATTGAGCGGCCCGGCGACCTTGAAGTATTTGCCCTCGTGATGCGGGGCGTGCACCTTCCGCGGATCGAAATATTGCCCGCTGGCCTTGTCGCGCACGAAAGCGTCATCTTCCCAGCTATCCCACAGCGCCTTGACCGTGGCGACGAATTCATGGGCGCGCGCGTAGCGTTCTTCCGGCGAGAGCTGCTTGTCGAGGCCGAAATTGCGCGCCGTGGCGTCGCCCACGGTGGTGACGACGTTCCAGCCGGCGCGCCCGTGGCTGAGGTAGTCGAGCGAAGCGTATTTGCGCGCCAGCAGGAAGGGATCCTCGTAGGTGGTCGATGCCGTGGCGATGAAACCGAGGTTTTTCGTAACCTGCGACAGCGCCGAGAACAGCGTCACCGGCTCGAACACCGCCGCCTTGTCGCTGCTCGAACCGGTACCGACGTGGCCGCCGAAATTCGCCGCCAGGCCGTCGGCGAGGAAGAATGCGTCGAACAGTCCGCGTTCGGCGGTGCGCGCCAGACTCTTGTAATACTCGATATCGAGAATGCCATCGGCCCTGGCGTTCGGATGCCGCCAAGCGGCGAAATGCTGGCCCGCGCCGGGCAGGAACGCGCCGAGACGAAGTTTCCGTGTACTCATGAGTTTTCTCCTGATGTCGCAGGCGGATTTGCCTGGGATAACGATGTCCGGAGAGCAAATGGCATGCCAGACCGGGGAATGCTTTTATTCTGGGAATTCCGGGGTTATGGCGCATTTTTTGCCCGATTGGATTGCGCGCAATTCAGCAATTATTGTTGCGATGTCGGCTGAATTGCACGGAATCGAGCACCGGGTTTTCGTTGGTATCCAATTCATGGAACGCAAACAATGCTTACGCGGGTTGTCCGGAATTGCTTTCGATGATTTCTTCCGCGTGCGCACCGGCGGAAAAATCTTGCAGCAAATCGTCCTTATAGCGCGCGAAGGTGTCCGAATTGCGCGGACGCGGGCGCGGCAGATCGATGTCCACGATCCGCTTGATGCGTCCCGGGCGGGGCTGCATGACCACGACCCGGTCGGCGAGGTAGATGGCCTCCTCGATGTCGTGCGTGACCAGCGCCATGGTGATGCCCTCCTCGGCGGAGATGCGCAGCAGCTCGTCTTGCAGGAAATGGCGGGTGAAAGCGTCCAGCGCGCCGAAAGGCTCGTCGAGCAGCAGGACTTCCGGGCGGTTGACCAGCGCACGGGCAATGGCGACCCGCTGCGCCATGCCGCCGGAGAGTTGATGCGGATAGGCCGATTCGAACGCCTCCAGGCCCACGAGTTCGATGTGCGCGCGCACCGAGGCTTCCTTTTCCTCTTCGCTGAAACGGGTGTTGTTGAGCAGGCCCGTTTCGATGTTCTTGCGCACCGTCAGCCACGGAAACAAGCGATGCTCCTGGAATACGATCCCGCGATCCAGCCCCGTGTCCCGGATGCGGCGGCCATCGAGGAAAATATCGCCGTCGTACTCGGTGTCCAGCCCGATGATGAGCCGCAGCAGGGTCGATTTGCCGCAGCCGCTGGCGCCGACGATGGCGATGAATTCGCCGGGCCGGATCGACAATTCGATGTTTTCCAATACATTCAGGGTCGCGCCGTTGACGGTGTAATGCTTGTGAAGACGCTGGATGTCCAGCGTGCCGGCCTGGGGCATCGTATTTTCTCCTTGAAAAGGGGGTCAGGGCGCGCGCGCCGCTTCGTCCCCGGGCGCGGCCCGGGCGAAAGGGTTGAAAGCGTTGGTATAGACTTTTTCCAGATCGACCGCGCCCGCCTCGATCTGGCCGTCCTCGATGAGCCAGTCGAGCCAGATCCGGAAATCTTCGTCCTTGAGCGCGCCGTTCCTGGCTGGGATGCCGAAGCCCGTCCAATACTGGATGACCCCATCGTTCTCGTTGCGGCCGCGTTTGGCGATGATCTGGCGGAAACGCTCATGCACCTGCGCGCGCGGCGTGCTCCTGGCCCATTCGATCGCCCTGGCGATGCCGCCGAGCACGTGGCGCGCGGTGTTGGGATTCTCGCGCAGGTAGCGGTTGGACATCATGTAGGAGCCGGCGGTGAAATGCTGGTACAGGTCTTCCGAACTGAACAGCTTGCGCACGCCCGGCCCGCCCGGCCAATAGAGTTGCGCCACGTCTACCTGCCCCTGGCGCAAGGTCTGCTCCATGCTGACCGGCGGAATGACGACCAGTTCGACCCGCCGGATTTCCTCTTTGCCCAGGCCGCCGCGGCGCATGTATTCGCTCAGGTAAAGCTCGGCCTGCGCGCCGAGGGCGTTGACGGCGATCTTCTTGCCCACCAGGTCGCGCGGGCCGCGAATGGGACTGTCTTCCCGCACGAAGTAGCCGCCCTGCGCGAGGAAGGAGTCTTCCGCCGTGTCGTAGCCATAGGAGGCGATGACCGCCGTGACCGGCGCGCCGGAAGCGACCACCTTCACGATGGCGCTGTTGAAGGATGAACTGCTGATGTCGGTGTCCCCACTCAGCAGGGTCTGGATGCCCTGCGGCCCGCCGAGGGAGATACCGACGTATTTGAGTTTCACCGGCTCCAGATAGCCGAGGTCTCCGGCCAGTTCGACCAGATCCACGGAACCGGGCGAGCCGAGATGGCGGAATTCCAGTTTTTCCAGCGCCGTGCCGTCCTGCGTGGAAGAAGCGTCGTCCCTGCCGCAAGCGGCGGCGAGCAGCAGGGCGGCGGCGAATGCGAGGAGCCGTTTCATGTTTACGCCTCGCCTCCGTTGCGTTTCCAGGCGGTGAGACGGTGCTCCAGCGCGACGAGCAGGGCGTTGATGAGCAGTCCGACCAAGGTGATGCAGACGATGCCGAGGAACATTTCCGGCACCTGGAAGTTGTATTGCGAATAGATGATCAGGTAGCCGAGGCCCGACTTCGCGCCCACCATTTCCGCCGCGATGAGAATCAGCACCGACACCGCCCCGGCCAGCCGCACCCCGACGAAAATCGTCGGCACCGAGGCGGGCAGGATCACCTTGCGGAACAGGCGCACGGGCGACAGCCCCATGGTGCGCGCCGATTTGATGAGGAGCGGGTCGACCGTGACCACGGCGGTGATGGTGTTGAGCAGGATCGGCCAGAAGCAGCCGTAGAAGACGATGGCGACCTTCGAGGTCTCGCCGATGCCGAGGAAAAGAATGAACACCGGCAGCAGGGCCAGCGCGGCGGTGTTGCGGAACATCTCCAGCAGCGGATTGACCGCCTGCGCGAACAGGCGATAGCGCCCGATGGCCAACCCGAGCGGAATCGCCGTAACGATCGCCAGCGCGAAACCCGCTGCGGAGCGGGCGAGGCTGGCGGCGAAATGCTGCGGCAACTGGCCGTTGAGCAGCAGCTTCCAGCCCGTTGCCAGTACTTGGCTGATCGGCGGCAGGAAGGCCGCTTCGACCAGGCCGAGACGCGGCGCGATCTCCCACAGCAGGAAGAAGACGATGATCGCGCCGCCGCGCCGCAGGGCGCGCAGCCCCGCCTGCAAGGCCGGATTTCTTCCGGCGTTGCGGGCGGTGGGCAATTCCAGGGTGGATTCTTGTGCGGACATGTGCGTTCTCTGGCGATGTGCGGGGGACGGTTCAGGCGGCGAGCGCCAGTTGGCGCTTGCCCTGCTCCTCTTCCTGCGCGCGGGAGACTTCCTCGCGCAGCAGGCGCCAGATCTCGTGGCGCAGCCGTCCGAATTCGGGATGGGCGCGGATATCCTCCCCGGCCTTGAACTCCGGGGGGATGGGGACGATGCGCTTGATCCGGCCCGGGCGCGAACTCATCACCGCGACGCGCTGGCCGAGATAGACCGCCTCGTCGATGCCGTGGGTAATGAAGACGATGGTCTTGCGCGAACGCTCCCAGATGCGCAGCAGCTCGCATTGCAGGGTTTCGCGCGTCTGCGCGTCGAGTGCGGCGAAAGGCTCGTCCATCAGCAGCACTTCCGGGTCGTAGGCGAGGCTGCGGGCGATCGCCACCCGCTGCTTCATGCCGCCGGACAATTCGCCCGGGTGATGGCGGGCGAAATCGGCCAGACCGACGAGATCGAGAAAGTGCAGTGCGGTTTCGCGGCGCGCCTTCGCGGGCACGCCCTTGGCCTCCAAGCCGAATTCGATGTTGCCCTGCGCCGTCAGCCAGGGGAAGAGCGCGTATTGCTGGAAGACCACGCCCCGGTCGAGCGACGGCCCGGTGATCGGCTTGCCGTCGAGCAGTATCTTGCCGCCGCTCGGGCGGGTCAGCCCGGCGAGCAGGTCGAGCAGGGTGGACTTGCCGCAACCGCTGGGGCCGACGATCACCACGAATTCGCCATCGGCGACGTCGAGCGACACGTCGGCGAGCGCGACGAAAGCCTCGCCCGAATTGTGGCGGGAATGGAAGGTCTTGCGGACGTTGTCGATTTGCAGTCTCGTCGTCATGATGCTCTCCGTTGTTGTCTGGGTGAGGAGAAGGAAGGTTCAGGGGCGGTAATACGGGTTATAGCGGTTGTCGACCATGCGTTCGACGTCGATCTGGCCGGATCGCAGCTCATCGGCCTTGATCAGCCAATCCACCCACATCTGATAAGCCGCCGCTTCCACGACGCCGCCTTTCGATGGAATGCCTGGGCTGCGCCAGTGCTGGACGGCGGCGGTCGTTTCATTGCGTCCGCGCCGTTCGATGATGGAAACCATGCGGGCGACGACCTCTTCGCGCGGCGCGGCGCGCGCCCATTCGATGGCCTTCGCCGTGCCATCGACATAAAGCCGGTAAGCCTCCGGCTTGCGCTCGAAAAGCTCGCGGGTCGTCACGTAATACCCGGCGGTGAAATCCCCGAACAAATCCACGTCGATAAAAAGCCGCCGCAAACCGCCGCGTTGCTCCGCCAGTTCCCGGATGACGCCGGACATCATCGCGCCATCGACCTGCCCGGCGCGGATCGCCGCCTCCGCGCTGATGGGCGGCAATACGATAAGCTCCACCGAATCGATTTCCTTGCGCGTCAGGCCGCCGCGCGCCAAGTACTCCTTAACGATGAATTCCGAATGCGCTCCCACCGTGTTGAGCGCGATCTTCTTGCCGATGAAGTCGCGCGGCCCATGGATCGGCCCTTCCGCCAGCACAAAGGCCGCCGAGCCGTTTTCCTGATCGCTGCCGTAGGACGCCACCAGCGAAACCAGGTCTCTTCCCGTCATTGCCAGTTTGAGAATCGCTCCGTTGAACGCGCTGGCCACATCCACGTCGCATGTCACCAGCGCCTGGAGATTTTCCGGCCCGCCGAGCACGCCGCCCCGGTAATCCAGCTTGAGATCGCCGAGATAGCCGAGGTCTTCGGCCAGCTCGGGAAATCCCACCGTGTTCGGCGTGCTCTGGTAACGGATGACGAGCGCCGTCTCTTCGCCTCCGCCGTCCCGCGAGCAGCTCGCCACGACCAGCGCCGCCATCGAAAGGAAGAACGCCAGCGCGGCCGCCCGCCACGCACCAGTCCAAGCATTCATCGCGCCGCGCCTTGCCATTTCAGCACGCGGTTCTCCGCCCGCCGCGCCAGCCGGTTCAGGAACGAACCGACGATGCCGACGATGATCAGCCCCCAGATCACCAGCCCCGCGTCCAGCGCCTCGCGCCCATGGATGATGATGTTTCCCAGCCCGTTGCCCCAATTCGCCAGCAGGAATTCGGAACCGATCGTGGCAAGCCATGCAAAGACCAGCCCCATTTGCAGCCCGGTAAGAATCCTGGGCGCGGCGGCGGGCAGCAGCAGGCGGAAAATCAACTGTGTCCGGCCGAACCGGAACACGCGGGCGACTTCCAGATGCTGGGGCGTGACGCCGCGCACGCCCTCGAACGTATTCACCGCTACCGGATAAAAAGTGGAGGCGGCGATGAAAAGAATCTTCGCCCCGTCGTCGTAGCCGAACCACGACGTAATCAGCGGCAGCCACGCGAAAAGCGAAATCTGCTTGAATGCGTTCAAGGTTGGATTGATCGCCGCGTCGAGCCAGCGTGACAGGCCGAGCGCCACCCCCGTGGCGATGCCGAGTAGCGCGCCGGCGGCGAAACCCGATATGTCGCGGTAAAGGCTCTCCCAGAGGCCCGGCAGGAAGTCTTCCGCGAAAATGCTGTGCCAGGCTGTCTCCGCCACACCGAGCGGGGACGGGATCAAGCGGGTATCGACCCAGCCCGCGCTGTGGGCCAGCGCCCAGAACGCCACGAGAATCCCCGGCAACGCCAGGGCGCGAGGGTCGAACCCGGGCAAAACCTTGCGTAATGCGCTCATGATCAAAGTCCTTGCGGTTTCCAGGAATCGAAATAGCTTTCCGCCCGACGCAGGCTCCAGTCCAGCAAAAAGCCGATCACGCCGATCACGCCGATCGCGGCGAAAACGATGTCCAGTTGCATGACCTGCCGCGCCCAGTGCATCAGATAGCCAAGCCCTTCGCTGGAGGCGAGCAATTCGACGAAAATCAGCGATAGCCACGCCTGCATCAGCCCCTGCCGAATGCCGCTGAAAATGGAAGGCAGCGCGGCGGGAATGACGATCCGCAAAAGCGTCTGGCGGCGGGAAAACACATAAACCTGCCCGACTTCCAGCAAAGCGACCGGAATATTGAGGATGCCCTTGTAAGTATTGATGACGACCGGCACCACCACGGCAAGCGAAATCGCCACGATTTTCAAGGTCTCGTCGATGCCAAGGAACAACATGAGCAAGGGAATCCAGCCAATGACCGGAAACTGCGCGAAGACCTCGAAGCCTGGATAGAGATAAGCCTTCGCCCTGGGCGACAGGCCGATGGCGAAACCGATGGCAAGCCCGATGGAGCCGCCCACGAGCACGCTCCATGCCACCCGCTCCAGGCTGACCAGCAAGTTGGCCGAGAACTCGCCGTTCCGGGTCAAATCCCAGAAAGTTTCCCAAGTCTGTTGCGGACTGGGAAGAATCTGCACCGGTAGCCATTCCCGATGATGCGCGATCTGCCACAGGCCCAGGAGCAGCAATGGAAACAGGAAAGCCAGCGCGAAGCGGGAAACCGCGTTGGCCGCGCGCGCCAGCGTCTGTTTCAATGCCTTGCCCGTCGCCAGGGCCGTCGCGGGCGAACGTAAAGAAAGAATCTGGGTATTCATGTCGCACCTTCCTCGAAAGACGAAATCCTGGACATTTCGCACGCCTGCCCATGCTCGCCGCTGTCCGCGGCTTTCCCGCGCTCCCGGCGGCGGCTGGCCTGCCAGAGAAACAGCAGGCAGACCAGGCCCATTGGCAAAAAAAGCGTTTGAAAGCCCCATAGACCGCCCAGCCAGCCGCCGAGCAGACTGCCTGCGAAGCCCCCGGTCGGGCCGATCAGACCGGAGATCCCCGAAACCCTGCCCATGCCGAGCGTTTCCCCGAGATGGGCATAAGTGATGAAGTTGCCGATGTACACCATGCCCAGCCCAATGCCGAGCAGGCCGGAAGCCGCCCAGAGCAGGAGTGCGCCTTTTTGCGGCGCAAGCAGCAGCAGCGCGGCGGCCAGCAAGGAAAAACTCAATTGATAGAAACGCTTCGTTCCCCAACGGTTCAGGAGCGTTCCGGACAAAAACAGGGCCGCCACGAAAGTTCCGCCCTCCAGCGTCAAGAGCATCGCTGCATCGTGACTGGAGAAGCGGTAATTCTGCAGGGCGATCACGACGATGAAAAACCCGAAAAAGGACGTTATCGACTGCGTGAAAAACTCATACAGACTCGTGCGTCCCAGATCCGGCATGACGAACAGCAGGCGCAACTGGCTGGCGATTTCCTTCCACCCCAGCACCGGGCGCTTTCCATCGCTTTGTGGCATCCGGGAATGCCGGTCGACCGCGCGGAAGGCGGCGAAAAACGTCGCCAGGAAGGTCGAAGCGATAGCGAGAAAAGCGCCGGAGAACCGGAATCGTTCGAGTATGAATACCCCCAGGATCGGCCCGACCAGTAAAAAACCCGTCATGTGCGCGCCCCGGAACCAGCCCGCCCGCGCCGCGCCGAGTGCTTTCGTCTGCTGCAAGAAAATCGTATTGAGCGAGATGAAGCGCATCGGCATGGCCACGCTGACCAGCGTTGTGCAAAGTATCAAGAACCAGATACTCGGCATGGCGGGCGTCACGGCGTACACCAGACCGCAGGAAAGACTGCCGATGCACAAGAGCGGGAAAGGGCCGTGCCGTTGCACCAGGATGCCGACCGGCAGGCTCGTGAATAAAATTCCCACGCTTTGCGCGGCGGCGATCAAACCAAGCTGGAATTCCGTCGCCTGCAATTCGATGGAATACAGCGAAGTCGCCACCCGCGCGATGCCGATACCCAGCCCTCCGAAGCAGGCGAGCAGGACGATCCAACCGAACGCGGGGCGTCGGGATGGGGCGCTCATGAGCGGTTCCCGGCATCAGCGTCGCTTCGTTCCATGTGGAGCGCAGCGACGCTGAATAAAGAAGGGGAGGAAGGAACGGGATACCCGTCCACTTTCCACCGCCAGGAAATCAGCGGCGCTACGTGCCGGATGGTTGAACCCCCTCTCCCTGGCCCTTTCCCCCCTGTGGGGGGCGAGGGGAATTCTTTGGGCGGGGGGCGTCCCTGGGAAGAACTCGTCATCGCGAGGGCCGTGGGCCGCTCAAGGATCAGGGATCGGATCGAGACAGCTTGGGAAGAACCCGTCATTGCGAAGACCATAGGCTTGCGGCAATCCAGATGGCCTTGCAAGTTACCGTGGCATCCCGGAAAATTGAACCGCCGCATGGATTGCCACGTTGCTGCGCTCCTCGCAATGACGAGGAGGGAGGATTGTCGCGGCGACAGGCGTTTCGCCATGACGCCCCCTTTCGTCATTGCGAGGGCCGCAGGCCCGCGGCAATCCAGATGGCCTTGCAAGTTACCGTGGCGCTTCGGAAGGTCGAGGTGCCGCGTGGATTGCCACGGCACTTCGCGCCTCGCAATGACGATTGATTCAATCATGATCTTTCCAGTGGAGAAACGATATGGGGAATCTCCAGCGCCCTCACCGCACCGGATTGCCGTCCTTGTCGAGCGGCGTCCAATAGTTTTCCAGCCCCAATTCCTTGAG
>JAITLI010000106.1 GCA_031277975.1 Azoarcus sp.
AAGGTTCTGCCGCCGGAGCGGCACGTGATCGGTAAATCCGGGACGTTTACGATCGAACAAGACAACAGCAACACACGACATCACCTGGGACGATTCACGCGACGAACCAAAGTCGTCTCAAGGAGCAAGGAAATGGTGGATTTGACCATCCGCTTGTGGTGTTCGCTCACCAAACCGGAGGTTTTTGCGGCTTGGCAAGAAAAGTTCGCATATATCTATACGTAAACACTCTCCAAAGTTATTCGCCGCCCGTTCCTGTCTTTCGGCTTTTTGCGCTTTCTTCACGGCGGCGGGGTCGGCACCACTGGCAAGCAGCCGATCACGGGCATCCTTCAAGGACACCTCGGGATACTTGCCGAAAGCAAGCGTTTTTTCTTTCCCGTCAAATCGGTACTTCATTCGCCAGAGCTTGCCGCCCGTGGGCGCGATGAGAAGATAAAGGCCGCCCGTGTCGCTCAACTTGCGGGGTTTGTCGGTAAGCCGGGCAGTACGGATCGCGGTATCGGTCAAAGCGGGCATGGGGGCATTTCCTGTAGGGGTATACCATTTGGTATAAATGGGGTATACTACCAATCCCCTATAAACGCCGTATTCAATCGTTCCATGTCATAGCACATCGGACGAAAGAATCCGAGAACCCTTGTTGTTACTGGTGTTCTCGGACTTTATCGTACTACATCGTATGCTCGATTGGTGCCGGGAGAGGGACTCGAACCCTCACAGTGTCACCACCGGCGGATTTTGAGTCCGCTGCGTCTACCGATTTCGCCATCCCGGCCTGGATGAGGTTGCGCATTATCCACGAATTGATCCTTTGGCGGCAAGTTGCCCGCCTGTTCTGGTTTTGTGATGTCCCTGACTATCGATGATTTTGATTATGAGCTTCCGCCCGGCCTGATTGCCCAAACGCCGCTCGCCGAGCGCGGCGCCAGCCGTCTGCTGGTGGCGGGGCGGGAGTTCATGGATTGCCGCTTTGCCGATTTGCCGGAGATTGTCCGCCCCGGCGATCTGCTCGTGTTCAACGATACCCGCGTGCTTCACGCGCGTCTTTTCGGCGTCAAGGACAGCGGCGGCGCGGTCGAGGTGCTGCTTGAGCGCCCGCTCGGGCCGCACGAGGCGCTGGCGCAGGTTCGCGCTTCCCGCTCTCCCGGAACAGGCGCGATCCTGCGCCTGGCCGGCGCGTTCGATGTCACCGTGCTTGGGCGCGCCGGCGAATTTTTTCGCCTGGGATTTCCGCCGGGGGAGGATCTCGTCACGCTGCTCGAGCGCCACGGCAAGCTGCCATTGCCGCCTTATATCCGGCGCGAGGCCGTTGATGCCGACGAAATGCGCTATCAGACCGTCTATGCTCGTGCACCGGGTTCCGTGGCCGCGCCGACCGCCGGACTGCATTTCGATCAGGGGATGCTCGACGCGCTCGCGGCGTGCGGGGCGCGGTTCGCGTGGCTGACCTTGCATGTGGGCGCGGGAACGTTCCAGCCGGTGCGGGTGCGTGATCTCGCCGGGCATCGGATGCACAGCGAACGCTATGTGATTCCGGCGGCCACGGTCGAAGCCATTGCCGCAACGCATGTCGCGGGCGGGCGGGTGATCGCGGTCGGCACCACCAGCATGCGCGCGCTCGAAGCGGCGGCGCGGGATGGCGAGCTTGCCGCCGGTGGAGGCGAAACCGATATTTTCATTCTTCCCGGTTTCCGTTTCCGCGTGGTCGATGCGCTCGTCACCAATTTCCATCTTCCCCGCTCGACACTGTTGATGCTGGTGTCGGCTTTCGCCGGGAGAGATACCATCCGCCGCGCCTATGCGCACGCCATCGAGCGGAAATACCGGTTTTTCAGCTATGGCGACGCCATGTTCCTGGCGCGCGGCAACGATACGGAAACAAATACGAATGCAGTCCGCGATGCGGTTTGAACTTCTTTCCACCAGCGCCGCCGCGCGCCGGGGACGATTGACGCTGGCGCACGGCACCGTCGATACGCCCGCTTTCATGCCCGTGGGCACTTGCGGCACGGTCAAGGCAATGACGCCGGAGGCGCTGGCCGCGAGCGGGGCGCGGATTTGCCTCGGCAATACTTTTCACCTGTGGCTGCGACCCGGGCTGGAAGTCATCGCCGCGCACCGGGGGTTGCATGGTTTCATGGGCTGGGATAAACCCATCCTGACCGATTCTGGCGGTTTCCAGGTATTCAGTCTCGGCGCGCTGCGCAAGATTGGCGAAGACGGGGTGCGTTTCGCCAGCCCGATCGACGGCGCGCGTCTGTTATTGACGCCGGAAGGGTCGATGCAAATCCAGACCGCGCTGGGCGCCGACATTGTGATGATTTTCGATGAATGTACGCCGTGGCCCGCCAGCCACGACGAGGCCGCACAGTCGATGCGCCTGTCGCTGCGCTGGGCGCGGCGCTCGCGCGATGAGTTCGACCGCCTCGGTAACGGCAATGCGCTTTTCGGCATCGTACAGGGCGGCATGTACGAAGATTTGCGCGATGAGTCGCTGGACGTGCTCGCGGGCATCGGTTTCGACGGTTTCGCCATCGGCGGCCTGTCGGTGGGAGAACCCAGGGAGGACATGGCGCGCATTCTCGCCCATGTCGCACCGAACTTGCCCATGGACAAGCCGCGTTACCTGATGGGCGTGGGCCGCCCCGAGGATATGGTCGCGGCGGTGGCGGCGGGCATCGACATGTTCGATTGCGTCATGCCCACCCGCAATGCCCGCAATGGCTGGCTATTTACCCGCCACGGCGACATCAAGATTAAAAATGCCATGCACAGGGCCGACACACGCCCGCTTGATGCGGATTGCGCCTGTTATACCTGCCGCAATTTCAGCCGTGCCTACCTTCACCATTTGCACCGCACGGGCGAAATCCTGGGCAGCATCCTCAATACCATACATAATCTGCATTATTATCAATGGCTGATGGCCGGAATGCGCGCGTCGATCGCGGCCGGAGATTTCGAGAGTTTCGTACGGCATTTCCATGCCGGACGGAATACAGGTACGGGTTGAACCCGCGTCGCGCGCGACACACGCGAGCTTCGCCGAAGCGCAACCCGCCGCCGGACGGTTGCCGTTGCGCGAAGGCAAAAAAGCGTGGTCTTTTGCAAAAAGTTCCGGAAAAATCTGGTGCAAACACAAAAATAGTGCTATGAACACTACTGGAGTCGACATCCGCCGCGGCCAAGGTGACGGATGTCGTCGTTTTCGCCTGCGGCAGGAGTGGGTTCGCGCCCGAGCCGAGGGGCGTCGCAAGACCGAGATTATATTTCCCGCCGAACTGTGACACATCCTTCGTTTCCCTTTCAGACACCCCATCCCCGTCTTTTTGTCTTGCGCAGACGATTGGCGGCGCGCCTTACCTTGATCGCCGCGTTGGCGTTGCTGGCGGTGCCTGTATTGGCGGCGCTTGCGTTCGGAACCGGCCTGTGGGCGGCGTTCAGTATCTGGGACGCGCTGGGCGCGGCGTGGAAAGTGGCGGAATGGGGGATCGGCAGCATGCTGATCGTGCTGGGCGCCCTGTTTGCCACGCGGCTGTTGTCCGTGTTGTTCGTGCCGCTGCCGGATCCCGAGGGCGTGCGCCTGTCGTCGAAGGACGCCCGTGATTTCCACCGGCTGATTGAAGGAATGACCTGGGTGCTCGAAGCCGGCCACATTGATCACGTGTGGGTGACGCCCGATATGAACGCGGCGATCCTGCAGCGTCCCCGCCGGGGTTGTTTCGGGCGCATCGAAACCCATCTCCTCGTCGGCCTGCCATTGGCGCACAGCGTGACCTGCCCGCAACTGGTGGCGGTGCTGGCGCATGAATTCGCCCATCTCGCCGTGCAGCGCAAAGGGCTGGGCAAATATGGCGCATTGCTGCGGGCGTGGTGGTTGCGGGCGCTCGACAAGATGGGGGATGTCTTCCCGGTTTTCGGCAAGCAGGTGGACCACTGGCTGCGGCGCTTGTACAGCGACATGGCGCGGCTGGCGCGCATCGAGGAGTTCGAGGCCGATGCCCTTGCGGTACGGCTCGTCGATGCCGATCTGCTCGGGAAAACGCTGGTCGAGGTTTCGTTGCGGGAGCAATTCCTCCTTCAGGATTATTGGCCGCGGGTGCTGGCCCAGTGCCGGGTACGGGCAAAGCCTCTGGTGCGTCCGTACCGCGATCTGGGGCTGGGAATGACCGCTGGCTTCCTGCGCACCGCCGCGGACGATGCCTCCGCCGACGACGATTCGTCGCAATCCCTGCATCCGACGATGAAAGAACGCCTGAGCGCCCTGCGCGTTGCGCCGCACGATGCGTCATCGCCATTGCCCGAGAACCTCCCGTCGGCGGCAAGCCATTACTTTGCGCCGCTGCTATTGACGCTGGCCTGGGTGTTCGACCGCGCCTGGTGGAAAGATGTGCGCCCGAACTGGCAACTGACCTACCGGTGCGTCCGTTACAAACACAAGCATAGATGATCCAACCGGTGAGCATGATAAATTGCCACGCCCGCGAAAGGCGGACGGGCTATTCTGCGCATAGCCCGGCACGGTCGCCGGTCGCGCGGGCGGTACCGCGGTAGATCATCAATGAATAAAATGTTGCACAATCTGGGCGAGAGTCTCGCGAGCCGGGTCATTGATCTGTTGCCGGCGGCGGTGCGCGCGAAGACTTACGGGCAGATGTCACGGGTCGACCAACCCTTGGCAAAGGAATACGTATTCAAGCTCGCGCAGACGAAAGAAGAGTTGGAGGCATGTTTTCGCCTGCTGTACAGAGAATACGTCAAGGCGGATTTCATGAAACCCGATTCGTGCGGCATGCGGGTGATGCTCCATCATGCGTTGCCGACGACTTCGATGCTGATGTGCCGCTACAAGGAGCGTGTGGTCGGGACGGTTTCACTGATCCGGGAAAGCAAACTGGGCTTTCCCATGCAGCGCGTCTTCGATCTGGATGAGGTTTTCCAGGTGGGCGGCAATGTGGCTGAAGTGTCGGCGCTGGTAATCGACACGGATTTCCGCTCCCTCAGGAGCCAAATCCTGATGCCATTACTGAAATTCCTGTATGAATATGCAGAATATCGTTTCGATACCCGGCACCTGATTATCGCCGTCAATCCGCGCCATATAGGGTTTTATGAGGAGGTATTGTGTTTCAGGCGCTTGCCGGGCGGCGAAGTGAAGCATTACGATTTCGTCAACGGCGCCCCCGCGGTGGGAGCGCATCTCGATCTCGAAAAAGCAAAAGAAACTTTTTATCAAAAATACGCCCATTTGCCGCCCGAAAAGAATCTGTACCACTATTTCACGACAGCCTCATTACCCAACGGACAGTTCCCGCATCGGCGCTTTCACACCACGACCGATCCGGTCATGACACCGGAACTGATCGACCATTTCTTCAACCGGCGGACAGCGATATTCGCCACTCTGGGTCGGCAAGAAGCGCAAGTACTGCACGCGATCTACAACCTGCCCGAATACAAGCGCTACTTGCCGCCGTTGCCGGCGGGCACCCTGCGCGAGCGAGGCGCCCTGCGCGAACGTGAACGCGAATATGATCGCGCCCATCGCCGTTTCCCGGTCAGATGTCCGGCGCGCTTGCGCATCAGCCGGCTCGGCATTTCCCACAGCGTTGCGCTGACGGTGTATGAATGCGCGGAGCAGGTTTTCTGCGCCCATGCCGAGCGCCCGCTCGCGGTGGGGTTGAGCGGCGAGGCCGATGTGGATCTGGGCGAATTCGAGCGCTGCACCCTGCCCGTGGAAGTGGTGCGGTTGAGCAAGCACAGCAAGCGCGTGGTCATGCTGGGTTTGCGCAGTCTGGATGGCGATCAGGGCAAATTGTGGCTGAAATTCGTGCGCGCCCTCAGTAACGCGCCCACTGCGGCTGACCTTGAAGAAGCGACACGCTTCAGCAACGACGACGCACGGTGAGTTTCCGGCGAATGATCTGTTCGTGGTTCCTGGATTCCTTCAGGAATCAGATTCGACATGTTACGCGCCCATGCCGTTGTTGCGGATTGCGCGAGGCGATATAGTGGCGTTTTGCCTCATGCGGGCTTTCAGTCAAGACGGGGACAGGGCGCGAGGCTGCGAACCGTACAGAAGTACGGCAACGCTGTCATCGCTTTCTTGACCGCACGGCCGCCCGCTCGCTTCTCTCCATGTTTTCTGCTCCAAGGCCATGGGCTGCGCTCGCCCTCGTTCACTTTTTCGGTCTTTTCGCCTTGCTGTCCTGGCTGCATGAGGAAACCCGCCCCGTGTCGATGCACAGCCTGCAACTGGGCGCGGGCGAGAAACTGCGCTGCGTGTCCTATGCGCCATTTCACCGCCGGGGACAGACGCCGTTCGATGCGAATCTGAAAATTTCGCACCAGCAGATCATGGAAGATCTCGGCGCGCTGGCGGCGATCACGGACTGTGTGCGGACTTATGCTGTCGACATGGGTCTGGAGGAGGTGCCCGCCGTGGCGCGCGTCTTGGGGCTGAAGGTGCTGCTCGGGACGTGGATCGGCTACGAACGCGACAAGAATGCCCGCCATCTCGAACGCGCCATCGCGCTCGCCAACGAATACCGCGATGTGGTACGGGCGCTCATCGTCGGCAATGAGGTGCTGTTGCGCCGCGAGCTAGACGGCGGGGAGATGCGCGCCCTGCTTGCCGCGGCGCGCGCGGGTAGCGCCGTTCCCGTCACGTATGCCGATGTGTGGGAGTTCTGGCTGAAAAACGATGAGCTTGCCGATGCGGTGGATTTCATCACGATACATGTCCTGCCCTTTTGGGAGGACGATCCGGTCGACATCGGGCAGGCGCTTGTTCACGTGGCGGAAACGCGCGCCAAGGTGAGCGCGCATTTCGCGGGCAAGTCCATCCTGATCGGGGAAACCGGCTGGCCAGGCGCGGGCCGCCAGCGCGGGGCGTCGCGGCCCTCGAAAGTCAACCAGGCGCGCTATGTCCGGGAATTCGTACAGCGCGCGCATGCCGAGGGCTGGGATTACAACCTGATCGAGGCCATCGACCAACCATGGAAGCGGCGGCAGGAGGGCACCGTCGGCGGTTACTGGGGGATGCTTGATGCCGTGACCTTGCAGCCCAAGTTTGCGCTGGCCGGGCCGGTCGCCGAACGCGACAATATCAATGCGCCGCTGGCCGGCAGTGTCGTTGGCGCGACGCTCGCCCTGCTCCTCGCGCTGGCCGGAAGGCGCGGCGCGCGCTTGCGGCCATCATGGCGGCTGGCCGCCGTAACGCTGACCGGCGCGACCTCCGGCCTCATCGCGGCGCTGCATGGCGAACACGCCGTGCTCGCTTACCAGAGCGTCACAGAATGGAGCGCGCTTGGCGCGGTAGCCCTAGCCGCTGTCTGTACTTGCGCCGCGCTGGCGCGCTGGCGAGGCGAGGCGCTCGCACCCGCCGATACGGCATGGCGGCGCGTGTGCAGGGACAGGTTGGACGCGAGCGCCGCCGATGCCCTGGCGGTATTGCGTGGTTTCGTTCTTTTTGCCGCCGCCATCGCGGCTTTGCTGCTGTTGGTCTCGGGGCGCTATCGTGATTTTCCCAGCCTGCTTTACCTGACGCCCGCGGCCATTTACGGCGTGATCGGTTGGCGGCGGGACGGCGGCTTTTCCCGCGCCGAATGTATTTGCGCCAGCATCATCATTTTTTGCGCGCTTGCACGCTGGCTCCCCGAACCGGTCAATCCGCAGGCGGCGGGCTGGTTGCTGACCAGTCTGGCGCTGGCCCTGCCCGCGTTCGGCCAGCGTTTTGCCGCCCGCCGAAAGGGGGCCGGCGCTTCCGCGCCCGGAAATCGTGGCGGATGAATTCCCGGCATTTTCATCCTGATGTCGTTGTTCCGGGCTGTCCGCCCACGCTTGCGGCGCCGTATTCCCCGAGGGGAGGGCATGGAGAAAGGATTCCCCCGCCTGGCATGAGGATGGCACGGGAAAATGATCTCGCCGGGGAGCGCCCAAGCCGCGGCTTTCCATCTTTCTTTCCGCTACCGGTCAGATGTTGACGGTTTCCGGTCACGACCGCGATCTTGCCGGTCTTGTTCATGTCTATCCGGTACTTTCCCGCCGTGCGGGCGGGGTGTCGATCGGCATCAATCTCAATCCGGACAATGCCTGCAACTGGCAATGTGTCTACTGCCAGGTACCCGGCCTGATACGGGGCAAGGCTCCCGGAATCGACCTGATCCGGCTCGAAGCCGAATTGCGCGGCTTTCTCGCCGCTGTATGCCGGGGTGACTGGCTTGTCCGCAATGCGCCCGAAGGGGCGCGCACGCTGAAGGATTTGGCGTTTTCAGGCAATGGCGAACCCACCAGCGCAGTGGAATTTGCCGACGCCATGGCACTGGCGGCGCGCTTGCATGCCGAATTCGGCCTCGGCCCGGAAGTCGCCCTGCGGCTCATCACCAATGGCAGCCTGCTCGCACAGGCGCACGTGCGGGAAGGCATTCGCCGGTTGGCGCGGGCGGGGGGAGAAGTATGGTTCAAGGTCGATGCGGGCAAGGCCGACAGCATTGCCAGGATCAACGGCGTCAAGCTCGCTCCGCGTACCGTCGCCCGCAATCTGGCGGCATGCGCGGCGCTCTGCCCGACCTGGGTGCAGACCTGCGTTTTCCGCTGGGATGGCCAGCCGCCCGCGACCGCCGAAATCGATGCCTGGCTCGATTTGCTGTGCGGCGCATGCGGGGAGGGACAGGCGATCAAGGGTGTGCTGCTTTACGGTCTCGCCCGTCCATCATTGCAGCCCGATGCCGCGCGTATCGCGCCGCTGTCGGCGGAAGAATTCGCGGCAATCGTGAATCACGCCAAGGCAAGAGGATTGACGGTACGCGCCAGTCCTTGAGCGGATTCACAATCAAGGTGATTATCGCGTTGCGCGATCCTGCCGTGCTTCTGTGCCGCAACCCCGCGCCTTGCTCCCGGCTCGATGGTTGCAAACCCGGATGAACGAAAGGGAAAGAGCGGGAAAGCGCATGGGCGGGAGCTTTTGCCATTCCCGCCCACTTCCGGCTCAGGCGATTTTTTTCTTCTTCGACGAGGTGCGCGCTTCTTTCTTCAGGCTCTTGTACAGCTCCGGGTTGCTGGCCTTGAGGTATTCGGCGACATCGAAATCTTCTTTCTTGACTTTGGTGATGTCGATTTGCTCGATATGCACGAGACGCAGAAGAGCCTGCACCGGACGGGGAATATTGCGTCCGCTTTCATAGCGTGAACCGCCGCTTTGGGTCACACCGATCTTCGACCAGAATTGTGACTGGTTGAGACCGAGCTTGCGGCGGATTTCACGCACGTCAATGGGTTGTTGTTCGGTTGTTCTCATGGCGAGTTCCTTCCTTTTGTGGTTTGAAAACATGTTGTTTGCAGCGATTGCGGATTACTGGATTTCCACGGGAAACCCAAGTGGTGCGAGTATATCTAATACGCACGAGCTATACAACCCGGGTATCAAACGACATTCGGTTATTTGCAATAAGATTCAGCTATGTCGGCAAACATACGATAATAGAATAATTTGTATTTAAATGATGTTAAATTAAAATTCACATGTTTATTTAAAAACTTACAATATCCGGTACTATGAATAACGACTTACGTGAAATTATTCACGACACATTGTCGCGAGAATAATTAAAGAAAGCATCCAAATCCCCGCAAAAGCAATTATTAAATTTTACTGACAAACATGTGGCGAAGGTGTATCGCGCGTACAACATTTATAATTGAACAGGCATGAAAACATGGATATATATGGGAAATAGTATATCCGATAGCGTGTTTTTTGCGGCTGACACCCGTTTTCATGCCGGGCGTGAACGAGTTTCTTGCTATTTGTATCCCGGATGGGGTTGCGCGATTTCACGGGCCATACGGGAAAACCATGCCATGAAACCGGTTTTCCGCCCGCAAGGAGCCAGACTCGCCCGCGCCCGCGCTTTCAGCGCGCCGGGTGATGCTGAAACACTCGCGATTCGCCGTTTCGGGTAATCAGGAGGACGTCGTAATCCTGCGGCGCGCCGAATTCCATGCCGGGCGAGCCTGAAGGCATGCCCGGCGCGGCCAGCCCGATGGCGTCGGGGCGTTCGTCCAGCAGGCGGTGGATATCGGCGGCGGGGACATGCCCTTCGACCAGATATTTGCCGATCCTGGCCGTATGGCAGGAGGCGTGCTCTTGGGGCATGCCGAGTTGCGCGCGCATCGCGGATACATCTTCTACAGCATGGCTCCGCACGGTGAAGCCCGCAGCGCGCAGATGCTTTTCCCAGCCGCCGCAGCAAGCGCAACTCGCACTTTTGTAGACGTCGACAACAGGCGGCTCGTCAGCCCGCAACGGCGGCGCGAGCATGGCGATGAGCGGAAATGCGAACAGGCTAAAGTATTTTTTCATGAGCGTTCCGGGAGAATATGCGCTCCGATCATACATCCGGAAGCGTATTTACGCATGCGAGAGCGGAAAGCGTCCTCATGTTCGAGCTGCGGATGGCAGGCCCGCCGCGCGCGGGAAGTCCATGCGGAAAAGGAAAAGCATTCGCCGTCCGGGAATACGGTTTGCGATCCGGGCGAAAACAGGGAACGGGTCACGGTGGTACAAAATACGCAAGGCATGCGCCGCAGCCGCTCGATATATGAAAAACAAAAGAAAAAAGGCTGGCGGCTCGCGTCAGCCCATGACCGCCCATATTGGGAAGCCGGGGGATTTTTTACCCGTGTTGTCCCGCTTGCCGCCCGGCTTCGCCCGACTCAGGGAGTTTTTTTCTTTTTTACGGATGCGCGCGCTTCTTTCTTCAGATTCTTGTATAGCTCGGGGTTACTGGCCTTGAGATATTCGGCGACTTCGAAATCTTCCTTCTTGACCTTGGTGATGTCGATCTGCTCGATATGCACCAGGCGCAGAAGCGCCTGGACGGGGCGGGGGATATTGCGTCCGCTTTCATAACGCGAGCCTCCGCTTTGGGTCACGCCGAGCTTCGACCAGAATTGCGATTGGTTCAGACCGAGTTTGCGGCGAATTTCGCGCACATCGACGGGTTGTTCAGTAGGTTTCATGGCTATGTCCTTCATGTGGAAAAACGATACACTCACTGCTTGAGGTGGGCCTGTCGGGTTCCCATAAAAATATGGATATCCGAGTGATGTGATTATAGTACATGGTCAGGCTATACGGGGGGAATAATTAACGACATGCGGTTAACCGCAATAACGGCGAGCTATGATTCAAGAATAGGCCGCACTCCGGGCGAGGCCCTGTTTTCCCTATACCATGAAAAAGTCCCCGGTTGCCGGGCACATTCCGCACTGCGGATACGCATTCAGCCGCTTTCAATGCATTTCCAAAACATCTCGTTGAGTATGTTGCCAATAATATCACTATCGGAACAGCAATGAAAATTGCCGCGTGTCTGTGATGGGTTGCAATATTTCATTGTGCGTTCGCACAATAACGCTGCGGCGGCGCAAGAGGATTGTTCTTGTCGGTACGGGGCGAGGCGAGGCTATTCCAGCCTGCTCATCGGGTTGGAATGACGCATCCGCGCGACCGCATATACTGATACGCGGGACGGATGTGCGCATGGCGTGTGTTACCGCGTACCGGATGCATGAAGAAAACTATGCTTATAACTTTTCCATGCTTGGAAACTCTGGAGTGATGTCCTTACAGTGGCGGACATCCTGTTTTTCCATTTTGTTCTCTCCTTGGAGGTTGCCATGACCCAGTTTTCCGACAATGCCCAATCCATCGGACGCACCCCGCTTGTCCGTCTCGCCCGCGTCGCCGATGGCGCGGGGGCGACCGTCCTGGCCAAGATCGAAGGCCGCAATCCCGCTTATTCGGTGAAAGACCGCATCGGCGTGGCGCTGGTCGAGGATGCGGAAAAACGCGGCCTGCTCGGGCCGGGCAAGGAGTTGGTGGAGCCGACTTCCGGCAACACCGGCATCGCGCTCGCTTTCGTGGCGGCGGCCAAAGGCATTCCGCTCACGCTGACGATGCCGGAGACGATGAGCGTCGAGCGCCGCAAGCTGCTGGTGGCCTTCGGGGCGAAACTGGTGCTGACTGAAGGCCCGAAAGGCATGGCCGGGGCGGTTGCCAAGGCGGAGGAAATCGTCGCCTCCAGCCCAGGCAAATATGTGCTTTTGCAACAGTTCAAGAACCCGGCGAATCCGGCGATCCACGAAGCGACCACTGGCCCGGAAGTGTGGGACGACACCGGCGGCAAGGTGGATATTTTCGTCTCCGGCGTCGGCACGGGCGGCACCATCACCGGCGTGGCCCGCTATATCAAGAATACGAAGGGCAAGGCAATCCAGGCGGTGGCGGTGGAGCCGGAAGCCAGCCCCGTGCTCTCGCAAAAGAGGGCGGGGCAGCCCTTGCAGCCCGGCCCGCACAAGATCCAGGGCATCGGCGCGGGCTTCGTGCCCGATGTGCTCGATCTGTCGCTCGTCGATGCCATCGAGCAGGTGAGTAACGACGAGGCCGTCGCCTACGCGCGGCGGCTGGCGAAGGAAGAAGGCATCCTCTCCGGCATTTCCTCCGGCGCGGCGGTGGCCGCCGCGGTGCGGCTGGCGAAAAAGCCCGGGAACGCGGGCAAGACCATCGTGGTGATCCTGCCCGACTCCGGCGAGCGTTACCTCTCTTCCGTCCTGTTCGAAGGCGTGTTCGACGCCGTGGGCAAGGCGCTGTGAGCCAGAAGTTTTCGGCGGTTCCGGCGGTGGAGGAGAAGGAAATCCCCGCCGCCGGGAATGACGAAGCGCCCACTACGGGCCTGCGGCTGGATATCGACGGACTGGTGGCCGAACTGCGCGCCTTGCGCGTGCATTCGCTGCAAACGCGCAGCCGCATCGGGCGGCCCCCGAAGCTGCCGTCGCGCAAGGCGCTGGCGCATATCCTCGACGGCCTGGCGGCGGCGCTCTTTCCCAATCGCTTGGGCGCGCCGGAGCTGACCGACGAGGGGCTGGATTATTTCGTTGGCCACACGCTCGACCGCGCCTTGCGCGCCCTGTATGCCGAAGTGCGCCGCGAACTGCGTTTCGCCGCCAACCTGACGCCGGAGATGCGCAGCCCGGAACTCGAAGCCGAGGCGGCGGAAGTCGTGAAAGGGTTCGCCAGCCAGTTGCCGAGGGTGCGCGGCCTGCTCGATGGCGATTTGCGCGCCGCATTCCAGGGCGATCCTGCGGCGCGCAGCATCGACGAAGTGCTGGTGTGCTATCCGGGCATCCTCGCCGTCACCTATCACCGTCTCGCGCATGAGCTTTATCTGCGCGGCGCGCCGCTCACGGCGCGGATCATCGCCGAGATCGCGCACTCGTCCACCGGCATCGACATCCATCCCGGCGCGACGATCGGCGGCCACTTCTTCATCGACCACGGCACCGGCGTGGTCATCGGCGAAACCGCGATAATCGGCGAGCGGGTGCGCATCTACCAAGCCGTCACCCTGGGGGCCAAGCGTTTCCTCGTCGATGAAAACGGCAACCTGATCAAGGGCGGGGCGCGCCATCCAATCGTCGAAGACGATGTGGTCATTTACGCCGGGGCGACGATCCTGGGGCGCGTCACCATCGGGCGCGGCTCGTCCATCGGCGGCAGCGTCTGGCTGACGCGCAGCGTGCCGCCCAACAGCCACATCACCCAAGCGTCCGTGCAGAGCGAAGTCTTCACCGCCGGCGGCGGCATCTGAGTGTTTGTTCGAAAAATACCTGAGAGGGAACCGGAATGACCGATATTCATGACGCGCAAACCGCGCTGGGCGACGTCGCCGCTCGAACGCTTGCGAACGCGACCAAGACCGTGCCGATGCTGGGGCGCATCACGCCGCGCTGGCTGCCGCAATTCCTGCAATGGGTGGGTGTCGAGGCGGGTATCTACCGCGTCAACAAAGTCAAGGACGAAGCCGCCATCGCGGTCAACTGCTCGGGTCGCAACGACGAAAAGGAACTGCGCCAGACCTTCGTCGATTACGAAGAATGGGGCCGGGAATACATGCTGAGCGCGGTCAATGCCGTGGTCGACGTGCACACGCGCGTCTCCGATCTCTACAGCAGCCCGCACAACCAGATCCAGGAGCAATTGCGGCTCACCATCGAAATCATCAAGGAGCGCCAGGAAAGCGAACTCGTCAATAACGAGGAATACGGCCTGCTCAGGAACGTCGCCGAGCATCAACGCCTGCAACCGCTCTCGGGCGCGCCGACGCCGGACGACTTCGACGAACTGCTCTCCCTGGTGTGGAAAGAACCGGCCTTCTTTCTCCTTCATCCCCGCGCCATCGCCGCCTTCGGGCGCGAATGCACCCGGCGCGGCGTGCCGCCGCCCACGGTGTCGCTGTTCGGTTCGCAATTCATCACCTGGCGCGGCGTGCCGCTCGTGCCCAGCAACAAGATAGAGATCAAGGACGGCAAGACCAGCATCCTGCTGCTGCGCACCGGCGAGAGCCGTCAGGGCGTGGTCGGCCTCTACCAGCCCAACCTGCCGGGCGAACAGAGCCGCGGCCTGTCCGTGCGTTTCATGGGCATCAACCACAAGGCGATTGCCTCGTATCTCGTCTCGCTTTACTGCTCGCTCGCGGTGCTGACCGACGACGCGCTCGCCGTGCTCGAAAACGTGGAAGTGGACAAGTACCATGACTACGCGCATCAATATCGCTGACTTCGGCGCCGCCGCCGCGCCAGCCATTCCGGCGGTCTTCCCGGTTTCGGCGGCCTCGAACCCGCCGCTGGACGAGACCTCCCCGGCGTTGTTCGATGTGCCGTTGCCGGACATCCGCGAACTGGCCGCCCTGAAAACGCCGCGACCGGCGGATGCGCCTCATGCCTATTACTTCCTGGAAGACGCGCCGTCCTCCCTTCCCGGCGGCATCGACGTGCCCGTCACCCATCCCGAACCCGGATGGGAAGCGTTTTCGGCGGGGCGGGCGATACCGGGGCAGGCGTTCGACGTGCACGCCATCCGCCGCGACTTTCCCGTGCTCGCGGAAACCGTCAATGGCCGCCCGCTCGTCTGGCTCGACAACGCCGCCACCACGCAAAAACCGCAGGCCGTCATCGACCGGCTGGCGTACTTCTACGCGCACGAAAACTCCAACATCCACCGCGCCGCGCACGAACTGGCGGCGCGGGCGACCGACGCCTTCGAGGCCGCGCGCGAAACCGTGCGCCGCTTCGTGAACGCCCGTTCCGCCAATGAAATCGTCTTCGTGCGCGGCGCGACCGAAGGCATCAACCTCGTCGCGCAAAGCTGGGGGCGGCAGACGCTGCGGCCCGGCGACGAAATCCTCATCACCTGGCTCGAACACCACGCCAACATCGTCCCCTGGCAACAACTGGCGGCGCGGACCGGCGCGGCGCTGAAAGTCGCGCCGGTCAACGATTGCGGCGAAGTCCTTCTCAATGAATACGCGAAACTGCTCGGCCCCAGAACCCGGCTCGTCGCCTTCACGCAAGTCTCCAACGCGCTGGGCACTGTCACGCCCGCGGCGGAACTGACGCGGCTCGCGCATGCCTGCGGCGCGAAAGTGCTGATCGACGGCGCGCAGTCGGTCTCGCACCTGCGCACCGATGTCCAGGCGCTCGGCTGCGACTGGTTCGTGTTTTCCGGCCACAAAGTCTTCGGCCCCACCGGCATCGGCGCGCTCTACGGCAGGGAAGACCTGCTCAACGCCGCCGATCCCTGGCAAGGCGGCGGTAACATGATCCAGGACGTCACCTTCGAGCGCACGCTCTACCAGGACGCCCCGGCGCGCTTCGAGGCGGGCACCGGCAACATCGCCGACGCCGTCGGGCTGGGCGCGGCGCTGGAATACGTCGAGCGCATCGGCATCGACAACATCGCCCGCCACGAACACGACCTGCTGCGCTACGGCGCGCGCCTGCTCGCGGAAATTCCGGGGCTGAAGATCATCGGCCAGGCGGCGGAAAAAGCGGGCGTGCTCTCCTTCGTGCTCGAAGGCCACGACACCGTGAGCATCGGCGGTGCGCTCAATAAAGAAAGCATCGCCGTGCGCGCCGGGCACCACTGCGCGCAACCGATCCTGCGCCGCTTCGGGCTGGAAGCCACCGTGCGCCCGTCGCTGGCGCTCTACAACACCCATGCCGACCTGGATGCGCTGGCAACGGCGCTCTGGAAGATTGTGCGGGCGGGAAAGGCGGCATGAGGTTTCTTGCGCGCTATACATATATAGCGCGCTTCGTATCTGTCGGCATTGAAAAAGGGGGGCACGAACGCTCCGGAGAATGCGGCGGCATTGAAAGAGAATCCTCATCCCCCGCTTGGTGGGCACGGGTGTCTTACACACTCCGGAATAGCGGGCGATAAGAACAGCGGCGCTCACGCGCCGGATGGAACGAACTGGATTGCCACGGCGCTGCGCGCCTCGCAATGACG
>JAITLI010000156.1 GCA_031277975.1 Azoarcus sp.
GCGAGCCTTATGTAACGGATGTAGAATGCCAGAAATTCTTGGGTAGAGAATATTATGAAAGGAAAGATTACGACACATCGTTCAAGTGGTTTGCGATGGCTGCCGAGCAGGGGGATCTGGAATGCCAGAAATTCTTGGGTAGAGAATATTATGAAAGAAAAGATTACGACACATCGTTTAAGTGGTTTGCAATGGCTGCCGAGCAGGGGGATCTGGAATGCCAGAGCTTTTTAGGAATAGAATATTATAAACGAAAAGATTATACTGTCGCATTAAAATGGCTTTTTAAGGCGGCCGAGCAAAACGATAGCGTGAGTCAAAAGTTTTTAGGCTGGAGCTATTGGTCAAAAAATGACAATGATAATGCATTGAAATGGTACGGTAAAGCGGCGCAGCAAGGGGATAATGAAGCATTGTTTGGTGTGGGGATCATTCTACTTACAAAAGGGGATGTGACGCAAGCTATTTCTTATTTCCAAGATGCGGCTAATAAAGGTTTCTATAGGGCTGCGTTCTGGCTCGGTGAGATTTATTTTTACGGGCGCGGAGTGCAAAAGGATAATCAAACGGCTTTGGAATGGTATGCGCGGGCAGCCGATTCAGGGCATATTTATGCTCAGAGAATGGTTTTGCGCATAAACTATATTAGAGGTGCCGGAATATCGAAAATTATTTGTTGTATTAAAGCCATATTTTTGGGAGTGAAATTTTTTGTTATAGCCATGAAAGATAGGCATGATCCTAGGCTTGGAGATATTCCAGGATGGGGCGATTTTTGGATAAAAAGATGAGCAAGCGTGCTCAGAGAAAAGGGTAAGTTGGACAAGCGAGTGCAGTCCGGCTATCACTATGTCACGCGATGCGAAGTGTTGCTAATTTTGTGCGGATTGGACGAAATCCGGGTGATGAAAGAGATATAAATTCTTGAAGAGTCCATAAGGAACTTGTTAACAAAGCCATGCAATGTCCGCAACTCATTTCCCTTTTTCCACAGGAGCCAATCCCATGAAATCCAACCGCCACAACACCAACATCCCCCCCACCTCGTCATTGCGAGGCGCGAAGCGCCGTGGCAATCCAGTTTGTTTCATCCGGCGCTACGCGCCGCTGTGTTCCTGGCGGTGGGGCGCGGACGGGTGTTTCACTTTCTTTCCTCCTCTTTACCCTGGCCGCGAACCCATGGCGTTTGTGCATGGCGCCAGTTATAGTGCGGGCATTGTTTTCTTTTTCTCCCGTACATGCAGCTCGTCCTGATCAGCGGTCTCTCCGGTTCGGGCAAAAGCGTCGCGCTCAAGGCGCTCGAAGACGCGGGGTATTTCGCTGTCGATAACCTGCCCGCCATGCTGCTGCCGCAATTGGTGTCCACTTTGCGCGGCAGCGGCTACCGGCAGGCGGCGGTGGCGGTCGATGTGCGCTCCGGCGAGAGCATCAAGGCGCTGCCGCGCCAGATGGGGAAGCTGCGCGAAGCTGTCGATGATGTGCGTTTCATCTTTCTCGAGGCGCGCGACGACACCATGATCGCCCGCTTTTCCGAGACCCGCCGCCGCCATCCGCTGGCCGGCGAGGATGTGTCGCTCGAAGAGGCGATCCGCCAGGAGCGCGAGGTGCTGGAGGATGTTTCCATGCTCGGGCATCGCATCGACACCAGCGATATGCCCGCCAACGCGCTGCGCAACAGGGTGCGGGATTTTGTCGAGGCCGGGACGGGCGAGGGGCTGACCTTGACGTTCCAGTCCTTTGGTTTCAAGTACGGCATTCCGCTCGATGCCGATATGGTGTTCGATGTGCGCTGCCTGCCCAATCCGCATTACGACCTGGATTTGCGCCCCTTGACCGGGAATGACCCGGAGGTGATGGCGTTTTTCGAGGAACGCGCCGAGGTCGCCCGCATGGTGGAGGACATCCGCCGTTTCGTCGCGGACTGGCTGCCGCGCTTCATCCACGATAACCGCAGTTATCTCACCGTGGCCATCGGCTGCACCGGCGGGCAGCATCGTTCGATCTATGTCGCCGAACGGCTGGCCGAAAGTTTCCGTCCCGCCTGCCAGGTGCTCGTCCGCCATCGCGCGGCGACGCGGCGGGCGGATGATCGCGCGCGGGATCGTTGATGCGCTTGTCCGGCGCGTGGCGCGGATTGCTGCGGCCCGGCGACTGGGGCGTCGTGGCGCTCGGGATTGTGTTGTGCGTCCATGCCGGGTTCTGGCTCTGGCGCGGCGGCGCGCCCGATGGCGCCATTGTGCGCGCGGGCGGCCGGGTGTTCGCCGAAGCGGATCTTTCCCGCCCCCGCCGCATCGAGGCGCCGGGGCCGCTGGGCCTGACCGTGATCGAGATCGAACCCGGCCGCGCCCGCGTCGCTTCCGATCCGGGGCCGCGGCAATACTGTGTGCGCCAGGGTTGGCTGACCCGCGCGGGCGCGGTGGCGATCTGTGCGCCGAACGAAGTCACTTTGATGCTGACCGGGCGGGGAGGCGAATATGACTCGCTCAGTTATTGAACTCATCCCGGATGCCGAGGATCGCCGCGTGGCGCATCATACGGCGGCGGCGATCCTGCTCACCGTGGCCGAAGCGGCGATTCCGCTGCCACTGCCGGGCGTCAAGCCGGGGCTGGCCAATATCGTCACGCTGGTGGTGCTGGCGCGCTGGGGCTGGCGCGAGGCGGCGTGGGTCTCGCTGCTCAGGGTATTGGCCTCCAGCTTGCTGCTGGGGCAGTTCCTCGCGCCGGGATTTTTCCTGAGTCTCGCCGGGGCGCTGGCGAGCCTGCTGATGCTGGCCGGGGCGGCGCGCTTGCCCGGTAAATGGTTCGGCCCGGTCAGCCACAGTATTCTCGCCGCGTTCGCGCATATCGGCGCGCAAGTGCTTCTTGCCCGCCTGTGGCTCGTGCCCCATGACGGTGTGTTTTACCTCGTCCCCTTGTTCGGCGCCGCCGCTGTATTGTTCGGGCTGGTCAACGGCCTGGCCGCCGCCGCCCTGCTGCGGGAGCTGCGGCGGCTGGAAGCGGCGGAGGGCGCGGCGGATCGCGGATGAATCCGCAGGCATGAGAAAGATCATCCACTGCGATTGCGACTGTTTCTATGCCGCGGTCGAGATGCGCGACGATCCGTCGCTGCGGGGCAAGCCGCTGGCCGTCGGCGGACGCGCCGAAGCGCGCGGCGTGATCGCCACCTGCAATTACGAAGCGCGCGCCTTCGGCGTGCATTCGGCGATGTCGACGGCGCGCGCCCTGCGGCTGTGCCCGCGGCTCATCCTGCTGCCGCCGGACTTCCGCCGCTACCGCGAAGCCTCGCAACGAATCCTCGCCATCTACCGCGACTACACGCCGCTGGTGGAACCGCTCTCGCTCGACGAAGCCTATCTCGACGTGAGCGGCCTCGAACGCTGCCAAGGCTCGGCGACCCTGATGGCGGCGGAAATCCGCGCCCGCATCCGCGCCGAAGTCCGCATCACCGCCTCGGCGGGCATCGCGCCCAACAAGTTTCTCGCCAAGGTCGCCAGCGACTGGATGAAGCCCGACGGGCAGTTCGTCATCCGCCCGCAGGATGTCGACGCCTTTGTCGCCGCCTTGCCGGTCAGCAGGATTTTCGGTGTCGGCAGGGTGACGGCGGCGCGGCTGCAAAAGCGCGGCGTGCGGACGTGCGGCGATCTGCGCGCCTGGGAGCTGGCCCGCCTCATCGGCGAATTCGGGCGTTTCGGCACGATGCTGCACCAGCTTTGCCGGGGCATCGACGACCGCCCGGTACGGCCGGATCGCCCGCGCAAATCCCTGTCGGTGGAAACCACCTATGCCCGCGACCTGCCCGATCTGGCCGCCTGCCATGCCGAACTGCCCGCCCTGATCGCCGAATTCCGCCGCCGTTTCGCCAGGCTGCCCGCGCCGAGGCCGGTGCATCAAGCGATGGTGAAAGTCAAATTCGCCGATTTCACGCGCACCACCGCCGAATGCGTCAGCGCCGCGCCCACTGATGCGGTATGGGCGGCGCTGCTCGACGAGGCTTGGGCGCGGCGCGGGCAAATGGTGCGCTTGCTGGGGGTGGGGGTGCGGTTCGCGGAAGCGGGGGGAGAAAAAGAGAAAGATGAAGAACAGTTGGATTTGTTCGAAGAAGAGGGATAGCGCCGCGTGGAAGCAAACAAGCGGTCTTGTCGACGTAATAGCAGCCGTCCTCGCGGATTTCGCGGAAGGTCTGGATGCCGATGGGCAGTTTCTTGCGGGTCATGGTTTGCGCCAGTGTGGCGAGCGGTGATGTAATGCCGCAAGCCCCGCCCCGTTCAAGACAAGGTTTTCTCCGCGACGGCGGAATTTCAATCCGGTTCCGGTTTTACGAACGATGAATCCATTACTGAGAATCCGCGCCATCGGCCAACAAGTCTGGCTCGACAGTCTGTCCCGTTCCTTGCTCAACGACGGGCATCTCGCCCGCTTCATCGCCGGGGACGGCATCGCCGGCATCACCACCAATCCCGCCATTTTCCAGAAAGCCATCGCGGACGGGCGCTATTACGGGGACGATCTCGCCCTTCTCCGGCGGGAGCCGCTCACCGCCGAGGCGCGCTACGAGCGGCTGGCAATTGCCGACGTGCGCCGCGCCTGCGATCTCTTGTATCCGCTGTACGAACAATCGCGCGGCGAAGCCGGATACGTCAGCCTCGAAGTGTCTCCGGCGCTTGCCCATGACGCCGAAGGCACCGTGGCCGCGGGACGGCGCCTCCACGCCGGAACGGGACGCGCCAACCTGCTGATAAAGGTTCCCGCCACTTCCGCCGGCCTGGTCGCGGTCGAGCATTTGATCGGCGCCGGTATCAACGTCAACGTCACGCTGCTGTTTTCGCTCGCGCACGCCGAGGCGGCCGCCAGCGCCTATCTGCGCGGACTCGAACGCCTGCGCGCCGCGGGCGGCGATCCGGGCCGGGCCATGTCGGTCGCCAGCCTGTTCCTGTCGCGGGTCGATACCTTGGTCGATGCGCGCCTCGAAGCCCTCGGCGGCGCGGCCTGCACGTTGCGCGGGCAGACGGCCACGGCAATGGCGCGGCTCGCTTACCAGCGCTATCTCGACCGCTTCCATGGCCCGGCGTTCGCATCCCTGCGCGCTGCGGGGGCGCGCCCGCAATACCTGCTATGGGCAAGCACCGGCGCCAAGAATCCCGCCTACAGCGATCTGCTCTATGTCGAACCGCTGATTGGCCCCGAGACGATCACCACCCTGCCCGAAGCCACCCTCGCCGCCCTGCGCGACCATGGCCGCGTCGAAAACACGCTCGCCGCTTCCCCCGATGCCGCGCACGCGACCCTCGCCGCGCTCGCCGCTCACGGTATCGATATGAACGGAATTGGCGAAGTCCTGCAAGCCGACGGCCTGCGGCAATTCGAGCAGGCTTTTGCCAGAGTGCTCGAGTTGACCGCCTGAAGGGGGCAATGTTTTTCCGCGCATGGCGCGCGGAGACAATGGCGAGGCATTCACGGGCGCTCCACCGCTGCGGCGCGCGGCCCCGGCATTTTCCCGCCGCGCCAGCGCCGCCACAGACCGGCCACGCCGTCCGGCAACCAGAGCGTAACCACGATGAAAAGACCGCCGAGGAAGAACGGCCAGTATTCCGGCACGGTCACGGTGAAGAAACTTTTCGCCAGGTTGACGATACCTGCGCCGAGCACGGCGCCGGTCAGCGTGCCGCGCCCGCCGACCGCGACCCAGACCGCGATTTCGATAGAGTTGGCTGGGCTCATCTCCGACGGATTGATGATGCCCACCTGCGGCACATAAAGCGCCCCGGCCAGCCCGCACAACACGGCGGAAAGGGTCCAGATGAAGAGTTTGTAATACAGTGGGTTGTAGCCGATGAACATCGCGCGGCTTTCCGCATCGCGGATGGCGGCGAGGACGCGCCCGAAACGCGAGCCGGTCAGGTAACGTCCCAAGCAAAGGCTTGCCGCCAGCAAGGCGGCGGAGAGAGCGAACAGGACGGCGCGCGTCGAGGGCGCGGCGATCTCGAAACCGAGGATGCGCTTGAAATCCGTGAAGCCGTTATTGCCGCCGAAGCCAGTTTCATTACGAAAGAAAAGCAGCATCGTGGCGTAGGTCAGCGCCTGGGTGATGATCGAAAAATACACCCCCTTGATCCGCGAGCGGAAAGCGAACCAGCCGAACACGAAAGCCAGCGCGCCGGGCAGCGCCATGGCGAGGAACACCGCCCACGCGAAGGCGTCCGACCCGGCCCAGAACCATGGCAATTCCTTCCAGTCGAGAAACACCATGAAATCGGGCAGATCCGCGCCGTAGCTGCCGTCGCGCCCGATCTGGCGCATCAGGTACATCCCGAAAGCGTAACCGCCGAGCGCGAAGAAAAGCCCGTGCCCCAGGCTGAGAATGCCCGCATAGCCCCAGACCAGGTCCATGGCGACGGCCACCGTCATGTAACACAAAATCTTGCCAGCGAGGCTCACGGTATAAACCGGCACATGCAGGGCATGTCCCTCGGGCAAGGCCAGATGTGCCAGCGGCACGCCCGCGCCGGCGAGTACAGCGACGAGCGCCAGCGCCGCCCAACCGCCGCGCGGCAAGCCGTGGAGCCATCCCATGCGCGGCGGCGCGTGCATCCGCGGGGCTGCCATTGCCGTTCTTATCGTCATATACCTGCCTCAATCGTCCGCGAAGCGCCCCTTGAGGGCGAAAATTCCCTGCGGCCTTTTCTGGATGAAAGCGATGATGAAGAGCAACACCAGGATTTTGGCGATCACTGCGCCCGCCCAGCCTTCAAGGAATTTGGAGACGATGCCCAGCCCCAGCGCCGCCCATACCGCCCCGGCCAATTGTCCGACGCCGCCCAGAACCACCACCATGAAAGCATCGACGATGTAACCTTGCCCCATCGCCGGGCCGACGTTGGCGATCTGCGACAGCGCCGCCCCGCCCAGCCCGGCCACCCCGGCGCCGATAGCGAAGGCGAGCGTATCCACCCGCGCCGTGGGCACGCCCGTGCAGCCGGCCATGGCGCGGTTCTGCGTCACGGCGCGCACGAACATGCCCAGCCGCGTCTTCTGCATCGTCAGCCAGATGAGAAGCAGCACGAAGGCGGCGAAGAAGACGATGACGATGCGGTTGAACGGCAGCACGACGCCTGCGGCCAATTCGACGCCGCCAGACATCCAGCCCGGATTGGCGAGTTCCAAGTTTTGCGGGCCGAACGTGACGCGCGCCGCCTGGATCAGCACCAGCGACAGGCCCCAGGTCGCCAACAGACTCTCCAGCGGCCTACCGTATAGATGGCGCAGCACCAGCCGTTCCATCGCCGCGCCGGCCAGCGCGGCGGCAAGAAAGGCCGCCGGAATCGCCGCCACGACGTAAAGGTCGATCCATTCGGGGAAATAAGTCCGGAACAC
>JAITLI010000195.1 GCA_031277975.1 Azoarcus sp.
CGGCGCTCGTCGCGCCACGCGGTCAAATGTATGCAGCCCGCCGCGCGGGGGGAATACGCAAGATGGCGTAGAGCTTCCGGGAAAGTTCTCCGCATGAACCGTCACCGCAAGGCGCGAAGTCCCACGACAAACCAGGCGGCCTTCAACCGAAACCGGCCAATATGCTCAGGAATTAGCGCCGGGCGGGCGAGAAAATGTTGCCGTAGCCGCTCTTGCCGGGTCATGTGGTTTCACGAACTTCGTGATACGCTGGTTTCGTAAGTTTTAGAGCCTATCCCATGCCTTCGCTCACCATCAATGCCAGTGAAGACGTGCTTCAACGCCTTCGGGTGGAAGCCGCTTCGCGTCGCCTCAGCGTTTCCCGTTATGTGGGAGAACTCGTGAAAGAGAAATTCATGAACAACGATGCCTACGAACAAGCCATGGCGGATTTCTTCTCGCGCGACGCCTATCTGTCCCCGCCGGAACGCGAGGATGGCCGGAGTTGGCCCGCGCGCGAAGAACTTCATGATCGGAAGGCGCTTCGATGAGTGCTCCGGTTTCCCATCCGGTTTTTGTCGATACCAACATCCTCGCCTATGCACGGGATGCGCGTGATCTTCGCAAAAAGACCATTGCCCTCGACTGGCTGTCTTTCCTTGCCAAAACCCGGACAGGGCGATTGTCCTGGCAGGTGCTCGCCGAGTTCTATGCCGTCGCCACGCATCCGAAAAAACTTGCTGTGCCGATGGTTGCCGCCCAGGCCGACGTGCTTTCGTTGCAGCACTGGCAACCCGTCGTGCCCAGCGCCGATTTGTTCAAGGCGGCATGGGGCGTACAGGACGGATACGGCTTCTCCTGGCGGGATTCCTCAATCGTCGCTGCCGCCATTCTGTCGGGCTGCAAAATCCTACTTTCCGAGGATTTGCAGCACGAGCAGATGGTCAACAACACGCTCCAGATCATCAATCCTTTCGCTCCAAACACGCCCGCTCCCGGAGTCTACGTACAGTAAGAACCCATTCCACCAGGAACTCATCCCAAAATCCGCAATTGCCCCCGCGCCGTAACCCGAACACTGCCCACCATGGGTCGACCGTGGATCAAGGGCATTTCCCGCCGGGCGAGATCGGCGCGAAGTCATATCTGTCGGTATTTTGGCTACACGCTACACAATTGCCAACCGCGACTTTCAGGTTCATATTCGACGATCATCTTCCCGCAACGGCACAAGGAGAGAACACCATGGGAGTGGCCGTGAAAGACGATGGGTGGCGCATTGACGACAAACTGTGGGAGCGGATCGAACCTTTGCTGCCGCCCCGCAAGCCGCACTCGCAGGGCTGCCACAACCCGCGCATGCCGGATCGAGACGCCATGAACGCCATTCTGTTCGTCCCGCGCACAGGCCGCCAATGGAACGCGCTCAGCGCGACGGGGATCTGCTCCTCCAGCTCGGCGTACTGGCGTTTTCGGGAATGGAGGATGCCGGGGTATTATTCGAGCATTTCTGGCGCGAGGGGCTGGCCCAATACGACGCGCTCGAGGGGATCGACTGGCGGAACATGGAGAAGAAGATTCTCGCGCTCACGACGCAGGGCCGTATGCAGGCCTGGATCATGGCAGCGCTGCCATCCGGCATGCTCTACGCGCTGTCCCGGCTCGCCACGATGACGATGGGATCGATTGCGCCGATTCGCGGCGTGTTACACAGAAAAACAGCATTCCTCACTTTCCAGGCCATTTCCCCTTCCCCCAGAAAAACATGCCGGAAGAATAACAATTGGGGGGGATGTAATCGTACACATGGGGACAATGTCTCCGGGCGGTACGCCCCACAAGCGAGGGAGGGGAATCCATCGGAAAACTCCGTCATCACGAAAGCCTCCCCCCTCGTCATTGCGAGGCGCGAAGCGCCGTGGCAATCCACGCGGCGGTTCAACTTTCCGGAACGCCACGGCAACCTGCAAGGCCGCCTGGATTGCCCCGGGCCTGCGGCCCTCGCAATGACGAGCGGGGGCGTCATTGCGAGGCGCGCAGCGCCGTGGCAATCCAGTGCGTTCCATCCGGCGCGAAGCGCCGCTGTTTCGGCGTGTGCGGAGACCCATGCCCCCGCCCGGCGGGTGTGTGCGCGGACGCCTCGCCTTGTGTGGGACAGACAGGGCCGCGCCCGCGCGGCGGCGTTCCCGTCCGGCCATTTGAAAAAAATCC
This sequence comes from Azoarcus sp., assembly GCA_031277975.1. Taxonomy (GTDB): domain Bacteria; phylum Pseudomonadota; class Gammaproteobacteria; order Burkholderiales; family Rhodocyclaceae; genus WRNU01. Next base: position 2,191 of record JAITLI010000195.1, read on the forward strand.
CTTCGCGCGAAAAACCCGGGTAACATACGCGCCAGGCGAGACCGGAACGCCGCACGCAAGGACCGGAACGCCGGATATAGCGACCGGGATGGAAAATATAACACCCGGAAAGTCTTTCGTAACACTCGGAAAATCTTTCGTAACACCCGGAAAGTTTTTCGTAACACCCGGAAAGTTTTTCGTAACACTCGGAAAGTCTTTCGTAACACCCGGAAAATCTTTCGTAACACCCGGAAAGTCTTTCGTAACACTCGGAAAGTTTTTCGTAACACCCGGAAAGTCTTTCGTAACACCCGGAAAGTCTTTCGCAACACCCGGAACGCGGCGCGTAACGGCCGTAAACATTCGACAAATCAACAGCTTGACGCAAAGGAGACTCTGGAATGGCTTGCAATCAGGACTGGCTGCCCAGCGGTGGAGACGGCCGCATCGAACGCATGGCCGCCGGGTCGACAAAACGCGCCCACGCCCGCCCGCGAACCGCCCGCGGCGGGCGGGTATAGATCGCTGTGCTTTCCGGGACGCGGATACGGACATGGCCGACTGGCTGCAAGAAACAGGCGACGGCAGCCTCATCCTCAATCTCCACGTGCAGCCGGGCGCGAAACGCACCGGCTTTGCCGGGTTGCATGGCGAAGCCGCGAAAGTGCGCCTCGCCGCCCCGCCCGTCGATGGCAAGGCCAACGCCGCCCTGTGCGCCTTTCTCGCCCAAGTCTGCGGCGCGCCCGGATCGGCGGTCACGCTCGTGAGCGGGGCGCGCGCGCGCGCCAAGCGGGTGCGCATCGCGCCGGGGCCGGGCCGCGCCGAACGCCTGCGCGCGGCGCTGGCGGCGGAACCCGCGGGCTGATCGCCGCGCCGCCCCGCGCCCGCCGCGGCGGCTTCATGTCCGGTTCTTCGCGGCCAGTTCCGCGAGCAACACGCCCTGGGCGCTGCGCGCGGCGCGGCGCGGTGCCTTGCGGCGGTATTGCCCATCGGGCTGCATCTCCCAGGCTTGGGAATTGTCGACGAGATAGGCGCGCAGACCTTCTTTCATCACCCGACGCTTGAGCCGCGGATCGAGTACGGGAAAGGCGATTTCGATGCGGCGGAAGAAATTGCGCTGCATCCAGTCGGCGCTCGACAGATACACCCGGTTTTCGCCGTCGGCGTGGAAGTACAGGATGCGGTGATGTTCGAGGAAGCGCCCGACCACCGAGCGCACGCGGATGTTTTCCGACAATCCCGGCACGCCGGGGCGCAGCGCGCACGGGCCGCGCACGATGAGGTCGATGTCCACCCCGGCCATCGAGGCGTCGTAGAGCGCTTCGATGGTTTCGGGTTCGAGCAGGGCGTTGATCTTGGCGATGATGCGTCCGCGCCGCCCGGCGCGGGCGATTTCGGCCTCGCGCCCGATGGCCGCCACCACATTGGGCTGGAGCGAGAACGGCGCCTGCCACAGATGCGCGAGCGTGGAGGCGCGGCCAAGCCCGGTGATCTGCTTGAACACCTCGGCCACATCCTCGCCGATCTGCTCGTCGCAGGTCAGCAGGCCGAAATCCGTGTAGAAGCGCGTCGTGCGCGGGTGGTAGTTGCCGGTGCCCAGATGGACGTAGCGGCGCAGGCCGTCGTCCTCGCGGCGCACCAGCATCAGCAGCTTGGCGTGCACCTTGTAGCCGAAGACGCCATAGACCACGTGCGCGCCGGCTTCTTCGAGACGGGTCGCCCACGAGATATTGGCCTCCTCGTCGAAGCGGGCCATCAATTCGAGCACCACCGTGACTTCCTTGCCCTTCTGCGCCGCGCGCACGAGGTGCTCCATCAGCACGGAATCCGTGCCGGTGCGATACACCGTCATCTTGATCGCCGCCACGCGCGGGTCGTCGGCGGCGGCGCGCAGCAATTCGATCACCGGCTCGAAACTCTGGAACGGGTGGTGGAGCAAAATGTCCTGCCCGCGAATGGCGTCGAAAACGGCGCGGCGTTCGAGCGCCCCGGGCAGGCCGGGGCGGAAGGCCGGGTACTTGAGATCGGGGCGGTCGACCCAGTCGGGCACTTGCATCAGGCGGACGAGATTGACGATGCCCGGCGTGCGGTAGAGATCGGCGCGGCCGAGCCGGAAGTGCTGGAGCAGGAACGCGGCGGTCTCCTCGGAACAATTGTCGGCCACCTCCAGCCGCACGGCATCGCCGAAATGGCGCTGCTGCAATTCGCCCTTGAGCTGGGCGCGCAAATCCTTGACTTCCTCTTCGTCGACGAACAGGTCGGAATTGCGCGTGACGCGGAACTGGTAACAGCCGTGCACATGCATGCCGCTGAACAGTTCGCCCACATGGGCGTGCAATATCGAGGAGAGGAACACGAAGGTATAGGGCGCCTGCCCCGGCTTGTCGGGCAGGCGGATGACGCGGGGCAGCACTCTCGGCGCCTGCACGATGGCCGCGCCGGAATTGCGCCCGAAGGCATCGCGGCCTTCCAGTTCCACGGCGAAATTCAGGCTCTTGTTGAGCACGCGCGGAAAAGGGTGCGCCGGATCGAGGCCGATCGGCGTGAGGACGGGAATGACCTCGCGGCGAAAATAATCGTGAATCCAGGCGCCCTGCGCTTCGTCCCAGATTCCGCGCCGCAGGAAGACCACCCCCTCGCGCTCCAGCGCCGGCAGGATGTCGTCGTTGAGCAGCGCGTATTGCCCGGCGAGAAGCTCATGCACCTCGTCGCTGATGCGCGCGAACAGTTCGGCGGGCGGGATGCCGTCGTCGCCGGCGGCGTTGCCGCCCAGGCGGATCTGCTCGCGGATGCCGGAGACCCTGATCTCGAAGAATTCGTCGAGATTACTCGATACGATACAAAGGAATCGCAGGCGCTCCAGCAAGGGCACGGCGGTATCGGCGGCCTGCGCGAGCACGCGGCGCTGGAACCGCAACAACGACAGTTCGCGGTTGATGAAATGCTCGGCGGCGAAGCGGGGCGTGTAGGCGGGAATCTCCATGGCGGTGTTCCTGTTGGATCATGGTTCGATGATGCGGCATTCCCGCCCCGGCGCAACGCCTCCGGGAAGCCGTTGCGCCGGGCGCGCGCAAGCCCCGGCAACCCGCGCGGCTCAGGCGAGTTCCGGCAGCTTCGCCAGCGATTTTTCCACCGCTTCCGCCGGATATTCGTAGTCCTCCAGCTCGCCGGAAAAGTAGCGCTCGAACGAACTCATGTCGAAATGCCCGTGCCCGGTGAGATTGAAAAGAATCACCTTGCTCTCGCCGTGCGCCTTGCACTTCAGGGCCTCGTCGATGGCGACGCGGATGGCGTGGCAGGATTCGGGCGCGGGGATGATGCCCTCGCAACGCGCGAACCGCACTCCGGCATCGAACGTCGCCAGTTGCGGCACGGCGACGGCTTCGACCAGGCCCTCGTGGTAGAGCTGCGAAACCAGTTGCGAAGCGCCGTGGTAACGCAGACCTCCGGCATGAATGCCCGCCGGGACGAAATCGTGCCCGAGCGTGTACATCTTCATCAGCGGCGTGAAGCCCGAAGCATCGCCGTAATCGTAGGTGTAGCGGCCCCGGGTGAGGCTGGGGCAGGAGCCCGGTTCGACCGCGATGGCGCGCAGCCCCGCCGCGCGCCTGTCGCCCGCCGCCCTGTCGCCCAGGAAAGGAAAGGCGATGCCGCCAAAACTGGAACCGCCGCCGCAAGGCGCGACGATCACATCCGGATAAAGCCCGATCTTGTCGAATTGCTTTTTCGCCTCCAGGCCAATGATGCTCTGATGCAGCACGACATGATTCAACACCGAACCCAGCGCGTAATTGGTGTCGGCGCGGCCCGCCGCTTCCTCGACCGCCTCGGAGATGGCGATGCCGAGCGAACCCGGCGTATCCGGCATCTCCGCCAGCGCCTTGCGCCCGGTGTCGGTCAGGCTGGACGGACTGGCGAACACTTCCGCGCCCCAGGTCTGCATCATCAGCCGCCGGTACGGTTTTTGTTCGTAACTGACCCTGACCATGTAAATGCGCACTTCCAGTCCGAACATCTGCCCGGCCAGCGCCAGCGACGACCCCCACTGCCCCGCCCCGGTCTCGGTGGCGAGCCGCCGGATGCCCGCCTCGCGGTTGTAATATGCCTGCGGGACGGCGGAATTGGGCTTGTGCGATCCGGCGGGCGAGACGCCCTCGTACTTGAAGAAAATCTTCGCGGGCGTACCCAGCGCCGCCTCCAGGCGCACGGCGCGCACCAGCGGACTGGGCCGCCACAGCCGGAAAATCTCGCGCACTTCCCGCGGAATCTCGATCCAGCGCGCCGCGCTCATTTCCTGCGCGATGATCCCCGGCGGGAAAATCGCCCCCAACTGTTCCGGGCTGGCGGGCGAACCGTCCGGCAAAAGCGGCGGCGCGGGCGGCGAAGGCAGATCGGCGGCGATGTTGTACCAATGGGTGGGAATCTCGTGGGCTTCGAGCAAGATGCGGGTGGGTTCCATATCGGTCGTCCGTGCGGAGGAATACGAAAAGCGACATCATCCCCGCGAAAGAGGGTGGCCCGCAAGAGCCGGGAGCGCGCGTCGTTCCAAACGGCGCGCGAGGGGCGGTCTTCGCAATACCGGGCTTACCCAAAGGATTCCCCTTCCCCGCCTGGCGGGGGAGGGAAATCCTTTGGGCGGGGGGAATCCTTTGGGCGGGGGGAGTTCTTTGGCGAGACGCGTCATTGCGAAAGTCTCCCGCCTCGTCATTGCGAAAGCCTCCCGCCTCGTCATTGCGAGGCGCGCAGCGCCGTGGCAATCCAGTTCCTTCCAAACGGCGCGAAGCGCCGCTGATTCAGCAACGGCATCCCGGGGCACGGCGGCAATGATGTGCTGTGGGGATGGGACGGCGACGACACGCTGGAAGGCGGCGCGGGCGACGATTCACTGACTGGCGGCGGGGGTAACGATACCTACCTTTTCGCCCGCGGCGATGGCAAGGATGTGATCCATGACCGGGCGATTGGCGACGATGTCATCAAATTTACCGAAGGCATCCGCCCGGAAGACGTGGAAGTCTCTTATTCCGACAAGAATCTCGTGCTGCGGATCAAGGGCACGGAAGACCAGATCACGGTGGGAGGACAGTTCGTGGCAAACAATCCTTCTTACCA
>JAITLI010000144.1 GCA_031277975.1 Azoarcus sp.
TCCCAGCCTTGAGCACCGGACATCACCGCACACAGCGCGATGACCACGATGTCCAGTAGATCGTGCGTCGTCCGCCCCACGACACGCTTGCCCGGCAAATCTGCGAACCACTCAATCAACCCCTTTATTTTCACCTCTTCCATCGCTCACTCCCCAAAAGGGGAAATGAAACCCAAACTTCGGCAATCACTACACGTCTTTGTTGTACATTGATAATTTTTTAAGTAAACACTGAATAAGCCTCCCCTCCCCTCGTCATCGCGAGGCGCGCATGAAAGCGAACAAGAGGTTCGATTCAGGATGGTTTTTGTGTACCGCGAAATGTCTTGAAACCGCCCGGAACCTCATTCGATATTCTGTACCTGTTCCCGGACCTGTTCGATCTGCACCTTCAGTTCCATGGCGATGCCGGTGATGTCGGCGGCGGGAGACTTCGAGGCGAGGGTGTTGGCTTCGCGGTTGAGTTCCTGCATCAGGAAGTCGAGCCGCTTGCCCGCGGCGCCGTCGGCGGCGAGGATACGCTCGATTTCGTCGAGGTGCGCCGACAGGCGCGACAGCTCTTCGGCGACATCAATGCGGGCGGCGTAGAGCGCGGCTTCCTGGATGATGCGCTCCTCGTCGGCGGTGGCGAGCGCTTCCTGGAGGCGGCGGGCGAGGCGGGCGCGGTACTCTTCCACGATCGCCGGTATCCGGGGCGCGGCGGCGGCGACCAGTTCGCGCATTTTCGCAATCCGTGCCGCGATCATCGCCGCCAGTTTCTTGCCCTCGCGCTCGCGGGTGGCGACCAGTTCGTCGAGCGCGGCGCGGGCGAGTCCGGCAATGAGCGGCTGCATCCGCTCGAAATCCGGACTCTCGTCGGCAAGCATGCCTGGCCAGCGCAACACGTCGGCCACCGCGAGCGGGCGGGCATCGGGGAATTGTTCCCGTACTGCGGCCTGGGCCGTGGACAGGCGGGAGAGCAGGGCGGCATTGAGCGTGAGTGCGCGCGGTGCGGCTTCGAGCGTTTGCAGGTTGAGCCGGCATTCGACCTTGCCGCGCATGAGGCGGGCGGCGATCAGCTCGCGCAGCGGCGGCTCGGCGGCGCGCAATTCATCGGCAATGCGGAAACTCAGGTCAAGGTAGCGTGAATTGACGCTGCGCAATTCGAGGTGGAGGGCGACGCCGTCGACCTCGCGGCTTTGCGCGGCAAAACCGGTCATGCTGTAAATCATGGAGATCTCCCAAAGATGCGCCGGAAACTGGATGCAATCGGCTAAACTATCAGCCCTTTGTTATTACCAGAACCGGCTGCGGAAGGCCGAATCCTAGCGTCCTCAAGATGCCGTCTCAAGTAAACTGCGCACTGCCCGCCGGTTTCCTGCTCGACCGGTACCGGATCGAGCGGCAGCTTTCGCTGGGTGGTTTTTCCATCGTCTATTTGGCCTACGATGCCGATGGCACGCCAGTGGCGATCAAGGAATACTTACCCAATTCGCTTGCGCTGCGCAAGGAAGGCGAAATCGAGCCACAGGTGCCGGACGATAACCTGCCCGCCTTTCGCTACGGCATGAAGTGTTTCTTTGAAGAAGGGCGGGCGCTTGCCCGCCTGTTGCATCCGAACGTGGTCAGGGTGCTCAATTTCTTCCGCGCCAATGGCACTGTGTATATGGTGATGCAGTTCGAGCGCGGCCGCACCCTGCACGACTACATCCAGCGCCATCGCGGCCAGGTCGCGGAGCGTTTCATCCGCAACGTCTTCATCCGCATGCTCAACGGTTTGCGCGAGGTGCATGCCCACAAACTGCTGCATCTCGACATCAAACCGTCCAACATCTACCTGCGCGCCGATGGCACGCCGGTGCTGCTCGATTTCGGCGCGGCGCGGCAGACGCTGGCGCAGGGGCAGCCCATGCTGAAGCCGATGTACACCCCCGGCTTCGCCTCGCCCGAGCATTACGCCAACCGTGAGACCCTCGGGCCATGGAGCGACATCTACAGCGTGGGCGCGAGCATGCACGCCTGTGTCGTGGGCACGGCTCCGCCGCGTTCGGACGAGCGCACCAAGGAAGACACCTTCACGCCGCTGTCCAAGGCAAGCAACGGAAACGACGGGAAATACTCCGTGCGCCTGCTCGAATTGATCGACTGGTGCCTGCTCCTCGATCCCTTACAGCGTCCGCAGAGCGTCTATACCCTGCAAAAAGAACTCAGCCAGAAACCGCGGCGTGCGAGCGCTCCGCCCCAGAGCCGGTTCGGCGATTTCCTGTCGAGACTCAAATCCACGATCGGCAGGAGCTGAGGAAACGCCGCCGTGAAATTCACCATCTTCCAGGAAAGCCGCATCGGCAGACGCAAGACCAACCAGGATCGCCTCGCGCACTGCTACTCGCGCAACGCGCTGCTGATGGTGCTGGCCGATGGCATGGGCGGACACCTGCACGGCGAGATTGCCGCCCACATCGCCGTGCAGTACATGACCAACGCCTTCCAGCGCGAAGCGCGCCCCATGCTGCTGGACCCGTCCATGTTCCTGTCGCGCGAACTTTCCCAGGCGCACGGCGCCATTCTCGATTACGCCCTTGAAAAAGGCTTGCGCGAAGCGCCGCGCACCACCATGGTGGCCTGCGTCATCCAGGAAGGCAACGCCTACTGGGCGCACGCTGGCGACTCGCGCCTGTACCTGCTGCGCGGCGGGCGCGTCCATCTCCAGACCCGCGACCACTCGCGGGTACAGTTGATGATGGATCAGGGCCTGCTCGATGTGCGCAGCGCCGCCACCCATCCAGACCGCAACCGCGTGTATTCCTGCCTCGGCGGCACGCATTTGCCGCAGATCGAGTTCTCGCACCGCACCCCGCTGAAAGTGGGCGACATCATCGCGCTGTGCACCGACGGCGTGTGGGGGCCAATGGGCGGCGAAGGTATCCTGCGCGGCCTGACTGCGGGCGGCAACCCGGCGATTACCGTTCCCCGCCTGCTCTCGGAAGCCGAAAGCGCCGCCGGCGCGAGCTGCGACAATCTGTCGATGATCGCTCTGGACTGGCACGAGGACAGCGGCGACATCATCCCCGACGCGGTGTCGACGCAAACCATGGCGCTCAGCGATTTCACCACCCGCATGGATTCCTTCCAGGACATGCGTCCGCCGGCCAACGACATGGATCTCTCCGATGACGAAATCGAAACCGCCATCCAGGAAATCAACGCGGCCATCCAGAAATACAGCAAATAACCGCGCGCGTCCAAACGAACTTTCCACGCCGCGCCAACCAGAGCCGAAACACATGCCACTCCCGGAAAATTTCGCCCGCTCCGGCCGCCGCGCCCCCGGCGAACTGCGTCCCGTCCACTTCATCCGCGGCTATGCCCGCCATGCCGAAGGCTCGGCGCTGGTCGAATTCGGCGATACCCGGGTACTCGCCACCGCCAGCGTCGAAGAAAGCGTGCCCGCGTTTCTCAAGGGCCGCGGGCAAGGCTGGCTCACCGCCGAATACGGCATGCTGCCGCGCGCCACCCACACCCGCGGTGCGCGCGAAGCCGCCAGGGGCAAGCAGAGCGGGCGCACGCAGGAAATCCAGCGCCTGATCGGGCGCAGCCTGCGCGCAGTGGTCGATCTCGCCGCACTTGGCGAACGCCAGATCATCGTCGATTGCGACGTGCTCCAAGCCGACGGCGGCACCCGTACCGCCTCCATCACCGCCGCCTGCGTCGCGGTACACGACGCGCTCACCCGGCTGGTGCATACCGGCAAACTCGCCGTCCATCCCATGCGCGAACTGGTCGCGGCGGTCTCGGCCGGCATCTACCGGGGCGTGCCGGTGCTTGATCTCGACTACGCCGAAGACTCCGCCTGCGATACCGACATGAATATCGTCATGACCGCTTCCGGCGGTCTCGTCGAAGTGCAGGGCACCGCCGAGGACGCGCCGTTCTCGCGCGCCGAACTCGGCGTCCTGCTCGATCTGGCCGCGGAGGGCATCGCTCGCCTCATCGCCTGCCAGCGCGGCGCGCTCGCCGAAGATCGCCCATGAGCAAGAAACTGGTGCTGGCGAGCAACAACGCCAAGAAAATCGCCGAAATGCAGGCCCTGCTTGCGCAACTGGAGCTGGAAATCATCCCGCAGACCCGGCTTGGCGTCAACGAGGCCGAAGAGCCACACAACACCTTCGTCGAAAACGCGCTCGCCAAGGCGCGCCACGCCGCCGCCGTCACCGGCCTGCCCGCCATCGCCGACGATTCCGGCCTGTGCGTTGCGGCGCTTGGCGGCGCGCCGGGCGTGCGTTCGGCGCGCTTCGCCGGCGACCCCCAGTCCGACGCGCGCAATAACCAGCGCCTTCTCGAAAAACTGGCGGGCATCCCCGAAAACGGACGCAACGCCTGGTACTACTGCTGCCTGGTGCTCGTCCGCGATGTTGGCGATCCCTGTCCCATGATCGCCGACGGCCGCTGGCATGGCCGCATCCTCACCGCGGCGCGCGGCAGCGGCGGTTTCGGCTACGACCCCCTCTTCTGGTTGCCGACGCTGGCGCAAAGCGCCGCCGAACTCAGCCCCGAACGCAAGAACCGCCTCAGCCATCGCGGCATTGCGATGCGCCAATTGCTCGCCTGCCTGGACAACCACCCGTTGTGACAGACTCTCCCGCGCCGCCCGGGCGGAACGGGCACCGGACCCGCCCGCCCCGCAATCCCCCCCTCGTCATTGCGAGGCGCGAAGCGACGCTGATACTTGATGTGGCTCATGGCGATCAGCACTTTTCCCGTCACCTGAGCGCTACATGGCGGAAGATATGCGCTTTCATTTGCTAATCTGCTCTGATCGCAAACAGGCTCTCATGCGCATGGGTCGGTATTCGCGTCCGTTTCCGGGGTTTCCCCTTCCTGTTCTTC
>JAITLI010000149.1 GCA_031277975.1 Azoarcus sp.
GATGGAGGGCGTCGGGCACGGTTTCTCGATGGTGGAGATGGAGTGGCAGCAGTGGGGCGGCGAGCGCATCCCGTCATTCCATCCGCGTCCGCAGACGTGGTTCCAGTTGTCACTGGATCGCCGCCGGATCATGCTGAAAAACGGTGGCGGCGAGGGCGAGGAACTGCGCCCGTTCGGGTGGCTGGCGCATCACCATGGCAAGGCGAAGACGGGCTATCTCGGGCGCATGGGCATCTGCCGGGCGCTGATCTGGCCGTTCATCTACAAGCACTACGCGGTCGGAGACTTCGCCGAGTTCCTCGAAACCTACGGGCTGCCGATCATCACGGGCAAGTATTACGCCAACGCGCCCGACAGCGAGAAGCGCGCGCTGATGCGGGCGGTGACGAGCCTGGGGCACAACGCCCGGGCGATCATGCCGAATGAAATGACGCTGGAGATTGCCAAGATCTCGACCTCGGGCGACGGCGACGCGCACCTGCGCATCGTCGACTGGGCGGAGCGCAGTCAATCGAAATGCATCCTGGGGCAGACGCTGTCGGCGGAGACGCACGCGACCGGGATGGGATCGGGCGTGGCCGAACTGCACGCCGAGGTGCGCCACGACATCCTGGAAGCGGACGCGCGCCGGATCGCGGCGACGCTGACGCGCGATCTGGTCTATCCGCTGCTGGTGCTGAACGGCAGGGCACCGGAGTCGCCGCGGCGCTGCCCGCGCCTGGTGTTCGACCTGGGCGAGAGCGAAGACCTCAAGACCTTCGCGGAGACGCTGCCCGTGCTCGCCGCCCATGGCGTGCGCATCCCGCTGTCGTGGGTGCACGAGCGCCTGCGCATCCCGGAGGCCGAGGGCGACGAGGCGGTCTTTGAGGCGCAAGCGCGGCAGGCCGCGCCGGACGATGCGGATGAGGCCGACGCCAAAACCGAAACCGCGCCGCGCAAGGCAGCGCTGCGGGCGCGGGCGGGCGGCGGCGATGACCCGCTGGATAACGACATCCGTAAATTGTCGCAGGCAGGCGCGCCGACGATCGAGGGCTGGCTCGCGCAGGTCGAGGCGCTGCTCGCCGCCGAGCCGGACATCCCGGTGGCGGAGATGCAGGCGCGCATCGTGTCGGCATTCGGCGATCTGCCGGCCGATGATCTCGTCGAACTGCTGACGCGGGCGTTCGCGCTGGCCGAACTGCGCGGGCGCGCGGACGCGGCGGACGCGACGGGGAATGCGTGATGGATGTCGCCGATCTCGCGCAATTGCAGAACGAGCAACTGGACGCGCTGCGCGTGGGCGCGCATAAACCCGTCGCGCCGCAGGCGGACGGGAAATGCCTGTGGTGCGGCGAGGTGCTGGCGGACGGGCGGCGCTGGTGCGACGCGGCCTGCCGCGACGAGTGGGAGCGCGCCGAGCGCTGCCGGGCGGTGCGGGGGGCCTGATGGCGTTGCTCGGTTCGTTCAATCTGGACTTCGCGGAGCAGATCGAGTATTTCCGCAAGAAGATCAACGTGCCCACGGAAACTTATGAGGACATCCTCGGCGCGGCGCACGACTGGGCGTTCGTGGTCGCCGGGGCGATGAAGGCCGATCTGTTGGCCGACCTGCACGCGGCGGTGTCGCCGCTGCAACGGCAGTCGATCGAGCAGTTCCGCGAGAATTTCAGAAAGATCGTCGAGAAACACGGCTGGCACGGCTGGACGGGCGAGGACACGACGGGCGGCTGGGCGTGGCGCACGCGGCTCATCTATGAGACGAACATCCGCACTTCGTATGCGGCGGGGTATTACGCGCAACTGACTCATCCGGATGTGGTCAAGCGCCTGCCGTACTGGGAATACATCCACAGCGACCTCGTGCAGGTGCCGCGCGAACTGCACAAGCTGTGGGGGGAGATGCATCTGACCCTGCGGTACGACCATCCGTTCTGGGAAACGCACTATCCGCCGAACGGCTGGGGCTGCCGCTGCCGCGTGTCGGCGGTGAGCGAGCCCGCGCCGGGCGCGGCGACCGAGCCGCCCGCCGGGTGGGATGCGATCAACCCCAGGACGGGCGCGCCGCCCGGCATCGACAAGGGATGGGGCTACGCGCCCGGAGCCTCGCGCGCCGAGGCGTTGCGCGGGTTCGCCGAGACGAAGGCGGGCAAGCTGCCGGAGGCGCTGGCGGCACGGTTCATGGATGAGGTCTTGCCGGTGCTCACCGACGTGGCGCAGGCCGCGCCGAGGCGCGTCGATGACTTCATCGCGGCGGGCAGGAAGATCGTGGAGGCATTGCCGTCCGATCCGGTGAAGCTGTATCCGGCGCTGCTGAAGAAGCTCGGGGAAGAGGTGGGATTCGGGCGCGCGGCGAAGGTGGCGAACAAGGGCAAGGGCGCGGATCTGGTGAAGAAGGCGTCACGGCATTATCCGGCGGCGTGGGTCGGGGCGGCGGACGATCTGGGGCCGTTGCATGTCAAGCTCGACAGCCGCGGCCGGGGGTTTCATTATTCGGCCGACAACAAGACGTATCCTGTCGGCTCGAAAATCGAATTGCCGGGTTTCGGCGTGGTGACAGTGGGGAAAAATTCCGGGTACATCGCCGTCCGGGATGATGTGAGCAACGCCATCCACGA
>JAITLI010000186.1 GCA_031277975.1 Azoarcus sp.
CCAGCGTTCCCCCCGAAGCGTTTCGCGTGTTCCGGCCGCCGCCCGCCGCGCATCATCGCGGCATGAACACATCACCCCTCCAGCCGCGGCGCGCCTGCGGCAATTGCGCAAGTTATACCGAACTGCCCGACGCCGATCTGGCGCGGGTGGTGCGCTTCGGCAGGTGCCGAAAGCTGCCGTCGTGTTACTGGCGTTCCGCCCGGGCGGGCTGCCGGATGCGTCCGGAGCGCTGGACGCCGCGAGGGGGGCATGATGACAACGGGTAGCAAGACGCGCGCGGCCATCGCCGCGCTGGCGGTCTCGGCGACGGGGTTTGCCGCTTACCTCGGCTACGAGGGCTGGAGCGGCACGGCGACGCCGCCGGTAAAAGGCGACGTGCCGACCTACGGCTTCGGCAGCACGCGCGGCGCGGACGGGAAGCCGCTCCGTGGCGGCGAGACGATCAGCCCGCCGCAGGCGGTGCGCCTGGCGCTGCGCGATCTGCAAGCCGCCGAGGGCGGGCTGAGGAAATGCCTGGACGGGGTGGAACTGTTCCAGCACGAGTATGACGCCTACGCAAGCCTGGCGCTCAACGTCGGGCACGCGGCGGTGTGCGCGTCGAGCATTCCGGCGAAGCTGCGCGCCGGGGAGTACACGGCGGCCTGCCGGACGATTCAGGATTTCAGCAAGTTCTGCGTGAAGCCCAAAACCCGCGACGCGCGGGGAAAGCTCGTTTGCCCGGCGGGGGCGCTGCGCGAGATACGTGGGCTGAGGACGCGGCGCGAGCGTGAATATCTGATGTGCACGGGGATAGAGCATGAGCAATGAAGATTTTCTTCAAGCTATCTTCTGGTTATTGATCATGGCTCTCTTCTATGCCCGATATTGGTAAAACGATCATCGCGCTGTGCATGTTCGGCACGTTCACGTTCGGCGTGTTCGCCGGTGTGCAATGGGGGCGCGCGGGCATTGCCCGGATCGAAGCGGACTGGGCGGCGGAGCGCGCCCGCCTGGCCGGGGAAACCAACGCCGCGCTGGAGCGCGTGCGCGAGTTCGAGCGCGCGGGCGAGGCGCTCGCCGCGCGGCTGTTCGAGACCGAACGGGCGCGCGAGGCGCTCGGAGAGGAGAAAGACCGTGAAATATCCCGTTTATCTACTGGCCGCCCATGCCTGTCTGTACCTGTTACCCGGCTGCTCAACGATCGCGCCGCCGCCGGTGCAGTGCCCGCGCCCGCCCAGCGGACTGCTCGCGCCGCTGCCGGAGCTGCCGCCGATCCCGATGTCCGGTGGGCAACAGATGCCGATGTCGCCCTCTGGGCCAGACACGCACAAGAGCAGTACGACACCTGCCGGGCGCGGATCGCCGCCCTGAACAGTTTTTTTTCAACAGCGGCAAGAGTGATGGAGTAATTCAATGTTGGCATTCATATCCGGGTTTTTCACGGGCGTGTTCCTGGCCTCGGCGGGATTCATCTATCTGCTTCGCGCAACCGTGAAGCGCGTGCTCACCGAGGCTTCCGGCAAGCAAGAGGTATAGGCGGATGCGCGCGAGGAGACGCACATGATCGTCGAAATACAGGTATGGCATTTGATCTCCCTGTTGATTTCTTTTTTGGGCTTCGCCTTCGGGGCGGGGAAAATCCTTCTTGCCCAGATCGAAAAGCGCCAGGCGGAGATGCTGGCCGAGCAGGCGCGGCGGTTTACGGTGCTCGAAAAAGGCATGGAGCACGGCAGCACCGAGTGGGCGCGGGTCGAGCGCGCCCTGCTCGAACTCAAGGCCGACCTGCCACGGCAGTATGTCATGCGCGAGGACTATGTGCGCGGGCAGGCGGTGCTCGAAGCGAAGCTGGACGCGCTCAACCAGCGGCTCAATGCGTTGTTCCTCGGAGGGCAGGGAAATGGATGATGTAGAAAAGGTACGGCGCGAGTCGATGCGCTGGAATATCCTGAATGTATTGAACAAGAACCGCCCGCACCTGATGAGCGAGGTCTTCCTGCTGGACATCATCCGCGCCATCTTCCCCGGCGCGACGCTGGTCGAGCTGCGGCGCGAGCTTGATTACCTTGAAGAGCGCAACCTGGTGAAGCTGAGCAAGAAACCCACCGGGCAGTGGTTCGCGGAACTGTCGCGCTACGGCATCGACATCGCCGAGTACACGGTGGAGTGCCACCCCGGCATCGCGCGGCCCGAAAAATACTGGGGCTGAGGCGATGGGCGTGCGCTCGAAGATCAGCAAGCTGCCGGTGGATGTCCAGCGCTGGATCGAGACGGCGCTGATCGAGAGCAATTTTTCCGATTACCGGGCGCTCGCCGACATGCTGGGCGAGCGCGGGTATTCGATCAGCAAGAGCGCCATCCACAGCTACGGCCAGAAGATGGAGCAGAAGCTGTCTGCCATCCGCGCCAGCACCGAGGCGGCGCGGATGCTGGTCGAAAGCGCCCCGGACGATCAGGACGCGCGCTCGGAAGCCGTCATCTCGATGGTGCAGACGGAATTGTTCGACGCCATTTTCAGTCTGTCGAAAGCGCAGGACGCCGAGAGCGCCGGGGAGCGCATCGAGACGTTGAGCGCGGCGGCGAAGAACATCGCCACGCTGGCGCGCGCCAGCGTCAACCAGAAGCGTTACCGCGCCGAGATGCAGGAGCGCGCCCGCGCGGCGGCGGAGAAGGCGGCGGCGCTGGCGGTCAAGGGCGGCATGTCCGCCGGAACGGTCGCCGAGATCCGGCGCGCGATCCTGGGCATCGCGTCATGAGCGCCGATCCGCTCGTCAGCGGCACGGCCAGCTGCGGCGGGGATGCGCCGCCCCCGGCGCTGCTGCCCTATCAACAGCGCTGGATCGCCGACGCGGCGCAACTCAAGGTGGCCGAGAAAAGCCGCCGCGTCGGACTGACGTGGGGCGAGGCCGCCGACGATGTGCTGATCGCGGCGCGCAGCGGCGGCAGCAACGTCTTCTACATCAGCGCGACGCAGGACATGGCGCTCGAATACATCGAGGCGTGCGCGCTGTGGGCGCGCGCCTTCGATCTGGCGGCGGAGGCGATCGAGGAGGGCATCTTCGCCGACGAGGGCGAGCGCGCCATCAAGACCTACAAGATCGACTTCCCGAGGTCGGGCAGGCGCATCATGGCCTTGTCGTCGCGCCCGGCGAACCTGCGCGGCAAGCAGGGGGTGATCGTCATCGATGAGGCGGCCTTCGCGCCCGATCTCGCCGGGCTGCTCAAGGCGGCGATGGCGATGATCATGTGGGGCGACAAGGTGCGCATCATCTCGACCCACAACGGCGATGTGAATCTCTTCAACGAATTGATCCAGGATATTCGCGCGGGCAGGCGCGGCGGCTCGGTGCATCGGATCACGTTTTCCGAGGCGGTGCGCGAGGGGTTGTTCCAGCGCGTCTGCCTGCGGCGCGGCGAGCGCTGGACGCGGGAGGCCGAGGAGGAGTGGGTCGCCAGTGTGCGCAAGTTCTACGGGGAGGACGCCGCCGAGGAGCTTGATGTCATCCCGGCGCAGGGCGGCGGCGCGTACCTGCCGATCGCGCTGATCGAGGCGCGCATGACGAATGAGGTGCCGATCGCGCGCCAGCGCTGGACGAACGACTTCGGTCTGTTGCCGGAGCCGGTGCGCGCGGCGGAGGTCGCGGCGTGGTGCGAGGAGACGCTGACGCCGATACTTTCCCGGTTCGATGCGCAGCGGGCGCATGGCTTCGGCGGCGACTTCGCCCGCGTGGGCGATCTGTCGGTCATCGCGGCGCTGGAGGAATCCGATCGCCTGGTCAATCGCGTCGTGCTGGTGGTCGAACTGGCGAACTGCCCCTACGCGCAGCAGCAGCAGATCTTCCGCCACGTCGCGCAGCGCCTGCCGCGCCTGCGCGCCGGGGCGCTGGACGCCAACGGCAACGGTGGGCAACTGGCCGAGTACATGGCCGATTTTTTCGGGCACAACCGGATATTACAGATTCACCTGACGGAGAAGTTCTATTCCGAGCAGATGCCGCGTTTCAAGGCGCACATCGAGGACGGCACGCTCGATGGGCTGCCGCGCGACAGCCAGTGCCGCGACGACCTGCGCGCCATCGAGAAGATCAACGGGGTGCCGAAGATTCCGAAGGCGAAGACACAGGCGGGCGACGGACAGAAGTTGCAGCGGCACGGCGATTTCGCCATCGCGCTGTTCCTCGCCGATCATGCCATGCGGCAGGACATCGCGGGGGTGTGCACGGGCTTCGAGGCGGTTCCAAAATCCTCGCCGTTCGACGGCGGCGGGGACGGCGATGACGACGGCGGCGGCGCGGGAGACATGCGCCGCGCCATGAGGATGTTCCGATGATCGTAGACCAGCACGGCAACCCGGTAAAGATACGCGACATCAACGAAGCCCAGACGAGCCGCGTCGCCTATCTCCAGAACCAGTACATCGAAAGCCACATGGAGGGCATCAGCCCGGCGCGCGCCAGCCGCCTGCTGCGCGAGGCCGACAACGGCGACATCACCGCGCAGCACCAGCTGTTCGACGACATGATCGACCGCGACGCGCACCTGGCCTGCGAGTTCAACAAGCGCACGGGGGCGCTGCTCGGGGTCAACTGGACGCTCGAACCGCTGAAGGAGGCCAGCGCGCGCGAGCGCAGGAACGCGGCGTGGGCGGAGAGCGTCATCCGCAACGCGCTCGATGACATCTACGACGTCATCACGGCGTTGATGGAGGGCGTCGGGCACGGTTTCTCGATGGTGGAGATGGAGTGGCAGCAGTGGGGCGGCGAGCGCATCCCGTCATTCCATCCGCGTCCGCAGACGTGGTTCCAGTTGTCACTGGATC
>JAITLI010000175.1 GCA_031277975.1 Azoarcus sp.
ATCGCGCAAGCCGTCGCGCATCTCGCGGGCAAGGTTGGGGTTGGTGAGATTGTCCAGGATCGGCTTGTCGTATTCGTCCACCAGCACCGCGACGCGCTGGCCGAATTTGGCTTCGGCTTCCAGGATCAATTGCGAGAACTGGCCGGGAATGCTGGCGTCCTCCAGCGTCACGCCCAGCCGCCGCGCGTTCTGCTTGAGAAGCTCGCGGATGCGCACGGCCAGTTCTTCCGCCCGCCCGCTCGAAATCCCCGCGCCGAAGCTGATGCGGATCACCGGATATTTGCGCGTCCAATCCCATTTATCGTGACAATACAGCCCCCGGAACAACGGCTCGTTGCCCGCGAGCAATTCCGCCAGCGTGTCGAGGAAGAGGCTTTTGCCGAAGCGGCGCGGGCGGGAGAGGAAATACGCCTTGCCTTCCCGGATCATGCGCAGGGCGAAGGCGGTCTTGTCGACGTAATAGCAGTCGTCCTCGCGGATCTCGCGAAAGGTTTGGATGCCGATGGGGAGTTTCTTGCGGGTCATGGTTTGCACCTGCCTGGCGAATCGTGCACGGGATTATACCGCCTGACGCGCAACGTCTTGTTGTTTCATGGTTTTTCCGCCCGGAAGCGGAGGCATCGCCAGCGAAAGCCTTATCCTGTCCCACCGGGATATGTAGAACAAAAATATTTGCGGTAAGGCATTGCTCATTCCATATTTAGTGTATAGACTTACGAGGCTTTCGTCGTGCAGCGGTTTTCCCTTATAGATGGCCGGTGCGCGAACAGAGAGACGATCTGGCGTCCCCGTCCGACGGATGGGGGCAAGTGTGGCGGAACGGGGATTCGCTGGAACCGGCCCCGCGCCGCTGTTCTGTTTTCGCTGGGTTTCCGGCGGGTATACCAAGCTGTTCCGGTTATGTCATCAAGGAGAGAAAGAAATGGTTACGAGAGTCGGCACAAAGGGTAACGACACATTGTATGGCGGTAGTGGTCACGATCGGCTGTCCGGCGAGGATGGCAACGACGGCTTGTATGGCGCCGAGGGCAACGACACCCTGAACGGCGGCGCGGGCAATGATCTGCTGTCCGGCGGCGCGGGCAAGGACTCGCTCAACGGCGGCGACGGCAACGACTCGCTGTCTGGCGGCGAGGGCAACGACACCCTGTATGGCGAGGCGGGCAACGACATCCTGAGGGCTGGCGATGGCTCCGACCTGCTGCGCGGCGGCGTGGGCAGCGATTCGCTCTTTGGCGATGGCGGCAACGATACATTGTTCGGCGGCATCGACGATGACGCCCTGTCCGGCGGCGACGGCGGCGACCTGCTGTATGGCGAAGAAGGCAACGATGTCCTGTTTGGCGGCGCGGGCAATGACATCTTGAATGGCGGTGTCGGCGACGACGTCCTGTCTGGCGACGCGGGCAACGACAAGCTGGCGGGCGGCTTGGGCAACGACGTGCTCGACGGCGGCGAAGGCGACGACACGCTCGACGGCGGCGAAGGCGACGATACCCTGTCCGGCGGCGCGGGCAACGACACGCTCGAAGGCGGCAGTGGCGATGATGTCCTGCTCGATCTCGACGGGGGCGACGACTTGCTCGAAGGCGGCGACGGTAGCGACCAACTCGCCGGCGGCGATGGCAATGACAAACTGTATGGCGATGGCGGCAACGACACCTTGGCGGGCGGCGCGGGCAACGACCTGCTCAGCGGCGGCGAAGGCAACGATCAGTTGGCGGGCGAGGCGGGCAACGACACCCTCAACGGCGGCGCGGGCAACGACTTGCTCCTCGGTGGCGCCGGCAGTGACCGGCTCGCCGGTGACGCGGGTACCGACACCTTGTCCGGTGAAGCGGGCAACGACGTCCTCCTCGGCGGCGGCGGCGATGATCTGCTCATCGGCGGCAAGGGCGACGACACCTTGGCTGGCGACGGACTCTCCAGCGGCACGAGCGGCATCGTGGTGCTCAACGGCTCCGGCGACGATACCTACAGATTCGCTCCCGGCGACGGCAGGGACACGATCATCGAGCGGAGCGGTTACAAGGACATCCTCGAAATCGAAGAAGGTTTCCGGCTCCAGGAAGTCTGGACGACGCGCGAAAACAACAATCTGGTACTGAGATTCGTCGACCACCCCGGGGACGTAATCATCGTCGAAAACTACTTTGCCTCCGGCAGCAACACCATCGAGGAAATCCACTTCGCCGACGGCACGGTATGGGATCGGGCACAAGTCATTTCCGCGCTCGATAACGGCGAACCCACGCCCAACAGGGCGCCGGTCTATACGGGCAGCATCGCCAACCAGGAAGCCACGGAAGGCGAAACCTTCACTTGGACCCTCCCGACCGCTTTCTTCACCGACCCGGACGGCGACGCGCTCACCTACACCCTCACCCTCGCCAACGGCGAGCCGCTGCCGGGCTGGCTGACGTTCAACCCCGCCACCCGCACATTGTCCGGCACGCCGGAGGAAGACGACGTGGGCAACCTGATCTTGCGCGTCACCGCCACCGACACGGGGAATCTGAGCACTAGCTATTACTTCGGGCTGAAGGTCGACGAAACCGACACGATCGAGGGCACGAACGGCGCCGACAGGCTGGATGGCGCCGCGGGCGATGACCACATCCGCGGTCTGAGCGGGGACGACACGCTATCGGGTGGAAACGGAAACGACACGCTGGAAGGTGGCGATGGCAACGACTCGCTGGACGGCAACGCCGGCGACGATGCGTTGTCGGGCAATGCGGGCAACGACACACTAGTCGGCGGCCTGGGCACGGATCGGCTGGTCGATACCGCGGGCAACGAAACCTACCGCTTCACGCGCGGCGACGGCCGGGACTTCATCAACGACCAGGATGGCGACGACGTGCTGGAATTCGGCACGGGCATCAACTACCAGCAGCTCTGGTTCCTGCAAGCGGGCAACAACCTGGAAATCAACGTGATCGGCACGGGCGACTGGGTAACGGTGGAAAGCTGGTACCTGGGCGACAAGAACCAGATCGAGCAATTCCAGGTGGGTGACTGGGTGCTGGACGCCGACAAGGTGCAGACGCTGGTCGAGGCCGCGCAGGACTATGCTCCGCCCCCCATCGGCACGACCGATCTGGACGGCGATGAGTATGCCGATCTGATCGGAGTCATCGACAGCGTGTGGTACGAGGTATAAAAACCGCTGGATGAAACAGGTTTCACCTCCACCTGTTTCACCTTTTGCGCATTCCGCCTTCCTCCCGTCTCCGGACGGGAGGTTTTTTTGCGCGAATCCGGGCAAGAAGCTGACCGCAAGCCCATCATCGACGCGGATGAGAGGCCGGATGGAACGAACTGGATTGCCCCGCCGCTGCGCTCCTCGCAATGACGAGGGGGGCGACTCAGTTCCGCCGAAACGGGCGCGGCCCCTTCGAGGGGAGGCGCCTCGTGTCGCGTTCCATCTGCTCCCTGATCCCTGATTCCTGATCCCTGACGACCGGCACCAGGAAGTCGTCCGCGATGCGGTTGCCGAGCGCGTGCAGGCGGTCGAGCAAGCGCACGGTGTAGCCGTGCAGGCCGCCGCGCACGATGTCGTCGACGCGGGCAAAACGCAATTGCGCCTCCAGTTCACCCGCGAGGCGCTCGGTTTCACAGGAATGGGCGTTGCGCACCCGTTGCAGGTTGCCATAGACCTCTTTCATGCAGCGCGCCAGCGACCTTGGCATGTCTACCCGCAGCAGCAGCAATTCGGCCACGCGCGCGGGGGTGATGAGGTCGCGGTAAACCTTGCGGTAGACTTCAAAGGCCGATACCGAGCGCAGCAGCGCGCTCCATTGGTAGAAATCGGCCGCGCCGCCTTCGACTTCGCCGGCGGGCAGGAGAATCTGGTATTTGACGTCGAGGATGCGCGCGGTATTGTCGGCGCGCTCCAGGAAGGTACCCAGGCGGATGAAACGCAGGGCCTCGTCCTGGAGCATGGTGCCGATCGTCACCCCCCGCGACAGGTGGGAGCGGTATTTCACCCAGTCGAAGAAGTCGCTCGCGCCCACATCCTGGAATTTGTCGCAGGTGAAATCGCGCATCTTCAGCCAGGTGGCATTGGTCGTCTCCCAGAGTTCGGAGGTCAGGACGCCGCGCACCGCGTGAGCGTTCTCACGTGCCGCGCGCAGGCAGTTGCGAATGCTCGACAGATTGCCGGTATCGAAAATCATGTATTCGAGGACGTTGTCGGGGGTGATTTCGGCATAGCGGTCGTGAAAGCCGTTTTCCAGCCCCATGATGCGCAAGGTGGCGGCCCAGGCTTGCTCCAGTTGCGCCGCCGATTGCGGCATCATCGACATGCGGTGGTTGACATCGAGCATGCGCGCGATGTTTTCGGCGCGCTCCATGTAGCGCGCCATCCAATAGAGGTGGTCGGCGGTGCGGCTCAGCATTTCGCGTTCTCCTGCAAGGGCGCGCTCATGTTTACATCATGCCTCCAGCACCCAGGTGTCCTTGGTGCCGCCGCCCTGCGATGAATTCACCACCAGCGAGCCTTCCCGCAGCGCCACGCGTGTCAGCCCCCCCGGCACCAGTTGCACTGCTTCGCCCGAAAGAACGAAGGGGCGCAGGTCGATGTGACGCGGAGCCACGCCGGCGTCGACGAAGGTCGGACAGGTCGATAGCGCCAGCGTGGGCTGCGCAATGTAGCGCTCGGGATGCGCCACGAGCGCCTGGCGGAAGTTTTCTATTTCGTCCTTCGCCGCCGCCGGCCCGACCAGCATGCCGTAGCCGCCCGCGCCGTGGACTTCCTTGACCACCAATTCGGGCAGGCGGGCAAGAACATGGGCGAGGTCGTCGGCCTTGCGGCAGATCCAGGTGGGAACGTTGTGCAGGATCGGCTCTTCATCGAGGTAGAAACGCACCATCCCGGGCACATAGGGATAGATCGACTTGTCGTCGGCCACGCCGGCGCCGACGGCGTTGGTCACCGTGACCCGGCCGGCGCGATAGACATCAAGCAGCCCCGCCACGCCGAGCACGGAGTCCTTGCGGAAGACCGTGGGATCGAGAAAATCGTCGTCGACGCGGCGATAGATGACGTCGACCCGTTGCGGCCCCTGGGTGGTGCGCATGAAGACTTGTCCGTCAGCGACGAACAGATCCTGCCCTTCGACCAGTTCGATTCCCATCTGTTGCGCGAGGAAGGCATGCTCGAAATAGGCGCTGTTATACGCCCCCGGCGTCAATAGCACGACGGTGGGATCGTTCACCCCGATCGGGGCCACGCTGCGCAGAGTGTTGAACAGCATATCGGGATAGCGGTCGACAGGGGCCACCTTGTAGCGCGAGAACAGGCGCGGGAAAAGCCGCATCATCATCTTGCGGTCTTCCAGCATGTAGGAGACCCCCGAGGGCACGCGCAGATTGTCTTCGAGCACGTAATACTCGCCCGCGCCCGCCCGCACCACGTCGATACCGGCGATATGGGCATAAATGCCGCGCGCCACGTCGACACCCCGCATCTCGCGGCGATACTGGGCGTTGCCGAGCACCTGTTCCGGCGGGATCAGGCCAGAACGCAGGATTTCCTGCCCATGGTAAATATCGCGGATGAACAGATTGAGCGCCTTCACGCGCTGGATCAGCCCGGCGGAAAGGATTTGCCACTCCGCCGCGGGCAGGATGCGCGGCACGATGTCGAACGGGATCAGGCGCTCGACCCCCGCGTCTTCGCCATAGACCGCGAAGGTGATGCCGTTGCGGTTGAAAAGCCCGTCCGCCTCGGCACGCTTCTGCGCCAGCTTCTCGCCCGGCATCTCGGCAAGCCAGCTCGCATACGAAGCATAGTGCGCCCGCACACGCCCCGCCTCATCGGTCATTTCGTCGTAAAAGCTGGTACTCATCGCGCAAATCCTGCCCTGTAGCGGATAGGCGGTACGAGCGAAAAGCGTGCCACTGCGTACAGGGGCAAAGCTGTGTATTGGAGAATTATTACAGGTCCGCGCGCACTATTATAGTGCATGGCTGCCATGGCATTCCGGCTTGAGGTGCATCAGGGGCAGAGACCGGATTCGGTCAGCGTCGTTTTGCTCCGCACAAAACGAAGCCCTCTCCCACCCCTGACGAGGCACCCTCTTCCGCAAGCGGGAGATGGAACGGCAAGCGGCTTCTGTATCGGAACGGAAGCGCTTTCTTACCTCGCCATTGCGAAAACCTCCCCGCCCCGTCATTGCGAAAGCCTCCCCCTTCGTCATTGCGAGGAGCGCAGCGACGTGGCAATCCAGTTCCTTCCATCCGGCGCGCAGCGACACTGATGGAGCGAGGCGGCGCGATGTTGATTGGTTCCGATCCCCACTCCCCGCTCCCTGGCTGCCCCCCCTTGTGCGCCGCATGCAATCGTGACATGATCGCGCCGTTTTGCTTCACGGGCATTTCATTCCAGTCCCGTTGTTTACTCTTTCAAGGAAAAGGTCAGTGCCATGATGAAAAAGAACTTGCTCGCTTTGTCGGTATTTGCCGCCCTGCTTGTCCCTGTTGCCAGCCAGGCGCGGGATACAAAGCACTTTCTTGATTTTCAGGACGTTGTCACCCGGGCGATCCAGGATGGACAGCTTGACGGATCGGTCAAGTTCTACCTGAAGGGGCAATCCATTCCCGGCAAGGTCAAGCAGACTTTTCCCGAAGCCGTTTCCAACAAGAAAACGAAGGCGACCAAAAGAACCGATGAGCAGGCTTGCGATTGGGCCTTGCGTTCCGTACTGATTTCATTCCAGGACAACGCCAAGCGCCAGGGCGCCAATGCCGTGATCGACATGGTGAGCTATTATCAAAAGATCGAATATGCGGATGCCACGAAGTTTGAATGTCATGCCGGCAATATCATGGCCGGCGTGGCGATGAAAGGACGGGCAGCCATTGTGCAGTGAGTCCGCGATGGCGGCCGGAATGGCCGCCCTTGCTTTTTTTGTTTCATGCCGGAAATGAACCTGCGGGGTTGGACGGCCTGGATGCCCGGGCGGGAGACGCCGGCGGCGTGGCGGGCGTGGGCTTGTGGCGCGGAACGCGCCTTTGCCGTTCCCTGCGCTGCGGACGCGCCGTCGGTCAGGGAAATTCCACCGCTTTTGCGCCGCCGCGCCGGCGTGATGGGGCGCGCCGCGCTGCATGTGCTTTCCCGTCCGGAATTGCCATATGCCGGGCAGGCGATCGTGCTGTGCAGCCGGATGGGGGAATTCAACCGTTCGTTTGCCTTGCAGGATGAGTTGGCGCGCGAGGGCCGCGTTTCGCCGCAGCAGTTCAGTATGGCGGTGCATAACGCGACCGGCGGTCTTTTCATGATGGCGCGTGGGGCGAGTGCGCCGCTTTCAGCGCTCGCCGCCGGCGAGGAAGGCGCGCTCGCGGGTTTGCAGGAGGCGCTCGCCCAGCTCGCGGACGGTGCCGGGGCGGTGTGGCTGCTTTATTGCGAGGAGCCTTTGCCCCATGAATATCATTCTTTTGTTTCGTCGCGGGAAGCGGTGCATTATTTTGCCTTTTTGCTCGAACTTTCTTCCGGCGATGAGTTCCGTCTTGCGCCCGAAGGCGATGAGGGCGGCAAGACGTCGATGGCGCGTGCCGTTTCGCCCCTGGATTTGCTCGCTTTTTTCCTGCGCCCCGAGGATGAGGCGCTTTGTCTTTCCGCGCGCGGGGGATGGGTGTTGCGGCGAAGCGCGCGCGGGCGTTCATGAGGCAATCGTCGCCGGATCATGATGGATCGTTTTCTGCGCATTGTCGCCACCGGAGGTTGTTTTTCGCTTTTCGGCTTGGGCGGACTGGTGATTTTGTGCGTCGTTTTCCCGTTGCTGCGCCTGGTTTATCCGGACGTGCGCGAATCGCAACGCCACGCGCGCGATATTATCCATCGCAGTTTCGGCTGGTTCGTGCGCGTCATGGTAGTTTGCGGCACGATCAGCTATGAGGTGCGCAATCCGGAGAAATTGGCGCGGCGGGGTCTGCTGGTCGTCGCCAATCATCCTTCGCTGATTGATGTCGTGTTGCTGATTGCGCTGCTGCGCCAGCCCAATTGCGTGGTCAAGGCGGATCTGGCGGCAAATCTTTTTACGCGCGGCCCGATCAGGAGCGCCGGTTTCATCGTCAATAGCGAAGGGCCGCGGCTTGTCGATGATTGCATCGCTTCCGTGCGCTCGGGCGACAATCTGGTGATTTTCCCGGAAGGCACGCGCAGTCCCGCGCATGATGGCGCGTTGTGTCCCATGAAGCGCGGCGCGGCCAATATCGCCCTGCGCGGTAATCTCGATTTGACGCCGGTGGTCATCACGGTCTCGGAATCCATGCTGGGCAAGGGGCAAAGTTGGTATCAGGCGCCCATGCGGCGGCCACATTTCGTTTTGACCGTCATGGACGATATTGCGATGGCGGATTGGGGACGCGATATGGCGGAAAAGGACGGCGGCGCGCGCGCGGGCGCGCTCAACCGGATGGCGCGCGCCCTGACGCATGAATTGGGCGCTTTTTTCACCCGGGAAATCCAGCGCCGCTCCGGCGGCATGCGGAATTCCAACGATTCGCCGACGCCGTGCGCCTGAAAAGGTCCGCTACTTGGTATTATGCGCGCCGTGAGCAGGGACGCGGCGCAAAAGGCGGCTTTCTTGCGGGATGGGGTTTTTACTTACAGGGAAGTGTATGGCGATGCTCGACGAGCTGGTTCACGAAATAAAGATATTCATCATTGAGGTGTTGGGGCTGGAGGATGTGACGCCCGGCGACATCGATCAGGATGCGCCCCTGTTCGGCGACGGGCTGGGACTCGATTCCATTGATTCGCTGGAGCTTGGCGTGGGATTGCAGAAACGCTACGGCCTCAAGATCTCCGCAGAAAGTGATGAAACGCGGCGGATATTCGCGTCGGTGCGTGCTCTGGCCGAGTATGTCGCGGCGCATCGCACGCATTGATCCCCTCTGGTATGCATGGGAGATATTTGAACAATGGACAGAGATTCCGCCTTGGCCCTGATCGCCAGGCTCCTTTCCGAGCTTTTCGAGATCGCGCCAGAAAAAATCACGCCGGGGGCCGATCTTTATCGGGACCTCGACATCGACAGTATCGATGCCGTCGACCTCGCGGTTGAATTCAGGAAGCAGACCGGGCGACAGCTTGCGCCGGAGGAGTTCAAGAAAATACGCACCGTGGGCGATATTGTCGACACGATCTGCGCGCCCGCCGGGAAATCCTGATGCCGGGCTGGTTGACGGCGGGCTTCGCTGTCGCAGCGGGTTTTCTCCTGCCGTGCATGTTCTGGTTGTGCCGCTGGCAGGACTGGCCGTTCTGGTGGTGCGGGATTGTCCTTTTGCCGCTCGCGTTGCCGCGCCGCGCGGGGGGCGGGATGCTTGCCGCCGGGTTGCCGCGCGCCGCGAAGTGGCTGCCGGGGGCGCTGGCGGCGGTCATCGGCGGCGCGGCGCTTGTCCTGCGCGACGGTTTGCCGCTCCAGTATTACCCCGTCGTTGTCAATATCCTGTTTCTCTGCGTGTTCGCGGCCAGCTTGGCACAAGAGCAGAGCCTCGTCGAACGGCTGGCGCGGCGCGCCGAACCCGATTTGCCGCCCGCCGGCCGGCGCTATGCGCGCCGGGTCACGCAGGCCTGGTGCGCGTTCTTCGCGGCCAATGGCGCGCTGGCCCTGTGGAGCATCGGCGCGGGAGAAACCGCCTGGGCGTTCTACAACGGTTTTGTCGCTTATCTATTGATGGGCGCCATGTTTGCGGGGGAGTGGCTCGTTCGCGGCCGGGTGAAACGGCGCATCCGTAACGAAGCGGCCACGCCTTGCGGGAAGACGCCCCATGCATGAAGCTCTTGTGCGGGGACTCGCGCGTTACTGGCCGTTGCCCGGGAGCGTCCATCCCGTGGCTTGGCGCGCGGGGTATCCCATCGAACACGCGGAGTTTTACCGCGATCTCGATGCGGCGCGGCAGTGGCTATTGGCCGGGCCGGAACCGGGGGAAATCGCCGGGCGTCCATGCGTCGCGCTCTTCGATGGCGATGCCTACCGTTTCATCGTCTGGTTGCTGGCGGGCTGGTCGCTGGGATTGACGATGGTCTTGCCCGGCGATGATTTGCCGGTGACGCGGCGGGCGTTGCCCATACCCTGGATCGGGAATGCGCCGGCATTCGCCGCGCCGCAAGGGGCGGCGGCGCCGCGCGCGCGCAACGACGGCGATGTCGACCACGCCCATCCCGGCCTCGTGCTGTTTACTTCCGGCTCCACCGGCAAACCCGCGCTCATCGAAAAAAGCCTGGCGCAGTTGCGCGCCGAGGCCGAAATGCTGGAGGCGGCTTTTGGCGGAGAGTTGCCGCCGCGGACGCGCTTCGTCAGCAGCGTGCCGCATCAGCACATGTTCGGCCTGCCGTTTTTCATCCTCTGGCCGCTGTGCGCCGCGCGTCCCATCGTGGTGGAAAAGCTCCGCTATCCCGAAGACCTCGAACGCCTGCCGGCGGCGGATTACGTCTTTGTCAGCGCGCCGACGTTCCTCAAGCATTTGCCGGAAGCGCCGGAGGCGCGCGGGCAGGCGCGCTGGCGGCTGGCGGTTTCGGCGGGCAGTCCGTTGGCCGCCGAGGTCGCGGCGCGCGGCGAGGCTTTCCTGCACGCGCCGGTTTTCGAGATTTACGGCAGCACGGAAACCGGGGCCGCCGCCCGCCGCCGGGGCAACGCGCCATGGCAGGCCATGCCCGGCGTGCGTTTTCATGTGGAAGAAACCTCGTCGCGCCTGCTGATTCATTCGCCGCTGTTGACGGAGGCCGAACGCGACAGCGGCTTTTTGTCCGGCGATCTCGCCCGCATGGACGAACACGGGCTGGTGCTCTTGGGACGGGCCGATCGCCTGGTCAAGATTGGCGAAAAAAGGATTTCCCTGACGCAGGTCGAGGAAGAGCTTGCCCGCCTGCCCGAGGTCGAACGCGCGCTGGCCGTGCCGCTGCCCCATGAGCGCGAAAGCGATCGCCTCATCCTCGGTGCGGCGCTCATCCTGAAACCAGAAGGCCGCGCAAGGCTGGCGGCGGAGAAGAAAACGTATTTCGATGCAAGTTTGCGCAGTGCTTTGCGGCAGCGCCTCGATCCGCTGGCATTGCCGCGCCGCTGGCGTTATGTGGAGGCGTTTCCCTGCAACGAAATGGGTAAGACTACCCGGCGCGATCTGGAACGGCTTTTCGCACCGATCTTGCCGCAGGCCGGGCTGCTGGCGCAAAGCCGGGAGGGCGCGGCGGAAAACGCGGAGACGCGCAAGCTGCTCCTGCAACTCACCCTGCCCCGCGGTCTGGCCTGGTTCGAAGGGCATTTCCCCAACCTGCCCATCTTGCCGGGGGTGGTGCAAATCGACTGGGCGGCGCATTTCGCGCACTTTTATTTCGGGTTCGACGCCGCGCGCTTCGACCTCGCCGGTCTCAAATTCCAGAATCTGATCCGGCCCGACGACGCGCCCCGCCTGGAACTGGTGCTGAAGCGCGGCGGGAAGGAACTGGAATTCAGTTACACGCTGGACGGAAAAATCTGTTCGCGCGGCGCTTTCGTACCGAAGAAAGGAGCGCGCGCCGCCACTGCGGAGGCGGGCGTCCGGGCATGAAAACCGTCGCGGTCATTCCCGTGTTCGACCATGGCGAGAGCGCGGGCGCCATCGCTCATGCCCTGCGCGGATACGGTTTGCCAGTCATCCTCGTCGATGATGGCAGCGGCGAGGCCACGGCCCGGACACTGGCCGCGCTGGCCGCCGGAGCGGATGGCGAACCCGCCATCACCCTCGTCGCGCACGCGGAAAACCGGGGCAAGGGCGCGGCGGTGATGACGGGATTGCGCGCCGCGCGCGCGCGCGGCGCCAGCCACGCCCTGCAAGTAGATGCCGACGGCCAGCACGATCTCGAAGCCGTGCCCCGCTTCCTGGAGGCCGCCGCCCGCCATCCCGCCGCCGTCATCGCCGCCTATCCGCGCTACGACGCGAGCGTCCCTCGGGGGCGGTTTTACGCGCGCTATCTCACCCACGCCTGGGTGTGGATCAATACCCTGTCGCGGCGCATCAACGATTCGATGTGCGGTTTGCGCGTCTACCCGCTCGCGGCCGTGATGCCGCTCCTGCCGGCGCTCGATCGCGCCCGGCGCATGGACTTCGATCCAGAAATCCTGGTGCGCCTGGACTGGGCGGGCGTGGAAATCATCAACATGCCGGTTGCCGTGCGCTATCCGGCGGGCAACGCCTCCCGCTTCCGTCCGTGGCGCGACAACGCCCGTATTTCCGCGATGCACGCGCGCCTTTTCTTCGGCATGATCCCGCGCCTGCCGAGGCTGCTCATGCGGCACATCCGCCGCGAGAGGCGCTGATGCACTGGGCCGCGATGAAAGAGGCCGGCTTTGCCGGAGGCATCCGCTTCCTGTTCTGGATCTACCGGCGCGGTGGCATGTGGCCGTTCCGCGTCCTGCTCTTCCTCGTCATGCCGTGGTACTTCCTGACCAACGCCCTGGCCCGGCGCGCCTCTCTCGAATACCTGGCGCGCCTGTACGAGACGAGCGGCGGCGCGACGCCCGCGCCCGGCTGGCGGAACAGTTTTCGCCACTTCATGAGCTTCGGCGAAAACATTCTCGATAAACTGGTGGCGGCGGACACACTCGGGGCGCGGCAGCCTTACCACGTCAACGGCATTGAGCATCTTGATCGCCTGCTTGATGCGGGGCGCGGCGGAATCATCATCACCGCCCATTTCGGCAATCTCGAACTGTGCCGCCGTCTTTCCCGCAAGGTTCATGCCGCCGCCCGGCTCACCGTCCTCGTCCACACGCATCATGCCGAGCGTTTCAACCGTGTCCTGAAGTCGCTGGACCCGGAACAGGACGTCGATCTGGTCCAGGTCGACAGCATCAGCGCCGCGACGGCCATGCTGCTCTCGGAGCGCATCGCGGCGGGCGGCCTCGTAATCATCACGGGCGACCGCATTCCCATCGCACCGGGCGGCGGCAGCGCCACGCTGACCGCTTCGTTCCTCGGCAAGGAAGCGCACTTTCCCTCCGGCCCCTACATCCTTGCCGCCGTACTCGCCTGCCCCGTATACATGCTGTTCAGCTCCAGCGCGGGTAACGCCTTCTTCGTCACCGTACGCCCGCTGGCCGAGCGCATCGTCCTGCCGCGCCGCGAACGCGCGGCGGCGATCCGTCCCTACCTCGAAACCTACGTTGCCGCGCTGACCAGGGAATGCCTTGAACACCCCCTGCAATGGTTCAATTTCTTTCCGTTCTGGCAGGCGCCGCGCCATCATCAGGAACCGGTAAAAGATGAGAAACCCACAAAGTCCCTGGCGTAAAAGCGTGGAACTGGATATCCCCTTCCACGATCTCGACCCGCTGGAAATCTGCTGGCACGGGCACTATGTGCGCTATTTCGAGATCGCGCGCGCGGCGCTCCTGCAAACGATCGACTACGACTATCCGGACATGCGGGCCTCCGGCTATGCCTGGCCGGTGATCGAACTGTTCATCCGCTATGCGCAGCCATTGCGCTACCGGCAGCGCATCGAAATCGAAACCTTCCTGATGGAATGGGAAAACCGCCTCAAATTCGAATACCTGGTGCGCGACATCGAAAGCGGGAAAAGACTCACGCGCGGATACACCATACAAGTCGCGGTCAATATGGGCACACAGGAAATGTGTCTGGCGAGTCCCGCCATCCTCGCCGAAAAGCTGGGGGTGCGGCCTGAATCCGATTCCTGATCCCTGATCGGCGGAAAGCGCTCATTTGTCGCCGTATACCAGCGCCGGCCACCCGCTTCCAGCAGGAATCCGGCGTTCCAGGCGCTGGCTGGCGCGTTCGAACAACTGGCGCACGTCTTCGTCCAGATCATCGAATTCCGAGAGGCGGTTCAAAAGACAGATAGCATGGCGCGCCGAGTGCGGACAACCTGTTTCTTCCAGGATCAACAACTGACTCAGGGCGCCCGCCCAAAGATGCAAAGCCGGCGGCATGGCTTTCTCCTCAAATCCGTTTGGCGTAATACTCCACTACGCGCTGCAAATCCAGCGGAAATGGCGCGGCATCCAGGCCGTCCGGGACATGAGTGAGCGTCGCCGACAAGGTCGCGTCATCAAGCGCGATCCATTCCGGACGCGACAACGCCGGGTCTTCCAGGCAAGCGCGCACCACGCCCAGCTTCCTGCCGTTTTCCGTGGGGCCGAAGATTTCGCCCGCCTTCACGCGGATGGATGGAACCGTCACCCGCCGCCCGTTCAACTGGATGTGCCCATGGCTCACCAGTTGCCGCGCCGCGGGGATCGTCGGCGCGAAACCCGCCCGGAACACGAGATTGTCCAGGCGGCGTTCCAGGAACTCCACGATCTTGCCGCCCGTCTGCGCCTTCTGCCGCTTCGCGGCCAGCACAACGCGGCGCAACTGCCGCTCGGTAAGCCCATAGTTGAAGCGCAGCTTTTGTTTTTCCATCAACTGCATGCCGTATTCGGAATGACGGCCGGAAACCGACTTCCTGGCGCCATGCTGGCCCGGCGGCTGCGGGCGGGCGGACATGGATTTACGGGAAAGCCCGGGCAAATCGACGCCCAGGGCACGCAAGACTTTGACGCGGGGACCAATATAGCGGGACACGGCGAAACCTCGAATGAAAATGGAGTTAATGGAGTTGAAATATCAATGAAGCAGTGCCGGGCGTGGCCACGGATAGGGTTCCTGCACGACGGAAACGGAGCATCCGCACATGTCCTGCCAGCATTGCGCCGCATTTTGCAATGCACTCGCCAAATGCGCATGGCGCCCTTGCGTCCGCACCTCCGCGACGGCGGCGTCGAGATGATGCCGCAGCGCGCCGGTTTTCCCCGCCGTCATTCCTTTCAGGGCGGAAGACGATAACAAGGTGATGATGGCGGCCAAGCGCAAATCCAAAGGTAATTCTTCCGTTTCTGTATCCATCGCAATCCCCGCTCCGGGTTGTTTCCCCATGCGAACAAATCGCACGAGGGCCAGCAATTCCGGCCCGAACGCGGGGCCGGGGCCTGGACCGGGAAAGGCGCGCCCTTCTCCGGCCCGGAGCCTGCCGTCACACCATCCAAGCGGGCGATCCAGTATCGCTCGGTGAATGGAACGTTCCGCGCAAGCAGCCGGAGACGATTCTCATTGATCTTTGCGCTGAAGTCAATAATGATAACTATTTTTACGAGCAGCAAACCGAAAACCGCGCCCCGGCGGCGGGGGCGATCACCGCCCGGGCAGCCAGCGTTTTTCCCACGCGGCAAGCTCCGGAACACTGTCCGGGGCGCGCTCGATGCCAGACTGCAAGGCGCGGCAAAGCCCGATGAGCTCCGGCGTCAGCGCGGCAGGCAAAACAGGGACGAAACGCACGCGCAACTTGCCGGCGGCCCGCTGGCCACGCGCGGGAATTCCGGCGCCGGGAATACTCTGTTCGCGCGCGGCGGCAGGGCCGGGCTTGAGCTCGACATCGCGCGGGCCGCCGGGCGAAGGCACCGCGACTGTGCCGCCAGCGAGCAAGACAAAAGCGCTGACCGGGCGTTCAAGCACGAGATCGGAACCCTCAAGGGTATACAGAGGGTGAGGACGCGCCTGGATACGCAACCGCAAGTCGCCAGGACGGCCTTTGCGCGACGCGGACGGGTATCCTTCGCCCTTGAGACGCAATTCGTCGCCTGGCTGCACTCCGGCGGGCGCCATGACGGTCAATATGCGGCGGCTGATCTGCTGGCCGCTGCCATCGCATTTCGTGCAGCGGATGCGCCGGGTGTAACCGCGTCCGTCGCAATCCTCGCAACGGAGCAGGCTCTTGCCCCGCCGCACGCGCCCGCTCCCTTGGCAATGAGGGCACAACTGGCTGCGTTCGTGTTCCAGATAACCCTGCCCGACACACTCCGGGCACTCCACGCGGGATTCGAGGACGGCTTCGACCTGGCCGCCGAGGCAGAGATGTTCAATATCGAGTTCAATATCCTGGCAGCGATCGCCGCCGCGGGAGGCCGCCCTGCCAGTCGGCCTGTGTACGCCGTCGTCATCGGCGCTGCCAGTGGCCGCGCCATCCTGCCCGAACAATCCGAGCAAGTGATCGCAGGCCGCGCTGAGGCGTGCGAACATCTCGCCAGCCTCGGGCGCGGGATTGCGATCCGGATGCCAAAGCATCGCCAGGCTCCGGAAGGCTTTCTTGATGTCCTGGGGGGCGTCGCCGGGACCGACTCCGAGCAGTTTCCGTGCCTCGCTTGTTTTCACAGCGTCATTTTTCCGGCGGGACGACACCGAGAGCGCATCTCGTCGATGGGGTGGCTCTCAATGAACAGATTGAAACTGATCCAATGCCTGCAAAAAAGAAAAGCGACGGCAAACAGGTTCCGCCGTCCCCGTGACTGGACAAACTCATGACCGACCTCTCTTTATGACGACGCGCCACGTTATCATGAAACATAATGCCCGCGCTACGCAGGGCAATGGCAGTATTGCCCGGCTTCGCCATTTTGCCTCCCGGCTTCGCCAGTGTTTCGTCCCCGCCGCCGCGGGCGCGACAGAACGAGCATGACGAATGGCTGGCGCATGGCATGCCCCGGGCTTGTGATATAGTGCGGAGCCTGCCCGGATGACGAAATCGGTAGACGTAGCGGACTTAAAATCCGCGCCCGAAAGGGGTATGGGTTCGACTCCCATTCCGGGCACCAATACAGCATACGATGTAATTCGACGAAGTCCGGAAACCTCAGTAACAGCAAGGGATTCCGGATTTTTTCGTTCGATCTTCTATGACATTGGCCGATTGAATGCGGCGTTTATAGGGGTACACTTGGGGGCATACCCCATTTATACAAAATGGTATACCCCACAGAAGATACCCCCCATGCCCGCCTTGACTGATACCGCAGTCCGTACCATTCGGCCTACCGGTAAACCCCGCGAGTTGAGTGACACAGGCTGACCTTTATCTTCTCATCGCGCCCACGGGCGGCAAGCTCTGGCGAATGAAGTACTACTTTGGCACAATCATACTTTAGATCTGTTTAATTTAATATAGCGCATATCCATCATACCTGAACCAGCCGGAGATATCGGATAGGGAGATACCGCTGAAAGCTTGGGCGATGGCCTGGTCAAGCCGCGCTTTCGCGCGTACCTTGAGCTTGCGCGGGGGGCCTTGATTTTCGAGCGCATCCGCTCGATGGGGTTGAGATCCGGGCTGTACGGCGGCAAGAACAGTACCGAAACGCCGAGCGCCTTGATCGCTTCGACGACCCCGCTGACCTTGTGACTCGACAGATTGTCCATGACCACGATGTCACCCGGCCTGAGTGAGGGCGCCAGGCATTGCGCCACATAAGCCCGGAAGAGTTCCCCGTTGAGCGCCCCCTCGAATACAAGCGGAACCGTCGTCCCGTTCAGCCTGACCGAAGACAGGATCGTGGTGCGATGAAATCGTGCAAGCGGATATTTCACCGTTCAATTTCCCCAGATTCGGGATTCGTCTGCCCGGATATTGCTTTGTTATTGCGGGCAGATCAATTTCCGCGGCATTCAACCAACTGCCGTGTTTTGGCGTGTAGTGGATTTCAAGCCTTTACGCGAACGAGCGCGCAGCCACTGGCGTAAAAGCTTCGTACAGCGAACCAACAACATGCGTGTTCAAGTTATTCATTACCAAGCGGATTTTGGATGCTTTCGGATAGTGAATCTCAAGCAATTCTCTGATTTCCGATGTCCAGTCGAGCTTTGTACGGTGTTCTTTCGCCCTTGCATGACGCCAGCCTCCGAGCGGTTCCATAAACATGAAGATGGAACATGTCCCGTTTCGCGTGTATTGAAAATCCTCTTTCCCCGGGCAGCCTGGTTTCATTTCGATGGTTTCATACCGCTCATCAAGTAACTGAACGGGCTATTTGTCCATGCAAATTGGCGGAGTTTCCGGATCATAATCAGACGGAATGCGACAATCCTTGATACCAGATACCCGGCGGCATCACCCCTCGAACATCAATTGTCCTTCCACCAGCGTGTAGCGTACTTTCCCCGGTAGTTCGAGGCCCAGGAAGGGGGTGTTCTTGCCTTGGCTTTTCAGTTTGTCGCGGGTGATGGCGGTGCGGGCGGCGGGGTCGAAGACGCAGATGTCGGCGCGCGCGCCGGGGGCGAGGTGGCCCGCCTTGGTGATACCGATCAGGCGGGCGGCTTCCGAGGTGACGCGCGCCAGCGCGCTGGAGAGCGGCAGGCCGCTTTCTTCGGCCCATTTCAGGGTGAGCGGCAGCAGCAGTTCGAGGCCGGTCGCGCCCGCTTCCGATTCGCTGAAAGGCTTGAGTTTGCTGTCGTCATCGACCGGGGTGTGGTCGGAGCACAGGGCGTTGATGCGTCCTTCGGCCAGCCCGCGCGCGAGGGCGTCGCGGTCGTCCTGATCGCGCAACGGCGGGACGAGGTGGCAGTGGGTGTTGAAGTAGCCGATGTCGCGGTCGCACAGGTGCAGGTGGTTGATCGAGATGTCGCAGGTGACATCCATGCCTTCGGCGCGCGCCTGTTCGATCAGGGCAAGCCCTTCGGCGCTGGAGAGCCGGGTGATATGCAGGCGCGCGCCGGTGGCGCGGGCCAGTTGCAGGTAGGTGAAGATCGCCACGGTTTCGGCGGCCACGGGGATGCCGGGCAGGCCGAGGCGATTCGCCACTTCGCCATCGTGGGTGAAGCCGTTGCGCGCCAAGAAGGGCGCGATCGGTTGCAGCCAAACGCGAAATTCGAAGGTGGCGGCGTATTGCATGGCGCGCATCAGCACCATGTTGTCGACGATGGGGACGTTGGCCTGCGAGAAGGCGACGCAGCCGGCTTCGACCAGTTCGGCCATCTCGGAGAGGCGTTCGCCCCCGAGCGCGATGGTCAGGGCACCGATCGGGTAGATGTGGGCGCGGTTGAGCTTCTTGGCGCGGTAGCAGAGCATTTCGACCAGCCCCGGTTCGTCGAGGACGGGGTCGGTGTCGGGCGGGATCGCCACGCTGGTGACGCCGCCGGCCATGGCCGCTTCCATTTCGGATTCGAGCGTGGCGCGGTATTCAAAGCCGGGTTCGCGCAGGCGGGCGGCCAGGTCGATCAGGCCGGGGGCGACGATGAGTCCACGCGCCTCCAGCGTCCGTTCGGCGGCGAAACCGGCAGGGGCCTCGCCAAGGGCGGCGATTTTGCCTTCGGCGATGAAGACGTCCTGGACGCGGTCGGTTTGGCGGGCGGGATCTATGACCCGGCCATTGGCAATGCGGATTTTCATCGCTTTTTCCTTATTGACCGGCGAGCATGCTCATGACCGCCATGCGCACGGCGATACCGAACGTCACTTGCGGCAGGATGACCGCCTGCGCGCCATCGGCGACGGCGGAGTCGATTTCGACGCCGCGGTTGAGCGGCCCGGGATGCATGACGATGGCGTCTGGCTTGGCCAGCGCAAGCTTTTCGGCGGTCAGCCCCCAGACCTTGAAATATTCTTGCGGGGTGGGCAGCAGCGCGCCGCTCATGCGCTCGTTCTGGAGACGCAGCATCATCACCACGTCGGCGCCGCGCAATCCTTCGCGCATATCGTGAAAGATGCGCGCGCCGAGCTTTTCGATGCCATCGGGCAGCAGGGTCCTAGGGCCGATGATCCGCAATTCGGGGACGCCGAGGGCGGTGAGCGCCGCGATCTGCGAACGCGCCACCCGCGAGTGCAGCACGTCGCCAATGATGGCGACGGTCAGGTGGGTGAAATCGCGCTTGTAGTGGCGGATGGTGTACATGTCGAGCAGGCCCTGCGTCGGATGGGCGTGCCGTCCGTCGCCAGCGTTGATGACATGGATGTGGTCGCGCCCCGTGGCCTGGAGGTGCTGGGCGATCAGCACCGGCGCACCGCTGGCGGCGTGGCGTACCACGAACATGTCGGCCTGCATCGCGCACAGGTTATCGACGGTATCGAGCAGGCTTTCGCCCTTGGCGGTGGAACTGGTCGAGACATTGAGGTTGACGACGTCGGCGCTCAGGCGCTTGGCGGCGATCTCGAAAGTCGTGCGGGTACGGGTGGAGTTTTCGAAAAACAGGTTGAAGATGCTTTTGCCGCGCAGCAGGGGCAGCTTCTTCACCTCGCGTTCGGCGACTTCGGTGAAAGGTGCGGCATGATCAAGGATGCTGACGATGACCTCGCGCGGCAGACCGTCGAGGGTGAGCAGGTGTTGCAGCTCACCGTGCTTGTTGAGCTGTGGATTACGCATCGATCAACCTCAGGGTCAGGACACCCGCGTTCGTCCGCTCCAGTTGCAGGTTTTGCGCGGCGGGCAGCGCCTCGGGCAGGGTGTGGGCGCAGTAGCGGGCGGCAATTGGCAGTTCGCGGCCACCGCGATCGACAAGCACTGCCAGTTCGACGCTGGCCGGACGGCCAAAGTCGAAGATTTCGTTGAGGGCGGCGCGGGTGGTGCGACCCGTGTAGAGCACGTCATCGACGAGAATGACCGCCGCATCCTCAATCGAAAACGGAATGTCGGCCCGCAGGGAAGGGCCGCGCAATCCTCTCGCGCCGTAATCGTCGCGGTAAAAAGAGATGTCGATGGCGCCGGGCGCGCCATTGAGGCCCAGCAGCGCATGCAGCCGTCGGGCCAGCCATTCGCCGCCGGTGCGGATGCCGATCAGGACCGTATTCGGCTGGAGGTTCGGGCGTATTTGTTCGGCCAACTGTTGGCAGAGCGTTTCTGCATCAGGAAATTGCATATCGATGCGAATCCAGGAAATGTTGCAGGATGAGCCGCGCCGCGGCGGCGTCGAGTTTTTCCTTGCGCGCCTGCCAGCGGCGCACGCCAGCTTGGCGCAAGTCGTGTTCGGCGGCGGCCGAGGTGAGGCGCTCGTCGGCGAAAAACACCGGCAGGCGGAAACGGCCATGAAGCTGGTTGGCGAAGCGGCGGCAGCGCGGTTCGAGCGCATGCGCGCCCTCGCCGTTGAGTGGGCGCGGCAGGCCGACGACACAGGCAACGGGCTGCCATTCTTCGATCAGGTGGGCAATGGCGGCAAAGCGCGACGCGCCGGTTTCACTGGTGATGGTGGTGAGCGCGCTGGCCAGCCCGGTTTCGAGTTCGCCGGTGGCGACGCCGATGCGGGCGAGGCCGAAATCGAAACCGAGCAGGCTGCCGCGCGCCGGCAGAGAAATAGAAGCAGAAGCCGCTCCGGCGCCGACCGGCGCGTTTTCAGGCATGTCCGGCGATCTCGCTGATTTGCGCGAGATCAATGCCGAGCTTATGTACGGCGGCGCTCAGGCGTTCTTCAGGAGGCAGGCCGAAGATGATCGACATATCGGCGGGGATGGTGAGCCAGGCGTTATCGGCAAGCTCCTGTTCGAGCTGTCCGGCTGTCCAGGCGGCGAAACCGAGACTGACCAGCACTTCGCGCGGTTCGCCCTTGCTGCCGATGGCTTGCAGGATGTCGCGGCTGCTGGTGAGGCCGACTTCGTCGTTGACCCGCAATGTCGAATGCCACTCGCCACTCGGGCGGTGGAGGACGAAACCGCGGTCGGTCTGCACCGGGCCGCCGAAATAAACAGGCAGTCCGGTGAATCCTTCGACATCGAGCCGCAATTCCACGCGCTCGAACAGTGTTCCGAGGGTCATGTCGAGCGGACGGTTGACAATCACGCCCAGCGCGCCCTGCTCGTTGTGCTCGGCGATGTAGGTGAGCGTGCGCGCGAAATGCGGGTCGGCCATGTGCGGCATGGCGACCAGGAAATGATGTGTGAAATTGCTCGAAACGGTATCCATGCGCGGATTCTACGCTACTGCGGCTTTATCGTAGCGTGCGGATTCAAGGATCGGGGATCAGGGATCAGATTCAATCTGCGTCGCTTCGCACCGTATTGGAACAACGGCCTCTCTTTGGCCCTCCCCCGCCTGTATACACAATGTCGAGCGGGAGAGGGTGCCCCGTCAGGGGCGGGAGAGGGTTTCCTTCCGTGCGGCGCGCAGCGCCGCTGATTTCTTTGCAGGCGATTCAAGTCAGCTGCGCTGTGTCCCGGAAGTTGCCGCGCTATGGCAAAAAGTCATGAGAGACGCAGCATGCCGGGAAAGCGTCACGATTCGTGGTTCGTACAACCATGAGCGGGGCGGGCAGGTCATGGGTATGTTCAATCGAGGCGACAACAATGTGGAGGTCAAGGTAAACGTCGGCCACGCCCCCGGAAGCCGCGTGGTAGTTAACCCCAACCCACCCTGGGCGCGGCGGGTGAAGATCGTGATCGCAGTGGTTGCCGCGTCGATTGCCGCCTGTGTTTACCGCCACGAATTCTCCGCCGCCGCGGACAAGCGCGATGCGCAGCCTCCCGCGACCTTGGGACAAGCGGGCCAGAGCGGGGAGGCCATCGAGGTCTATGAGGTGGTCGTCAGCCGTTTCGGTTTCGACAAGGATGCCTAGTCCGGTGTGGACAAGGCGGTTGCCAGGGCGCTCCTTGGCAAAGAAATCCTGATTCGGCGATAGCGCGCTTCGCGTGGTTTCTTTGCGGCGGGGAGCGTGGGCGGGCGTTTTGCTTGTGCAATTGCCCGGTCACAGCCGCGTGAAACAGCGGCGGAAAGTGAAAGAGCCACCCGGAGGTGGCTCTTTTTTCTTCCAGATCAACGACTTGGAAGAGTCGTTCTGGCGGAGTGGACGTCGGCTTGGTTTGGTCTACATGCCGTCTCACAAAATGTTATAAGTACTTAATAAACAATGGCTTTTGCACAATAGCCGTCCCAATCCATTCCCTTACGTTCCACCAAATCTCCGTTTTGAACGGGGGTCGGGACGGGGGTCGACGGTTTTGGCGGAGGAGCATTCATCCTACCCCGGGAGTCCAACTTTCAGCACCCGAGACGGGGGTCGACAGCATCCCCTTACACACACTCCGTCCTGAACCGCGCGTATGCCGTCGATGTTCTATCGGTTGTAGAGCGCCAAATTTGCCTAAATTTTCAGCAAAACGTCGTTCGGATCGGAAAGTCCGACAGGCTGCTAGACGTACCGCTCGTGCGTTCAGGAGCCTCTCCGTTTGTTTGCTACTGCCATTCCAGGGAAAAATGAAGTGAATTGTGTGTAAGGGGATGGTCGATAGGGGGCGAGAATTACGCCCTCTGCCCAATCTCTTGACTTGGCTGGACGAGCTTGCACCAGTCAGCCCAGTCTTTCATAACCGCCCTGCGCAACTCAAACAAGTCCGAGCGTTGATAGGCATTCTCAACGGCAGTCCCCACCGAGTGGGCCAAGGCTAGCTCCGGTAGTTCTTTCGGGTAATGGGTCTGCTCAGCCGCCCACACCCGGAACGTCGAGCGGAACCCATGGACGGTGATATCCGTGCGCTGCATCCGTTCAAGTACGTTCAACATCGCCATGTTAGATATCGGCTTTCCGTTCTTGGCGCCTGGGAAAACCCAGACAGGATCAAGCCCTTTCATGCGGTTAAGGATAACGAGCATCTCATCGACCAATGGCACGCGATGTTCCTTGTGTGCTTTCATCCTCTCTGCCGGGATCACCCAAATTTTGACTGCGAAGTCGAACTCATCCCACTTCGCAAAAATTACTTCGCCGGTGCGGCAGGCTGTGAGGATGGTGAACTCCAACGCACGCGCAGCGATCCCTTTCTCAAGTCGAAGCAGGCGCCAGAACGCTCCCATCTGCATGTAAGGCAATGATGGGTAATGTTTGCCCTTCTTGATCTTGGCAGGCTTGGGCAAGATCTCTTCCAGGTGACCGTGCCAACGAGCTGGGTTCTCGCCTTCGCGGTAGCCCTTGGTGGCCGCCCAGGAAAGTATCCGCTCGATCCGCTCACGTAACCTGCTTGCGGTTTCGGTTTTTTTCTTCCAGATCGGCTCAAGCACTTGCAGCACGAGGGCTGTGTTGATCAGCCGGACGTTCATTTTTCCAAAGTGTGGGCATGCGTAAGCAAGCAGCGTCGCTTCCCATTGCTTCCGGTGCTTTTCGCTACGCCAGGACTCCTTGTGGTTTTCGATGTACTCAACCATGCACTCCTGGAAAATTTTGTTGCTTGCCTTGACCGCCTTGTTCTTGGCGGTAACTTCCGCCTTGTGCTGCAATGGATCAATCCCTTGCTGCAACAGAAGCCGCGCTTTGCGCGCTTCTTCACGCGCTTCGGCGAGACTGACCGAATGGACAGGACCCATGCCCATGTAGTGCTCGATTCCATCGCGCTCGTACCGAAAGATCCAACTCTTTACCAACTGCCTGGTGACTTGCAGGTACAAACCCTTGCCGTCAGAATGCTTGCCAGCCTTGGAAATGCGCGTTACTTTCAAAGCGGTCAGTTTTTCAACTCCAGCCATTTCGTTCTCCTTGAAGCATGGATCAGCGGCACAACTGCTCGACCCGGTAAGCCTATGAGAACAGCCGAAGCCCCGACTTCAAGCCCCTGCGATTGGCGCAAAATGCGACTGGCATGAAGAGGGCGCAATATTGAAAATGATGCTCGGCCAGGCAGGTGAGTGTCCTGCAAGCGTGCCTTGCCAAACAGTCGCAAGCCAGCCGGAAATGGGCTTGTTAAAGGCCCATAACGAACGCAGTCGGCAAGATGCTGGTCACCCGGCTCATGGACTTTTTACTCTGGGTGTCAACGCCGCTTGCGCACTGACGTATTCCTGGCCGACGCGTCGCTCAAAGGCAACGATCTTTATAGACACATGTTTGACAAAGCTTTGCCGAGTTGGCTCGTTCCGGCTGAAGACGCCCGCTCAAAATCGCTTCACGGCGTTCGATCAGTGTGTCGACCTGGCCTTCATCCAGCAAATCCACGCGATGCACGGTCCGCCGCCGGGACAAGTCCTGCACGAGCACATAGGCGCGAAGCGCAACCGTCTCACCCGTCTCTTTCATGATCGCCCCCCGTTGCGCGGACAATTCGATCACATCGGACGGATAGTGCCGATGCCCCCGGCGGGTCTTCAATTCGACGAGCACGATGACCCCGTCGCGTCTCCTGTAGGCTCGGTCGACTTTTGCCGTCAATGTCACCGGCCCTCGTGCCTTGAACAGTTTTTCGGCGTAGGCCAGTTCCGCGCGCCGCAGCTCCCGTGGCATCCACGCCGACTCCCGGCGGCGCCACCTCCATGCCAGCAAAAAAGCCAGCAATATCATGACCGCGAGCAATTCAAACATCGCGAGCGCCTCCATCTTTGGTCATCCGCTCCGCGCCCCAGACCAGTAGCCGGAGCAGCCCCCGCACGATGCGGATCAATCGGGGGCGCTCCGCCAATACTTTGCACACGCCCGGCGCGATCCGGTAATAGGCCAGAATCAGGCCGCGCCCCATCGGCGAGGCGCGAAGCACGCGATCCCTGAAGCTTCGTAAGACCATGACTTCCCGGCTCTCGCCATAGACCAGCGTGGCAATGAAGCAGCGGCCTTTCCGTGCTTCATAAAAGCGCCGATGTTCTTCATCCCCGCGCGCCGCATCGGCGCGCTGCTGGACTGTCCGCGGCTTGCCGTAGAGGTGTTCGCACAAGACCCGTTGCTCGCACACACCCATCTGGGCAAGCTCGGAGGCGCTGACGGATCGCCTGGATCGGGCCGGTTGGTTCTTCATGGTTTCGTCCTGTCCTTTGCCATCGACCAGCGGAAGTAATCCTTGTCGAGCCGATAGGCGATCCGGGCCATGTCCTTTTGGCGAATCGTGTCGGGTAGCCAGCTCGTCGCAAACCAGTACAGCGCCACGGTGATGGCGCATACCGGCAGACTCCGCCAGCCCGCAATCATCCAGATCGCGCAGAACACGGTCGCCAGGATCGCGAGGTCTTCTTTGTCGGGGCGCAAGCGTTGGTGGTCGTGCGGCATGAGGACGCCGCTCTCCGCCGTGTGGTCAACAATGGCGACCACGCGCTCGGGGTCATCCTCGCGGACGGCGATGCTGATTTCGTTGCCCAGCTTGAACGGCCAGTCCAGCTGGATCGCTACCAGGTTGAGCATGGCGGCATCTTGCTGGCGCAGCTTCAATGCGCACCAGCCAGTTTCCTGCCCAGGCTGGATGTCCTCGATCCAGCCGTGCAGGAGTTTGAAAGGTTTTTGGAACATGTCTGTTTTCCTTCAAGTCAGGTTTTTGGAAATTGACTCGCCAACATCAGCCTTCCGCAATCGGCGCGTCAAATACGTCGGCGGCCAAAGGCATCGCGATCTCAGTGGCAAGGGGTGGGGCTTCATTGACTGGAGTGGCGGCGGCAGGAAGGCGAGGCGCCACGCCAGCGGCCAGGCTCCATTGCCAGCTCACGCCTTCGTGCGCCAGAAGACGCAGACGATTTGCGCGCCTCGAACCTTTCCGGCAGCGCATCAGGTCGTCGTATAAAAAAGGATCGTCGGCCCGGTCGAGTTCGAAGAGCATCCGGATCGGCGGATACTCGGCGGAGGTCTTCTTTTCGCTCATGCGACTTCTCCCGCCGGCGTTTCACCAAAGAGTTTGGGCGCGTGGTTCATGCCCGCAATCTGGAAACCC
>JAITLI010000020.1 GCA_031277975.1 Azoarcus sp.
TTCAGGCGGACAATGGCAAGCCACAAGAACAGGAGTCTGGCTTGCCAGCGAACGGGAAAAAGTCCATGATTGTGTCCATTCCCAATGCGGGAATAACGTTATACTCTTTATTAATCAAAGAGTTACGGCTTGAATAGACGTTCGGCGCGGCAATCCACGCAGCGCCTCGACCCTCCGCAGCGCCCCGGCAACCTGCAAGGCCATCTGGATTGCCGCGGGGCGGCGGCCCCCGCCAAGACGCGGGTGGCCGATGGCCCCCGCCCCCCCCGGGCCCCCCCGCGGCCCGCGGCGCCCCCCGCCCGGCACGGCGAGGGCCGCCCCCACCCGTCATTGCGAGGGCCGCAGGCCCGTGGCAATCCAGTTCGTTCCATCCGGCGCGTAGCGCCGCCGATCTGAATCTGGCTCCGGAGCGGGTCGATCTGGCTCCGGGCCAGATCGATTCGACGTCGAGCCAGATTCCCCTGGCTCCGAGCCAGATCGATTCGACGTCGAGCCAGATTCTCCTGGCTCCGAGCCAGATCGATTCGACGTCGAGCCAGATTTCCCCGGCTCCGAGCCAGATCGATTCGATGTCGAGCCAGACTCCCCCGGCTCCGGGCCAGATCGATCCGGTTCGGCGCCCACCCCGTTCTCCCAAAGGATTCCCCTCCCCCGCTTGGCGGGGGAGGGTGCCCGAAGGGCGGGAGA
Source organism: Azoarcus sp. (assembly GCA_031277975.1). GTDB lineage: Bacteria > Pseudomonadota > Gammaproteobacteria > Burkholderiales > Rhodocyclaceae > WRNU01. The sequence goes on from JAITLI010000020.1 coordinate 688, forward strand.
GGGCGCTGTTCCAACCGGCGCGCAGCGCCGCTGATTTCTTTGCGGCGGGCGATGGACGGGCGTTCTTTCCTCCTCCCGCCTTTTTGATCAGCGTCGCTGCGCGCCGGCCGGAACGAACTGGATTGCCACGTCGCTTCGCGCCTCGCAATGACGAGGAGGGAGGACTTTTGCAATGACGGAAAGGGGCGCGCGTCGCGGCGCTCTTCGCAATGGCGCCCCCACTCGTCATTGCGCGGGCGGCGGGGCGTTCGCTCATTGCCGGGTTTCCCATGGCATCAGGCTTCCAGTCCGAAGAATTCGCGCAGGCAGCGCGCCGAATACGCGAGCATGTCTTCGGTGAGTCCCGGATAGAGGCCGATCCAGAAACTGCTGTTCATGATGCGATCCGCGCCCGCGAGCGTGCCGGAGACGCGGTAGTCGCGGCCTTGCATGTAGGGCTGGCGGGTGAGGTTGCCGGCGAAGAGCGGGCGGACGCCGATCTTGCGCCGGTCGAGATGGTCGAGAAGGTCGGGGCGGCGGGCGGCGGCTTCCGCTTCGAGCGTGAGGGGAAAGCCGAACCAGGCGGGGTCGCTGTCCGGGGCGGCTTGCGGCAGTTGCAGGAAGCGCTCCGTGCCGGAGAGGGCGCGCGCGAGGATGGCGAAATTCTTTTTGCGGGCGGCGATGAAGTCTTGCAGCCGTTCGAGCTGCGCCAGGCCGATGGCGGCTTGTATGTCGGTGATCTTGAGGTTGTAGCCCGCGTGCGCGTAGACGTATTTGTGGTCGTAGCCCGCAGGGAGTTTGTTCCATTGCCCCCGGAAGCGGCGGCCGCAGGTGTTGTCCCGGCCGGGGGCGCAGTGACAGTCGCGCCCCCAGTCGCGCAGGGATTCGGCGGCGCGTTTCAATGCGGGGTCGCTGGTGACGAGCGCGCCGCCTTCTCCCATGGTGATGTGGTGCGCGGGGTAGAAGGAGAGCGTGGCGATGTGGCCGAATGTCCCTGTTTTCTTGCCGCGATGGGTGGAGCCGAGGGCGTCGCAGCAGTCTTCGATGAGCCAGAGGCGGTGTTTGTCCGCGATGGCGCGGATTTCTTCCGCCGCGAAGGGGTTGCCCAGGGTGTGCGCCAGGATGATGGCGCGGCTCCGGGGGCCGATGGCGGCTTCGATGGCTTCGGGCGCGGGGTTGTAGCCGGGCGGCGCGGAATCGACGAAGACGGGGGTCAGGCGGTTTTGCAGGATGGGATTGACGGTGGTCGGGAATCCGGCGGCGGCGGTGATGATTTCGTCGTCCGGTTGCAGGGCGCGTTCGCCCAGGAGCGGCGAGCACAGGGCGGAGACGGCCAATAGATTGGCGGAGGAGCCGGAATTGCAACTGAGGGCGAATCCGGCGTCCAGGAATCGGGCCAGTTTTTCTTCAAAGGCGGCGTTGAAGCGGCCCGCGGTGAGCCAGCCGTCCAGGACGGCGTCTACGGCGTATGCCAGTTCTTGCGCGCCCAGGACTTTGCCGGAGGGCGGAATGGGGGTTTCGCCCGGAACGAAGGCGGGCGCGGTGGCGAGGTTTTCCGCGTAATCGCGGACGCATTGCAGGATGCGGGCGCGCAATTGGGCGGAAGGCGGGGCGGGCGGCGGGTTGTGTGTCATGGGCGTTGGCCGCTTTCCGCGAAGGCGGCGATCTGCCGGAGGGTGGCGTCGCGCATGTCCGCGCCTTCCCGCCATGCCCGGTACCAGGCGGCGGTGTATTCGAGCGCGGTTTCCAGGCTCCAGCGGGGCTGCCAGCCGAGCCGGGCGCGCGCTTTGGCGGAATCCAGTTTCAGGCAGTGCGCTTCGCGCGGATGGAGGCGCGCGTCGATTTCGAGGGGGATTTCCCGCGGCTTTTGGCGTTGCGTCGATAATTGTTGCGCTAGCCGTTCCGCGAGCCATTTCACGGGTTTTGTTCCGTCGTCCGCCGGGCCGAAATTCCAGGCTTCGGCGTAAGCGCCGCCTTCCCGGCAGAGTTTTTCCGCCAGGAGAAGGTAGCCGTGCAGGGGGTCGAGGACGTGTTGCCAGGGGCGAATGGCTTCGGGGCGGCGCAGGCGTACCGGTTCGCCGGCCTCGATGGCGCGCAGGATGTCCGGAATCAGCCGGTCTTGCGCCCAATCGCCGCCGCCGATGACGTTGCCTGCGCGCGCGGTGGCGATGAAGGCGCGGGACTCCGGCGCACAGAAGAAGGAGGCGCGCCAGGCCGCCGCGGCCAGTTCGGCGCAAGCCTTGCTGCTGCTGTAGGGGTCGTGGCCGCCGAGGGCGTCGTTTTCCCGGTAGCCCCAGGGCCAGTCCCGGTTTTCGTAGCATTTGTCGCTGGTGACGATGAGGATTGCCCGGATCGAGTCGCCGCGCCGCGCGGCTTCCAGTAGGTTGACCAGGCCCATGACGTTGGTGGCGTAGGTCCCGGCCGGGTCGGCGTAGGACTGGCGCACCAGGGATTGGGCGGCCAGGTGCAGTACGATCTCGGGGCGCGCTTCCCGCACGGCCCGGTCGATGGCGCCGGCATCGCGCAGGTCGGCGATGATCGAGCGCGTTTCCCGGTCGAGACGGGCCAGCGCGAACAGCGAAGGGTTGGTCGGCGGCGGCAGGGCGAAGCCGGTGACTTCCGCGCCCAGGTGGGCGAGCACGAGCGAGAGCCAGCCGCCCTTGAAGCCGGTGTGCCCGGTGAGGAGGACGCGTTTGCCTCGCCAGAAGTCCGCGTTCATGACCAGGTTTTCCAGGGCGCTTGCCCGGATTGCCAGAGTTGTTCCAGGTGGTTTTTGTCGCGCAGGGTGTCCATCGGCTGCCAGAAGCCGTGATGCCGCCAGACGGAAAGCTGTTTGCGCGCCGCCAGGGTTTGCAGGGGCGGGCCTTCCCAGGGCGTCTGGTCGTTTTCGATCAGGTCGATGGCGGCGGGCGAGAGCACGAAAAAACCGGCGTTGATGAAGCCGTCGCCGCCAGCCGGTTTTTCGTCGAAGTCGATGACTGTTTCGCCTTCGATTCGCAGGGCGCCGAAGCGGCTGGGCGGGACAGCGGCGGTGATCGTCGCCAGGCGTCCCTGTTGCTGATGGAAGCGGATGCTCGCGCCGATGTCGATGTCGCCCACGCCATCGCCATAGGTGAGACAGAAAGCCTCGTCAGGCGAGAGATAGCTCCGGACGCGGCGCAGGCGTCCGCCGGTCGGGGTTTCCTTGCCGGTATCCACGAGCGTCACCCGCCAGCGTTCGGCGTGGCGCGCGTGCACTTCCATGTCGTTGCGGGAAATGTCGAAGGTGACGTCGGACGTGTGCAGGAAGTAGTTGGCGAAATATTCCTTGACGATGTAGCCCTTGTATCCCAGGCAGATGATGAAGTCGTTGATGCCATGACTGGAATAGATTTTGAGGATATGCCAGAGAATGGGCATCTCCCCGATTTCGATCATGGGCTTGGGTTTGAGGTGGGATTCCTCGCTGATGCGGGTTCCCAGTCCGCCCGCCAGGATGACGGCTTGCATGAAATGCTATTCCGCAGGGATGTGTATCAATTGGTAACAGACCGCGAATATAGCAGATGGCGATTTTATAAAGTCCCGGGAAATTTTATGAATCGTAAAATATTTCATGGATGCCGGTGGGTTTCGCCCGCGAGCCGGAAGGCGTATTTGCTTTGCCGCGTTCGTAATAACGGAAGGAGGCTGGCAATGACAGAGTCTTTTTCTCTTCTCCTGTCCGGAAGAAGAAATGAAAAGCCATTCCCAAAGAGAAAGGATTTCCCCGCACCCCCGGGGGAAAAGAAAAAGGCCCGGGCTTCGCCGTGACGGTGGAAATCCGGAATCGGCAAGCCAGCCTCGGAACGGAGCCGCGTCGGTGTTCTGCCATAATGTCCGCCTGTATGGATGCTCCGGAGCAACGATCAACCCATGTCGGTCTCACGATGAAAAGCCAGGAAGCTGCCGGCGCGATGACGGGCGCGCGGGTCGAATTGAAAGTGGCGGTGGAAGGGCGCGGCGGCGAAGAACCTTGCGTGGTGTCGTGGGCTTTCTTCGATGGCGATGGGCGCAGGTTGCCATTCGGGGGAATGCGTTGCGAATGCGGCGGCGAGTGGCTCGCCTTGCGTGCCGTATTCGGCCCCTTCAAGGTCAACAGCCGTTTCGTGGCCAGCCTGCTGGCGCACCGTCCGGCGCGGGTGCTGGTCGAGCGTCTTGCCGGCGTCAGTCTCGATCTGGCGCGTATCGCGCATGCGCTCGGTTTCGCAGTGGCGATTCGCCTGCCGGCGATGGAGGATTGTTCGGCGCTCGCCAGCGATCCGCTCCGCCAGCGCTGGGTCGGCGGCGCGCTGCGTTGTGCTGCCGATTTGCTCGCGCCGCGCCTGGCCGCCGACGAAGCCGGATTGCGCGCCTTGTTTCCAGGATTGCCCGCCGCCGCATCCGTTCCGCCAGCGTGTCCGGCATCCGGGGCGGCGGCGGTTTTCGGCTATGAAGCCTATGCCCTTGGCCGCCGCGATCATGCCCTGCTCTTCACCATGCAGGAGGAATTCGCCGCGCACTTCTCAGGCTGTGAAGCCGTGGCGGATGCGGGCTGCGGTACGGGCGTTTTTCTCGAAATCCTGGCGCGGCGCGGCATCGCCGCCGTGGGCGTGGAACGCAATCGGATGAGTGCGCGTTATGCGCGCAGTCTTGGGCACACGGTGTTCGAGGCCGACGCGCTCGACTGGCTCGAAGCGCATCCGGCAAGTTGCGATGGTCTGTATTGTTCGCATTTCATCGAGCATTTGCCCACCGCCGGGGCGGAGCGTCTGCTCGCGGCGGTCGCCGGGGCGCTCAGGCCGGGCGGGGTGGCGCTGTTCGTGTTTCCGGACCCCGAATCCATCCGCAGCCAGTTGTTCGGTTTTTGGCGCGATCCCGAACATGTGCGTTTCTATCATCCGGAACTGGTCGCCATGCTCGCTGAAATCCACGGACTGGCGCTCGAATACGACAGTACCCGCGATCATTCGCGCCAGCCGGGCCGACGGGCCGCGCCTTTTGCTTTCGAGCCGCCATTGCTGGCTGCCGCGGATACTCCGCCGCATCCATGGGCGCGACTGTTGCGCCGGATGGGGATCGCCTCGTCATCGGATCTTGCCGCCGCGCGCGCGCGCGCCGATGCGCTGGAAGAGGCCGTGCGCCAATTGTGGGCAGTCAACCAGACCTGGGCATGGGACGACAACGCCGCGCTGCGTCTGCGCAAACGTGAATGAGGATGACAAATGACCGCATACAAGAAATCGACCTGGGCCGTGTTCGCCATCGTGCTGGCGTTCGCCGCTTTCCTGCGCGTACAGCAGATCGACATCCAGTGGCTGACCGACGACGAATGGCATGCAGTGTATAAGGCGACCTCCGGGGTGAGTTACGGCGACATCGCTACCGCGGTGGGCGTGGCGGATTTTTCCATTCCGCAGACGCTGCTCTACAAATGGCTGGCCGCGCACGGGGGCGTCGACGAACTGGGCATGCGCCTGCCCATGCTGGCGGCGGGATTGCTGCTGGTGGCTGGCGGGGGCTGGTGGGCATGGCGCAATTTTGGCGCGGCGGCGGGTCTGGGATTCATGAGCCTGCTGGCGATTTCACCCTTGCTCGTCAATTACAGCCGCAATGCCCGCCCCTATGCGCTGACCGTATTGCTTGCCTGGGGCGCGTTGCTGGCGCTGGCGCGCTGGCGCCGGCAATGCCAATGGCGATGGGCATGGGGCTACGCGGCGAGCGCGTCGCTGGCGTGCTGGCTGCATATGGCGGTGGCGCCGTTCGTGCTCGCGCCGCTGGCATGGATCGCAATGGGCGATGCCTGGCAGGCATGGAAGACGCGCAACTGGGCGATATTGCGTCCGAGTTGCCTGCTGGGCCTCGGTATGGCGGCGGCGGTCGCCTTGCTGGCGGGGCTGCCGATGCTCATGAATACGGCGACGCTCTCCACCCGCATGGGCAAGGATCTGCCGACCCTGGCGACCTGGATCGGAGTATGGTTTTGCTGGCTGGGCGTCGATTCGCGCCTGCTGATGCTGTTGTGCGTATTGCTGGCGCTGCCGGGAGCGCTGGCGCTGTACCGCCGGCGTGCCGACGTGTTCGGGCTGGCATGCGCTGGCGTGCTGGCCACGCTCGCGGCGATCTATTGCTCCCGGCCCGCATGGGTGCAGAACCCGTTGACTTTCGGGCGTTACCTGCTGCCGGTGCTCCCCCCGTTGCTGCTGTGCGTGACGCTCGGGACGCAGCGCTTGCTCGAACGCTGGCTGGCGAAATTACCTGTTGTACAGGCGCGTGTCGCGTGGGCGCTGGTGTTTACGGTATTGGCGGGTCTGCTGCTGGCGGACGGGCCGGCACTGGAATTGCTCGAACGGCCAAATAATTTCACCCTGCATTCATGGCATCAGTTCGATTACCGCGTCCGCCACAATCCGGTGCGAACATTGTTGAATGATTTACCCGAATCGCCGTTCTGGCGGCGTCTGGCCGAATTACCGCCGGGCAGTGTGCGCCTGGCCGTGGCCGGTCACGGCCTGGAAAGCTTCACCCTGGCCGATGCGCGCTGGCAACGCATCCACCGCCAGCCGCTGTGGAGCGCCCAGCGCACTGGCTATTGCGGCAAGCCGCCGTATTGGGGTGAAACCGATCCGGCTTCGGGCTTCCTGCTGAAAAATGCGGTCTCGCTCGCCGATCCCGCCTCCTTGCGCCGCGCCGCGATCGATTATGTGGTTTTCGACCGCTGGGCGGGCAACAGACCGGAAACGGAAATCGACGCCTGCATCGCCCGTTTTGCGCGTGAATACGGAGCGCCGGAATACGAAGACGCCAACGTGGCGGCATTCCGGCTGACCCCTGCCCCCTGATTCCTGATCGACCTCCTTGCTCCTTGCATTGATGTAACTGAATTTGTCCTTTACCCGGCCCCGCGCCAGATCATTGGCGGCGGGGAAATGGGCAAACATGATTTCCGGGTGTGGAGGCCCTGCCGGCATCCCTTTCCCGGATTGTCCATCCCGTATGGCTTTTTATTTCATATGGGTGACGAGCCGCTAACAAATCGAGACTTTTCGCGGTTGACGCGGCGAACGTAAATTGACTAAATGTTTTTCCCCTACAGGATGTTCTGTTCCATCCGCATTGCCGCGCGGCTTTGTGTTTCGCGGAGGCGCTGTGGAAAAGGAGGAAAAATGAAGATCAAACACAGAATCATCATGCTCGTCATCGTCGCCTTGATGGGCATGGTTTCCATCGCCGCGGTGGGCATCACATCGCTGTACGACGATAGTGATGTGTTCCAGCATTTTTCGGAAGTCCAGATGCCCAAATCGGAGTATTTCCTGAGGATACGGGGAGAAATCTACAATCTGACATACCGGAGCAGCATGATCGTGATGTCTGGGAATCTGGACCAGGCTGTGTTGAAAACACAATTATCCGGCTTCAAGAACGACATGGAAAAAACGATCGAAAAGGTAAAAAGCTATATGCAAAAAATCGAAAGTCTCCCTCTCTCGAAACAAGGGGACGCCATGTGGAATAAATTCAAGCCACAGTGGGAACAATGGTTCAAATACGACCAGGATTTTCTCGCCGCATTGAACGTAGTCGCTGCCATGCCCACGGAAACCGCGTTCCGAGAGCTGCAATATCGCATCGGCAAAGGCAACGAGGAACGCGGCGAACAGACGGAGAAATTGCAGGCGACGCTGGACGACATCCTCGACTTGCAGACCATTCTCAGCAAGGATGGCATGATGAATGCCAGGAACAGGACGTCGCACAACTTCGTCGTTATAATCTCCATCATCGCGCTGGGTCTGATCGTACTGGGAGGCGTCACTTTTTCGATCATGCGCTCGGTGATCGCTCCGCTGGAGAAGACGCGGGGCATGGTGTCCCGCGTGGCGGAAGATCTCGATCTCACCTTGCGGCTGGAGAATAAATCCAGGGACGAAGTCGGCGAGATGTCCAAATCGTTCGACTACATGATGAACAAACTCCAATCCGCTTTCCGCACGATCCGGATGCAGGTCGACGAAGTCGGCGAGACCGTGGGATCGGTTGCCGCCGCCGCCGGGCAAGTCGCGGAAAGCTCCGTGAGCCAGAGCAATTCTTCCTCGGCGATGGCCGCTTCCGTCGAAGAGATGAGCGTCTCCATCAACACCGTCTCCAGCAGCGCCCTGGATGCGCGCACGATGGCGCAGGAAGCGGGCGCGATTTCCGAGCGGGGCGGCCACGTCATCGAGCAGACGCGCGACGAAATGGCGATGATCGCGCGGATCGTCTCCAACGCCTCGGTAGCGATCGGTACCTTGGGCGAAGAATCGCACCAGATCACGAGAATGGTCAACGTCATCAAGGAAGTCGCCGACCAAACGAACCTGTTGGCCTTGAACGCGGCCATCGAAGCGGCGCGCGCGGGCGAGCAGGGCAGGGGATTCGCGGTGGTGGCGGACGAAGTGCGCAAGCTGGCCGAACGCACGGCGCAATCGACCCTGGACATCAGCGGCATGGTCAACAAAATCCAGACTTCCACCGCCGAAGCGGTCAGCGAAATGGCGGAAGTGGTCAAGCAAGTGGAAGCCGGGCAGTCGCTGGCGCAGAAAGCGGGCGAGCACATGAAAATGATCCGGGAAGAAGCCGGCAAGGTCTCGAAGGCGGTCGCGGAAATCTCCGACGCGCTCAAGGAACAGAGCCAGGCAAGCCACGACGTGGCCCGCCACGTCGAGAGCATCGCGCAAATGACCGACGAGAACAATGCTTCCGCCGAAGAAGCCGCCGGCAACGCCAAGCGCCTCAATCAACTGGCCGAAGAGGTCGGCGCCACGCTGAAACGTTTCAAGGTATGAGCAGCCCCGGCGGCAGGGATCGGGGATCGGGGATCGGGGATCGGGGATCGGGGATCGGGGATCGGGGATCGGGAAAACGGCCGGGCGCGGAGCGTCCATGGATTGACCGGCCTGCCGCACAGCCAGTGAAACCCACGCTCAAGACATCAATGCGAACTTGGCGGCGCGCCCACAGCCTTCACCAGATTGGCCGCTTCCAGCATGGCATCCGTCCAGGGTTCCAGTTGCTCAAAAAGGGAGGGAAGAACGGGGCGCCTGTCCATGTATCTTCCCCCCATGAACATAAATAATGATGACAGGCTGTGGAGCCTGTGGGCAACCGCCGGCCTGTGGGTGGGCGGCGGGAACCGGCGCAGCCGGCTGCCCACAAATCCACAGCCTTGCCGTGTTTCGGGCGCGGCGGCGCAGCCTGTTTCCCCTCTGGGCCAATAAGCCCGCGGGAGAGCGGATGGCGCGCCG